>CAZKHF010000008.1:0-28017 GCA_964552445.1 uncultured Bradyrhizobium sp. | reverse complement strand
GCGGTGCGGTTGGTCGGCCCGAGCGCGCCGGCGACGAAGCGGCGCTTGCCGTCGACGCGCTCGGCCTTCGCCGCGGCGCGGCGGGCGAGCCGCGCCGCGTCGCGGTTGAGCTCATAGGCCACCGCCTCCATGCCGTAGTCGGCCTGGGCGATGCGGGTCGAGGAGAAAGTGTTGGTCTCGAGGATGTCGGCGCCCGCCGCGGCGTAGGCGAAATGGATGTCCTCGATCGCCTGCGGCTGGGTGAGCGTGAGCAGATCGTTATCGCCCTTGAGCGCGCAGGCGCAGCCGTCGAAGCGGGCGCTGCGGAACTGCGCCTCGCCGAAGCCGAGCCCCTGGATCTGCGTGCCCATCGCGCCGTCGAGAATGAGAATGCGCTGGCGCGCCGCCTCGGCGAGCGCCGCGGCGGCGTCGCCCGTCGGCGCGGGCGGGGGGGCGAACAACGAGGTCAAGGGTTCGCTCATGGCCGAGGTCCGATGGCGGGTTCGTATAACCACATAAGCATATCTTTATGTAGATGCAAGGCGGTTCGAGGGCGCGCCCGAGCCGAGGCGCGCCGCCCGCCGCCTGTCGCCAAGACGCCCGCCGTGCTTTAGAACAGAATGCGCTGGAGCGGGGCTTAATCAGGGCCTCGAGGGGCGGAGCGCCGCCGGAGGCGCGCCGATGGGGCGCGCGCCCGCGCGGGCGCGCGGCGTCGTCCGGCGCGTCCGCGAGCGCTTCATTGACTTTCCACGACGAGGTTCGGCGTCCGCCGCGGCGGGCTTCGCCGCCGCCCCGTTCATCGCGTCTCGCGAACCTTTGGGGGACAAGTCGTCATGACCGACAATAACGACGGCGCGCCGAAACGCTTCTCGATCACCGATCAGGAGGCGCTGCAGTTCCACGCCCGCTGGCGGCCAGGCAAGCTCGAGATCGTCGCCAGCAAGCCGATGGCGACCCAACGCGATCTCTCGCTCGCTTATTCGCCCGGCGTCGCCGTTCCGGTGAGGGCGATCGCCGCCGATCCGGCGACCGCGTTCGACTACACCGTGCGCGGCAACATGGTGGCGGTGATCACCAACGGCACCGCCATCCTCGGCCTCGGCAACCTCGGCGCGCTCGCCGCCAAGCCGGTGATGGAGGGCAAGGCGGCGCTGTTCAAGCGCTTCGCCGACATCGATTCGATCGACCTCGAAGTGGCGACGGAAGACCCCGACGAGTTCATCGCCGCGGTGCGCTTTCTCGGGCCCTCGTTCGGCGCGATCAATCTCGAGGACATCAAGGCGCCGCAGTGCTTCGTCATCGAAGCGCGCCTGCGCGAGCTGATGGACATTCCCGTCTTCCACGACGATCAGCACGGCACGGCGATCATCGTCGCCGCCGGGCTGATCAACGCCGTCGCGCTCACCGGCCGCGACATCAAGCGGACGCGCCTGGTGTGCAACGGCGCCGGCGCCGCCGGCCTCGCCTGCCTCGACCTGATCAAGGCGATCGGCTTCGAGCCGTCAAACGTGGTGCTGTGCGACACCAAGGGCGTTGTCTATCGCGACCGCAAGGAAGGCATGAACCAGTGGAAGTCGGCGCACGCGATCGACACGCCGCTGCGCACGTTGGCCGAGGCGGTGGCGGGCGCCGACATTTTCTTCGGCCTGTCGGTCAAGGGCGCGCTGACAGTGGAGATGGTCAAGTCGATGGCGCCCAACCCAATCATCTTCGCCATGGCGAACCCCGATCCGGAGATCGCGCCCGAGGAGGCGCGCAGGGCGCGCGACGACGTCCTCGTCGCCACCGGGCGCTCCGACTATCCCAACCAGATCAACAACGTTCTCGGTTTCCCGTACATCTTCCGCGGCGCGCTCGACGTGCGCGCGCGCACCATCAACATGGAGATGAAGATCGCCGCGGCGAAGGCGCTGGCCGAACTCGCGCGCGAGGACGTGCCCGACGAGGTCGCCGCCGCCTATCGCGGGGCGCGGCCGCGTTTCGGCCGCGACTACATCATTCCCGTTCCCTTCGATCCGCGCCTCATCCAGGTGGTGCCCGCCGCGGTGGCGAAGGCGGCGATGGACACCGGCGTCGCGCAGCGCCCGATCGTCGACTTCGACGCTTACAAGGCGCAATTGTCAGCGCGGCGCGATCCGGTCGCCGGCGTCATGCAGCGCATCCATGAGCGGGTGCGCCGCACGCCCAAGCGCGTGGTGTTCGCCGAAGGCGAGGAGGAGCAGGTCATCCGCGCCGCGCATTCGTTCGTCAATCAGGGCCTCGGCACGGCGATCCTGATCGGCGACGAGCAAAAGGTGCGCGCGGTCGCCGAGCGCTCCGGCGTCGACCTCGGCGACAAGGGCGTCGAGATCCACGACGGGCGGACCTCGACGCGCAGCGAGCTCTACACCCAGTTCCTCTATGGACGCTTGCAGCGCGGCGGCTACCTGTTCCGCGATTGCCAGCGCCTGATCGACCATGACCGCAACTACTTCGCCGCGGCGATGGTCGCCCAGGGCGACGCCGACGCGCTGGTGACCGGCGTGACCCGCAATTTCTCGGTCGCGCTGGAGGAGGTGCGCCGGGTCATCGACTGCAAGCCGGGCCATCGGGTGATCGGCGTGTCGCTGATCCTGGCGCGCGGCCAGCCGGTGCTCGCGGCCGACACCGCGATCTCCGAGCTGCCGAACGCCGAGGACATCGCCGAGATCGCCGTCGAGACCGCGGGCGTCGCGCGCCGGCTCGGCTACCAGCCGCGGGTGGCGCTGCTCGCCTTCTCCAACTTCGGCCATCCGCCGGGCGAGCGCGCCCAGCGGGTGCAGGAGGCGGTGCGCATTCTCGACGCGCGGCGGGTCGACTTCGAGTACGACGGCGAAATGGGCGCCGACGTCGCGCTCAACCGCGAGCTGATGGCCGCCTATCCGTTCTGCCGGCTCAGCGGCCCCGCCAACGTGCTGATCATGCCCGCCTTGCACTCGGCGTCGATCTCGACCCGGATGGTCCAGGAGCTCGGCGGCGCGACCATGATCGGGCCGCTGATCGTCGGCCTGGAGAAGCCGGTGCAGATCGTCACCATCGGCGCCAAGGACTCCGATCTCGTCAACATGGCGGCGTTGGCGAGCTTCAACATCGGCGGGTGAGCGAGACTGCGTCGAACGCTCGTGGCGCGGCCGGCCGGGCCGCCTGCGCCCGCCGCGTGCTCGGCGGCATGGGCCCGCCCCGCCTCACACCTTCATCTGCGCGCCGAGCTCGACCACCCGGTCGGAGGGAATGTTGAAGAAGTCGGGCGCGCTCGCCGCTTGCTTGGCGAGCGCGATGAACAGCCGATCCTGCCACTGCGGCATTTCGGAATTCGGCGCCGGCTTCAGGTTGCGCCGGCCGACGAAGAACGATGTCGTCATGATGTCGAACTTCAGCCCGGTCTTGCGCAGCGCGGCGAGCGCGTCGGGCACGCGCGGCGACTCCATATAGCCGAAGTGCAGGATCAGCAGGAGGAAGTCGGCCGACAGCGCGTGAACCTCGAAGCGCTGGTTGGCGGGCGCGCGCGGCGTCGACTCGGTCTTCACGCACATGATCACCACGCGCTCGTGCAATACCTTGTTGTGCTTGAGGTTGTGCATCAGCGACGAGGGGGCGAAGTCCGGGTCGCCGGAGAGGAAGATCGCCACGCCGGGCACGCGCACCGGCTTCGACTTCTCCAGCATGCGGATGACGTCGGTCATCGGGATCGAGTCGCGCCGCAGCTTGGCGGCGATGATGGCGCTGCCGCGCGACCAGGTCCACATCACCACGAACATCGCGGAGGCGAGCGTGAGCGGGATCCAGCCGCCGTCGAGCACCTTGTAGAGATTGGCGACGAAGAAGCTCGCGTCGATCGACAGGAAGACGCACACTACCGTCAGCGCGCGCCACAGCGGCCAGCGCCACAGGCCCCGGACGACGAAGAAGGACAGCGCCGTGGTCGCCAGCATGGTGCCGGAAACGGCGATGCCGTAGGCGTTGGCGAGCGCGCCGGTCGAGCGGAACAGCAGCACCAGCGCCAGCACGCCGAGCAGCAGGATGCCGTTGACGCGGGGCAGGTAGATCTGCCCCTCCAGGGTCTCGGAGGTGTGGACGATCTCCAGCCGCGGCAGCAGCCCGAGCTGGATCGCCTGGCGTGCGAAGGAAAAGGCGCCGGTGATCACCGCCTGGCTGGCGATCGCCGTCGCGGCGGTCGACAGGACGATCAGCGGCGCCAGCGCCCACGCCGGCGCCAGCCGGTAGTAGGGGTTCTCGACCACCGTCGGGTCGGCGATGATCGCCGCCCCCTGGCCGAGATAGACGATCGCCAGCGCCGGCAGCACCAGGAACAGCCACGCCGCCTGGATCGGCCGCCGGCCGAAATGGCCCATGTCGGCGTAGAGCGCCTCCGCGCCGGTCACCGCGAGGAAGACGCTGCCGAGCACGACGAAGCCGAACGCGCCGTGGGCCCACATGAAGGCGACGCCCGGCCGAGGGCTCAGCGCCCACAAGATCACCCACGCGTCGGGGATGTGGCTGAGCCCGAGCAGCGCGTTGACGACGAAGTAGACCACCATGATCGGCCCGAGGAACGCCGCCATCCCCGCGGTGCCGCGGCGCTGCACGAAGAACAGCGCGATCAGGATGCCGACCGTCGCTGGCAGCACGAACGGCTCGAGCCCGGCGTCGACCTGCTTCAGCCCTTCGACCGCCGACAGCACCGAGATCGCCGGCGTGATCATCGCGTCGCCGCAGAACAGCGCGGCGCCGACGACGCCGATGACGAACGCCAAGCCGGCGCCCTTGCCCGCCGCGCTCTTGGCGAGCGCCTGCAACGACAGGACGCCGCCCTCGCCCTTGTTGTCGGCCTGCATCAGGAACAGCACGTACTTCGTCGTCACGACAATCAGCAGCGCCCAGATGATCAGCGACACGACGCCGACCACCTCGCGCACGTCCGCCTCGCGGCCGTGGATATGCCCGAGCGCCGTCTGCAGGGTGTAGAGCGGGCTGGTGCCGATGTCGCCGAAGACGACGCCGACGGACCCCAGCGCGAGCACCCAGAATTCGCGGGAAGCAAATGGCGGCCCCCCCGCGTCGTGGCCGTTCGCGGCGGGCGCGACGGGGGAGGACATCGTATCTTGGGACATGAAACGTCCGCTAAAAGCGCCGCGCCGCCCCAGGCGGGGCGGCGGCGGCCGGTCTCTATACAGCGTCGCCGTCGGCGCGGGAAGGGCGGGCGGCGCGGTCGTCAACGCGCGGCGCGGCCCTCTCCCGCACAAAACTCAGGCGCCGGCCGCGCAGGTCTCGATCAGGCCGCGCAGCCGTTCGCCCTGTTCGATCTGGAGCAAATGGCCGGCGCCGGCGACGACCTCGAAGCGCGCGCCGGGGATGGCGTTGGCCAGCCCTTGCACCAGCGCGATCGGCGTCGAGCCGTCCTCGTCGCCGACGGCGCACAGCGTCGGCGCGCGGATGCGCGCGCAGTCGGCGCGCAGGTCGGCGCGCTGTTGCGCGCCGCAGGCGGCGAGGTAGCCGTCGCGCGGCGCGCGCGTCAGCATCAGCCGCCAGCCGGCGAGCTCGTCCCGCCGCCGGGCGCGGAAATCGGCGGTGAACCAACGTTGCAGCACCGCATCGGCGATCGCCTCGATCCCGCCGCGCGTCACCTCGTCGATGCGCTGGCGCCAGCTCTCCTCCGTGCCGATCTTGGCGGCGGTGCCGCAGAGGACGAGCGCGCCGATGAGGTCGGGACGGCGGCGATAGAGTTCCTGGGCGATCAGGCCGCCGATCGACAGGCCGACGATGGTCGCGCTCGCGACGCCGAGCCGGTCGAGAAGCGCCGCGAGGTCGTCGGCGTAGTCGGACATCAGCGGCTGGCCGGGCGGCAGCTCGGACAGCCCGTGGCCGCGCTTATCGTAGCGCACGACGCGATATCGTTCGGCGAGCGGAGGCGCGAATTCGTCCCAGATGCGCAAATCCGCGCCGAGCGCGTTGGTCAAGACGACCGCGCGCGCTTCGCGCGGGCCCTCGTCCAGATAATGAACGACCGCGCCGTTGACTTTCACGAAAGACATTTCGCCGGACCCCCCATCGTCCCGCGCCGCGCGGCGAGCCAGGCGGCGCGCGCGGCCGGGAAACTCGTCGCGACGCGGCGCGCTGTCAAGGGCGGGGGCCTCAAGCGAGGCTGTAAAGCGTCCGCGCTTCGACCGCTGGCCCGCGCCTTACGCCGAGCGCCTCGACGCGCACCGCCAGCCATTTTTCGCCGACGGGAAAGGCGACGACGTCGCCTAAGCGCACCAGCCGGCTCGGCTTGTCGAGCGAGACGCCGGCGCCGCCGCGCGTCAGCCGCACGCCGCCTGCTTCGATGGCGCGCGCCGCCAGGCTGCGCGTCTTGAAGAAGCGGGCCCGCCACAGCCAGACGTCGGCCCGGCAGGCGTCGGCGGGCTCGTTCACGGCTTCGAGCTTCCTGCGGCGGAACGGCGGCGCGCCCGGCGGCGCTTCAGGCGCCGGTCGCGCGCGGCCATCGGCTTGGCGAACGACGCCAGCGCCGCGAAGGGCGAAGCGGCGGTCGAGGCGGGCGGCGTCTCGGCCGCTGCGGCGCGCCGACGCCACAGCTCGGTCTCGGCCGAGTCGCGTTTGCGGGCGCGGGCGAAGCCGAGGCCGCGCAGGATTTCCGCCGCCTGGCCGGGCTTCCAGCCGAGCTCGGCGATGAGCGCGGGGCTAAGCGGGATGGCGCCGGCGGCCTCGGGCGCGGCGGCGCGGGCGAGCGCGTCGAGCCGCTCCAGCGCCGCCACCGGCAGGGCGAAGCCGCCGACCGCGCGCAAGGCCCTCAGCGAAAGCGCCGCCGGCGGGGGAAGCGGGTGGGGCAGGGGGGTCAGCGCGTCGCGCTCCGGCCGCCAGCCCGGCCGCGCGAGCGAGGCGAACACCTCGCCCAGCAGGCGCGCCTCGGCGGTCGCCAGCGCCGGCAGATAGAGGCTGAAAGCGCCGAAGCGCACGCCGAGCCCCTTCAGCACGCGCCGCTCGCCGCGGCTCAGCGCGCGAATCTGCGCCTCGGCGCGGCGGCGGTCGACCACGCCGTACTGCTCGACCAGCTGGTAGGCGAGGCCGCGCGCGAGGCCCTTGAAGCGGCCGTCGGCGATCGCCGCCTTTAGCCGCGCTAGCGCCTCGAGCCGGCGGCCCGCCTCGGCGGCGACGAAGGCCTCCAGCCGTCGCGCCGCGCGCTCGCGCGTCGGCTCGGGGCCGAAATCGCCGATCAGCCGCACGCGCGGCGCGAACGGTTCGCCGCCGACGATCTCGCCCGCCGCTTGGCCGCGCCAGACGATGCGGCCGCCCGCGGCGAGCGCAAAGCCTTCGTCGTCGTCGGCGGCGAGCGCGCCCAGCCGGCGGACGATTTCGGGGGCGACGGCGCGCTCGACCGCCGCGCGCAGAGCCCGGTTCTCCAGCGCCGTCGCGCCGCGCTCGGGCTCGAAATGGACGCCTTTCAGCACGCCGACCCGGCAGCCTTCGACCGACACCGCGCCGTCGGCGCCGACGCCGCCGAGCGTGAGGGCGGCGCGCTGGGAAAGGCTGCGCAGCAGCGTCGAGGTGCGCCGGTCGACGAAGCGCTGCATCAGCTGATAATGCAGCGTGTCGGACAGCCGGTCCTCCAGCGCGCGCGCGCGGTCCTGCCAGCCGGCCGAGTCGGCGAGCCAGTCGCCGCGGTTGGCGACATAGGCGAGCGTGCGCACGCGCGCGAGGCGCGCCGACAAGGCGTCGATGTCGCCGTCGAGCCGGTCGAGGCCGGCGAACTGGCCCTGCATCCAGTCCTCCGGCAGGTGGCGGTCGCGTTGGGTCAGGTGCTCGAACATGCCGCCGATCAGGCGCGCGTGCTCCTCCTGCGAGGTCTTGCGGAAGTCGGGGGTCTGGCAGACCTCCCACAGCCGGACGAGGTTGGCGCGGTCGCGGCAGCGGCGGACCACCGTCGGGTCGGTCGCGAGCTGGCGCAGCGTCGTCTCGTCCTGGCTCTCCTCGGCGAGCCTTAAGGCTGCGCGCTGCGGCGGCTCGGCGAGCGAGCGCATCAGGTCGGCGAGCGAGCGGAAGTCGAGCTTGGCGTTGCGCCATTCGGCGGCGGCGACCGGGGCGAAGACGTGGCCTTCGACCGCCCCCACCACTTCCGCGTCGGGCTCGGGCGCGTCGCCGGTGACGCCGAAGGTGCCGTCGCGGCGGAAGCGCCCGGCGCGGCCGGCGATCTGGCCGATCTCGTGGGAATAGAGCGAGCGGCTGCGCCGCCCGTCGAATTTGCGCAGGGCGGCGAAGGCGACGTGGTCGACGTCCATGTTGAGGCCCATGCCGATCGCGTCGGTGGCGACAAGGAAGTCGACCTCGCCCGACTGGAACAGCGCCACCTGGGCGTTGCGGGTGCGGGGCGAAAGCGAGCCCATCACCACCGCCGCGCCGCCGCGCTGGCGGCGGATCAGCTCGCCGATGGCGTAGACCGCCTCGGCCGAAAAGGCGACGATGGCGCTGCGCGGCGGCAGCCGCGTGAGCTTCTTCGAGCCGGCGTAGCTGAGCTGGGAGAAACGGTCGCGGGTCTGGATTTCGATTTCGGGGCAGAGGCGGCGGATCAAGGGCGCCATGGTCGCCGCGCCGAGCAGCATCGTCTCGGAGACGCCGCGCGCGTAGAGCAGGCGGTGGGTGAAGACGTGGCCGCGCTCGGGGTCGGCGCAGAGCTGGATCTCGTCGACGGCGAGGAAGTCCACCCGCCGGTCGAGCGGCATCGCCTCGACCGTGCACACCCAGTAGCGCGGTGAGAGAGGGACGATCTTCTCCTCGCCGGTGATCAGCGCGACGGCGTTTCGTCCCTTCGCCTTGACGATGCGGTCGTAGACCTCGCGCGCCAACAGGCGCAGCGGCAGGCCGATCATGCCGGTCGAGTGGCCGAGCATACGCTCGACCGCCAAGTGGGTCTTGCCGGTGTTGGTCGGGCCGAGGACGGCGACGAGACGCGAGCGGGAGCTGGCGGCCGGCGAGTCGGTCATGGTCCTAACGTGGGGGATGAGCGGGCGCGAGGCAAGCAGAGAAAATTCAGCGGCTACAAGGCGTTGAAAGCGGGGCGGAGGGGACCCTCCGCCTGAAGAGAAAGGGGTCGACGAAGCCCGCCGCGCGGCAGGCGCCGCGAAGGGCGACGCGGGGCGCCAAAACCGTTTCGCGCGGGCTCTTTCAGGGGCTTAGGCGCCAAAATGTGGGCGCGCGGGGAGGTGGACTGCACCCCACGCGTAAGACAGGGTAATTCGGTGACGCTGAAACGCCCCGGCCAATCCTCGCGCGCCACAACGGGTCTTGCGAGATGTTCGCTGGCTTTGGCGGCGGTATTCGAGACAAGGCGACTCCGAACACGTCAGGAAGTTTCGGGATTTTTCCCGACTTCGCCGAAGTCCTTGTCGACGGACAGGCGGGCGCCCGCGATCGTCGGACTTCCCGAGAGAATTTGCGCATCGATGGCGATGGCGGGAGCGGCGGCGGTCATGACGGAAGGCTCCAAACTGACGAATAGCACTGCATTCTTTCCGCACTTGGAGTCTCCGGATAACCGCCTCTGACGCCCCGGCAACTCTCCCTTAACCAACCCCGCGCATCGTCCTCCCATGGCCGACCCGCTCGAACTCGCCGCCCTGCCCGCCGCGCCGGACCTCGCCGCGGCGGTCGGCGCCTGGCTCAGGGCCTTGCGCGACGAGCGCCGGCTCTCGCCGCGCACGCTCGAAGCCTACGGCCGCGACGCGCGGCAGTTCCTCGCCTTCCTCGCCGAGCGCTTCGGCGCGCCGGCGGGCGTCGCCGAGTTCGTCGGCCTCGCGCCGGCCGACCTGCGCGCGTTTCTCGCCCGCCGGCGCGCCGAGGAGATTGACGGACGCTCGCTGCAGCGCGCGCTCTCGGCGCTGCGCTCGCTCGCCCGCTCGATCGAACGCGAGGGCGGCGGGGCGGCTTCCGCGCTCGGAGCGGTGCGCGCGCCGCGCGCCGCGCGCCGCCTGCCGCGCCCGCTCCCGGTCGCCGACGCCAAGGCGGTGGTCACGACCGCGGCGCGCCAAGGCGACCCGCGCGAACCCTGGATTCTCGCGCGCGACGCCGCTGTGCTGGCGCTGTGCTACGGCGCGGGCCTGCGCATCAGCGAAGCGCTGTCGATCAAGCGCCGCGACGCGCCGACCGGCGCGGTCGAGGCGCTGACCATCGTCGGCAAGGGCGCGAAGACGCGCCGCGCGCCGATCATCGCGCCGCTGCGCCAGGCGGTGGAGGACTATCTCAAGCTTTGCCCCTATGCGCTGAAGCCCGACGGCCCGCTGTTCGTCGGCGCGAAGGGCGGGCCGCTGTCGCCGCGCATCGTCCAGCTCGCGATGCAGCGCCTGCGCGGCGCGCTCGGGCTGCCCGACAGCGCGACGCCGCACGCGCTGCGCCACTCCTTCGCCACCCACCTGCTGGCGCGCGGCGGCGATCTACGCACCATCCAGGAGCTGCTCGGCCACGCCTCGCTGTCGACCACCCAGGTCTACACTGCGGTCGACGGGGCGCGGCTGATCGCCGCCTATCGCGCCGCCCATCCGCGCGCCTGAAAGGCCCAGCGCAAATGAAACGCGCCGACGCCCATTGTGGGCGACGGCGCGCTCGAAGTTCGTCGCCTGGCGATTACGTCGCGCTGGCGGTGCTCGAAGCGGTGTTGGCCGCGTAGGCCGCGAGCGCCTGCATCAGCTCGGCGATCGCGTCGTGATGTCGCGACGTCTCGCTGGCGTTGCTCGAGCTGCTTGCGCTGCTGGAGCTGGCGGCGCTGCTCGAGCTCGAGACGCTCGAGCTGTCGGAAGCGCTTCCCACGCCCGGCGGCGGGCCCGAAGGCGGCGGCGGCGCAAACGAAGCCGAGGCGGAGGACGCCGACGACGCGGAGAGCCAGGACGTCGCCGAAGTCGACGACGTCGAGGACGAAGAGTCCACCGCCGCCACCAGGTCGGTGACGAAGGTCTTCAGCGCTTTCTCCAAGTCGCCGAGCTCGGTCGAGAGGATCGAGGACGAGGAGGTTGAAGAGGCCGTGGTCGACGACGTCGCCGAAGCAGCGGAAGACGCCGTGGACGACGAAGAGCTCGACGTCAGCGACGACACCAGCGCGTCCAGATCGGCTTCCAGCGTCGCGAGATCGTTGGCCAGAAGCGACGCGGCGGAGCTGGAGCTGGTCGAGCTGCCGCTCGACGACGACGAAGCGCTGGAAGCGTCCGGCGGCCCACCCGGAGGCGGCCCGCCCGGAGGCGGCCCGCCGATGGCGTCGGTCGACGAGGCGCTGTCGGAAGACGAAGACGACGACGAAGACGCCGACGACGCGGCGTTCAATTGCGATAGAAACGCCAGCACCGCAGCGGAAAGCTCGACCGCGCTGGTGGCGTCGATCGACGACGCCGTCGAACTCGCTGACGTCGCGGAAGTTCCGCTGGAACTCGACTGACTCGAAGCGCTGCTTTGGCTAGCGAGGCTAGCCTGCAACAGTTTTAACAGCAGGCTTTGATCGCTGCTCCCTGATACCGTAAGGCTCATGGTTCTGTCCCCGCATTAAACCTTTCTTCTTGATTCTATGCCTCAGCGTCGGAGAAAATGGTTAACGGAGCATTAACCAAATTATGTTTGGGGAGGATGGTTGCGCCCGGAGCGCTGCGGCACATCCGCGCAATGGCGCCGCGTCGCGCGCGACGAGCGAGCTAAGCCCGTGCCTTGCTCGGAATTATCCGCCAGATCGGCGATCCGCGCCGTCGTCGCCTCACGGCGCGCGCCGCCGGTCTTCGCCGCCGCCGTCCGCTTCGCCTTGCCCTTCGCCGTCCTGCGCGCCGGCGCCCGAACCGGCTCGACGACGCCGCTCGGCTGATTCGAAGCTCTCGTCGTCGCGCTCGGTCTCGTCGACGCGCGCGTCCGGGGCGTCGAGCGGAAGCGCGGCGCGCGCCAGCGTCGCCAGCAGGTAGGGGTTGAGGGCGTCGAGCCGATTGGCGGCGAGGCCGGCGATGAGCGCCGTCAGCGCCGTCGTCGGATCGTCGAGCGCCGCGCCGAGGTCCGGCGCCGCCGCAGGCGACGCGGAGGCGGCCGGCGCGGGCGGGTTCGCCGCAGACGACGCGACCTCCGACGCGAGCGCCGCCGCCGCGTCGCTTTGCAGACCCGCGACGGCGCTCTCGAACCCGGACGGCCGGTCGCCGGCGCTCGTCGGGTTGGCGCCGGCGGAGACCGAGGCGCCAGGGTCGGCGTCGGCCGCGTCCCGCCCCGGGCCGCCGGGCGGGCCGCCGCTGAGCCGCGCGAGCGCGTCGAGCGCCGACGCCGACAGGCCGACGGCGCCTGGCGGGTCGGCGAGTTCGGCCGCGGCGCCGGCCAGGGAAGACGCGTCAACTTCCGCGCCCGAATGGCTCGCGGAGCCGCTCTGGCCGTTTAGCCCCGCCAGCAGCAGGCGCCAGAGCAGAACCTGGTCGCCGGCGCCGGATACGGAAAGGCTCATGACGTCGCCCTCGGCCTCGCCGCCCCGCGCCTACTTAACCTTGGTTAAGGAAGGTTTAAGCGCGTTCTTCGGGCGAGAAGCGGAAGACCTTCTGGCCGACGTGGCCGATCAGCAGCGACAGCTTGGCGTCGCACCAGACGTGGAAGCCCGCCTGGCGCGCGCGGTCGCAGAAATCGTAGTCCTCGCCGATGATATCGCCCGAGGCCTCGTCAGTGACGAAGCGGAAGTAAGGCGGCTTCAGCGCGTCGAACACCGACATGCGGATGAGCAGGCAGCCGGTGGGAATGCGCAGCATCTCGGTGAGGCCGCGCGCGTCGCAGGTCGGCTCGCTCTCCGCCGCCGTGCCGAGCACCGGATAGGGCGGCACGCGCTTGACGTAGGTCGCGCCGACGATCGCCTCGCGATGGACGAGCAGGCGATGCAGCGTGTCGCGCGGGAAGACCATGTCGCTGTCGAGGAACAGGATGTAGTCGCAGCCCATCTCGCGCGCGCGCTTCACCCCGTCGTTGCGCGCCGCCGCGACGATCGACGACTTGTTGTTGACGATCGGCGTGTCGAGCGGCGGCGTCGAATTCAACATCCCCGCCAGCGCCAGCGCGAAATCGGCGTGCACCATGTCTCCCGAGGGAAAGCACACGGCGATCTTGGGCAACGAGGCGTTCACGGGCGATCTCACGCGAATCGGACGACGCGGCAGCCTGACGGAAACGCGGCGGCGCGGCAATGCGGCTTCACGTCCCGCGCGGCTTCGCCCGCCTGGTCGGCTCGGCGCTCGCCGGGTCCTCCGGCCAGAAATGGCGGGGATAGCGGCCGCGCAGCTCGGCGCGCACGCTCGCCCATGAGCCCTTCCAGAACCCCGGCAGGTCGCGGGTGATCTGGATCGGCCGACGCGCGGGCGACAGCAGATGCAGCGTCAGCGGAACGCGCCCGCCGGCGAGCGCGGGGTGCTCGGCGAGGCCGAACAGCTCCTGCACCCGCAAGGCGACGCTCGGGCCGCCCTCGCTCTCGTAGTCGACCGGCGCGGCGGTGCCGGTCGGCGCGACGAAATGGCTCGGCGCCTCGGCCTCCAGCCGGCGCGCGAGGTCGTAGGGCAGCAGCGCTTTCAGCGCCTCAGCGAGCTCCGCGCTCGACAATTCGTCGAGGCGCGTCTTGCCGACAAGCCAAGGCGCGAGCCAGTCGGGCGAGGCCGAAAGCGCCGCGTCGGCGAGATCTGGCCACGGATCGCCTTCGGCGCGGCGCAGAAAGCCCACCCGGCCGCGCCATTGCGCGAGGCTGTTCGTCCACGGCAGGCGCGCGAGGCCGAGGCTCATGAAGCCGCGCGCCAGCGCGGCGGCGCTCTCCGCGTCGGCGGGCGGCGCGAGGTTCGCCTCGGCGAGGATCACCGCGCCGAGCCGGCGGCGGCGGCGCGCGCGCAGCGACGCCGCGGCGCGGTCGAACAGCGTCTCCTCGCTGGTCTCGATCCCAGCCCCGGCGACGCGCTCGATCGCGTCAAGCGTCAGCGGCGCGGCGATGACGATGCGCGCGGCGGCGGCGCGGCCGACGATCTCGCCGATCGCCAGATAGGCTTCGCCCGCCAGCGCGTCGTGCGGCTCGATCGCCGCGGCGCGGCCGCTCGCCATGAGAAACTCGCCGCGCTTGCCCCGCGCCATGGCGATGCGCTCGGGATAGGCGGCGGCGAGCCATTCGCCGACGTTTCCGAGACCCTCATCCGGCGCTTCGCGCCACCTTCTCCCGCAAGCGGGAGAAGGGAGCCCCCCTCTCCCGCTCGCGGGAGAGGGGTTGGGGGTGAGGGCAAGGGTTGCCGCTCGGTTCGCCAAGTTGCGCGCGAGCCGCCGCGCGTCCTCGGCGCGTTGCGCGCGGTCGCGGCGGAACCTCTCCAGCCGCAGCGTCAGATCGACCGCGTCGCCGCCGAGGCCCCGCTCGGTGAGCAGCACGGCGACCTCGGCGGCGAGGCGCGCCTCGCCCCGCCGCGCCGCCTCGACCACCATGCGCGCGAGCCGCGGCGGCAGCGCTAGGCCGGCGATCGCCTTGCCTTCGTCGGTGACGCGACCCGTCGCCTCGAGCGCGCCGAGGCTCGTCAACAACGCGCGCGCTTCGGCGAAGGCGGCGCGAGGCGGCGGATCGAGGAAGCGGAGCTGCGCTGGATCGGCGACGCCCCAGCAGGCGAGGTCGAGCGCGAGGCCGGAGAGGTCGGCGGCGAGCATCTCGGGGGCGGCGAACGGCGCGAGGCCGCCGTTCGCCGCCTCCTCCCACAGGCGATAGCAGACGCCCGGCTCGACCCGGCCGGCGCGGCCGCGCCGTTGATCGGCGTTGGCGCGCGAGACGCGCACGGTGTCGAGCCGGGTCAGGCCGATATCGGGCTGGTAGCGCGGAACCCGCATCAGCCCGCCGTCGATCACCACCCGTACGCCTTCGATGGTGAGCGAGGTCTCGGCGATCGCGGTCGCCAGCACGATCTTGCGCCGGCCGGGCGCGGCGGGAGCGACGGCGCGATCCTGCGCGCGCGCGTCCATCGCGCCGTAGAGCGGCGCGAGGTCGACGTTGGGGCTCTTGACGCGCTCCTCGAGCGCCGCGGCGACGCGGTTGATCTCCGCCTGGCCGGGCAGGAAGACGAGCAGCGACCCTTCCTCCTCGGCGAGCGCGCGCGAAACCGCGCGCGCCACCTGGTCCTCGAAACGCTGCGCAGGATCGCGCCCGAGATAGCGCGTCTCGACCGGATAGGCGCGGCCCTCGCTTTCGATCAGCGCCGCGCCGGGCATGAGGTTAGCGACGCGCGCGCCGTCAAGCGTCGCCGACATGACGAGAAGACGCAGATCGTCGCGTAAGCCCTCGGCGGCGTCGAGCGCCAGCGCCAGGCCGAGGTCGGCGTCGAGCGAGCGCTCGTGGAACTCGTCGAACACCACCGCAGCGACGCCGTCGAGCCCCGGATCGTCGAGAATCATGCGCGCGAACACGCCCTCGGTGACCACCTCGACGCGCGTGCGCGCGGAGACGAGGCTTTGCAGCCTGACGCGCAGGCCGATGGTCTCGCCGACCTTCTCGCCCAGCGTGAACGCCATGCGCTGCGCCGCCGCGCGCGCGGCGAGCCGGCGCGGCTCGAGGATGACGATCTTGCCGGCTTTGGCGAAGGGCTCGTCCATCAGCGCCAGCGGCGCCCGCGTCGTCTTGCCGGCGCCCGGCGGCGCGACGAGGACGGCGCGCGTCCCCGCGCCGAGCGTGGCGCAAAGCCGCGGCAGGGCGTCGTCGATCGGCAACGGGTCGGGGAAGGCGCGCATGACGGGCTTGAATAGCGCCCGCCGCGCCGGAGGCAAGCGCGCCTTCTCCCCTTGCAGGAGAACGCAGCCGACGAAGTCGGCCGGATGAGGGGTCGCGCCGTCAGGCGCGCGCGTCGCGCGGGCTGCGCCGAAGGTCGCCGCCGAATCGTTGGTGATCAGCGCGTCGTCGGGCAGCGTGTCGAACGCGGCGAGTCCCGCCGCGTCGCAGGTGAGGCCGTCGCGCGCGGCCAAACGCCGCGCTTGACGGATCGCGCCAACGGCGCGCCGCTGTGAGAGCCCGCGTTTCGTCAAGGAGGCGCTTGATGTCCGATTCTCCGCTCCATCCCGCCGCCGGCACGGGCTTCGCCGCCGGGGCCGACGCTTATGTCGCCGGGCGGCCGCACTACCCCACCGCGCTCGCCGGCTGGCTTGCGGCCGATCTCGGCCTCGGGCCGGACAAGGCGGCGCTCGACCTCGGCGCCGGCTCGGGCAAGTTCACGACCCTTCTCGGCGCGACCGGCGCGCGGGTCGCGGCGGTCGAGCCGGTGGCGGCGATGCGCGAGCGGCTCGTCGCCGCCAACCCGGGCGTCGAGGCCAAGGAGGGGACGGCGGAGCGCATTCCCTTCGCCGACGCGAGCTTCGACGCCATTGTCTGCGCCCAGTCGTTCCACTGGTTCGCTACGCCCGCCGCGCTCGCCGAGATGCGGCGCGTGCTGAAAGTCGGTGGATCGCTCGGCCTGATATGGAACGTGCGCGACGAGCGGGTCGACTGGGCAGCGGCGCTGACGCGCCTCATCGCGCCCTACCAGGGCGACGCGCCGCGCTACGGGAGCGGGCGCTGGCGCGCGGTCTTTCCCGCCGAGGGCTTCTCGGAACTCGTCGAGCGCCGCTTCGCCCACGCCCATGTCGGGCCGCCCGAGCGGGTGATCGTCGACCGCGTGCTGTCGACCAGCTTCATCGCCGCGCTGCCCGCGGACGAACGCGCGCGCGTCGCCGCTGAAGTTCGAGCGCTGATCGCGGCGACGCCGGCGCTCGCTGGCCGCGCCGAGGTCGCCTTCCCCTACGAGACGCGCGCCTATCGCTGCCGGCGGACGGCGTGAAGCGCCGCGCCCGCGCCTCAGCGGCGGGCGGGCTTCTCGGGCGCCGGCTCCGTCTTCGCCGCGCGCGCCGCCAGCGCCTTGGCGAGACGGCGGCGCAGCGCCGGATCGCCCTGGGCGGGATGGCCGGGGGCGTCGGCGGCCGCCGCCATGCGCCGCATCAGGTCGTAGTCGTGCTCGTCGCGATAGGGCTTGAGGTCAAGATCGTCGGGAACCTTGGCCAGCCGCTCGTCGCCCATCCGCTTGACGTAGCGCTGCATGAAACGATCGTAGGCGCGCCAGGAGATCCCGTCGGCGCGCACCGCCGCCTCCTCGGCGCGCGTCGCGATCTGGTGGGCGTGCTGATAATGCAGGTCGAGCTGGTCGATCAGCGTCTTCTCGACCTCCTCGTGCAGCAGGAGATAGCGGTCGACCGCGACGGCGCGGCCGCGATAGAGGAAGGTTTCCGGCAGGTGGCGGTCGATGTAGACGCGCGCGCCGTCGAGGCTGTAGCCGGCGAGATAGGGAATGTCGTGGTCGCGGTCGATTCGACCGACGCGCCGCAGGATGGCGTCGAGCGCGCGGTCGAGCATCAGGCTCGACACGTAGGTGTCGGGAATGCGCAGCCGTTCGTGCGCGGCCTTCGGGTGGCAACGACCATCCGCCATGACCCCTCCCTCGCCAGAAAGACGCCGCCCCGCCTGAGACGCGGCGAGGCGGCGCCGATCGGCCTCGTTAGCGTTTCGCGGCCGTCGCTTATTGCGCGGGCTTCTCGCCCTTGGCGGCGACGTCGCCGGCGGCCTTGGCGTCGGCTTCGCACATGTAGGCGCCCTGCTTGGTGGCGCCGTAGCTCTTATGGCCGGCGTAATGGTACTTGTGCGACTTCGTGTTCACCCAGACGACGGTGTCGCTCGGGCAATGCGCTTTCGCCTCGGCCTCGGCGGCGAACTCGCCGGCGCCGGTGGCGGCGACGGCGGGCTTCGCCGGCGCGGTCTTCTTCGGCGCGGGAGTCGCGGCCGGCGCGGGCGCCGGAGCCGCAGCGGCGGCAGGAGTCGGCGCCGGCGCGGCGGCCGGCGCCGGCGCAGGCGCCGGGGCGGCGGCCGGGGTCGGGGTCGGCGCGGCGGCGGCCGGCGCGGCGGCGCCTTCCTTCTGCGTCCGGCAGGTCTTGAGGAAGTCCTGCCAGGTCTGGCCGTTGGTGGTCCCCGCGGCTTTGGCGGCCTTCCAATCTGCGCCGCATTGCTTCATCACGCTCTCGGCGCCGGTCGCGCCGCTCGCCGCCAGCGCCATCGCGCCGCCGACGAGAATCGCCGAAACGGCGATCCACGCAGTCATGTTTCTCATGGCAAGTCCCTTCGCGCTCCGCGCCGCCCGCCGCAGCTTGGCTTAGCTTCGGAGTCTTCCCTTGTCGCCGCGAACCGCCGCGGCCGCGCTTTCATTGGCTTTACGCCGCCGAACCCCCCGTGAACACGTTCTTGATCTTCTTCAGCCTGGTCGAAATCCGATGGCGGCGCTGCTCGCCGTCGGCGACCTCTTGCGACGTCACCCAGTTCAACTGGATGGCGCGCCGCCGGCCCGAGGTCGGCTTGTGGCCGTGCCAGGAATTGTCGGAGCGGCGGAACGCCAGCATCGTGCCGCCGTAAGGCGGCACTTCGGCGACATAGTCGTCGAGATTGTGCGGGCCGCGCAACAGGCGCAGGCGTCCCGCGTCGTCCTCCCAGCGCTCGTTCATGTAAATGAGCACGGTGATGATCTTGCTCGCCGAGTCGGTGTGGATCTCGCCGTCCTTCTCGCGCACGTAGCCGCGCACCGTGTACATGGTCGGCCGGCCGGTCAAATCGACGGCGAACTTGCGCTCGATCGCCGAACGGAATTCGGGCCCGAGCAGTTCGTCGATCAGCGCGCGGAAATGGCCGCGGATCGTAAGCTCGGCGGGCGGATGCGAGCCGGGGCCGGGCACCTCGGGATAGTCGGCCACCGCCGCGGCGAACATCTCCGGCCGGAGAAAATCGGGCACCACGACGAAGTCGAAAGGATCGCGCTCGAGCGGCGTCCGCTCCAGCGCGGCGAAGTCGCAATAGCTCATCAGCCGCTCCAGGTCGGCGTCCGAAATGGGCGGCGCCGCGCACGCCGCAGGCTATAGCAGAATCGCTCCAAACCGCCAAGGAAGCGCCGCGTCCGCTAGAGCAGCGCGCGCGCCGCGTCGATCAGCGCCGGGGGGTCGCCGCCGGCGTCGAGCGCCAGCCAGCCGCGCTCTACCAGCGGCGTCGCGCTCTGGGCGGCGGCGATGCGCGCGTCGGCGTCGGAAGCGTCGCCGACCCGCTGGCCAACCCGATCAAGGCGCAGGCTGAGCGGCGCCTCGAGCCACAATCCGACGAAGGGGACGCCGAGATCGGCGGCGAGCCGCGCCGCCGCGTCGCGCTCGCCGCCGCGCGCGTGGACGGCGTCGACGACCACGGCGTGTCCGGCGCGCAGCGCCAACCCCGCCTTGCGGATCAGCCGCGCGTAGACCTCGCGCGTCGCCGCTTCGCTGTAGGCCGTCTCGGGCAGCCGCGCGCTTTCCTCGGCGGCGAACAGGCGCTTGCGCTCGACGTCGCTGCGCAGCAGGACGGCGCCGGGCGCGCGGCCGATTTCAGAGGCGAGCGCCGCGGCGAGCCGGCTCTTGCCCGCGCCCGACAGACCGCCGATGGCGATCAGGCGCGGCGGCGCCGGCCGCAGGAACGCTTCGGCGAAGATGAAGTAGCGCCGCGCCGCCTCGCGCGCGCGCGCCTCGGCGTCGCCGGCGAGATGGACGAGGTTGGCCGCCTCGACCTTGGCGCGAATCGCCGCGCGCAGGCTGAGGAACAAGGGCAGCGCCGCCAGTCCGGCGAACTCGTCCTCGGCGCACAGCGACAGATAGGTCGCCATCAAGAGATTGGCGGCGGGGCGCAGGCCGCGCTCCCACAGATCCATCAGCGTGAAAGCGAGGTCGTAGAAAATGTCGCCGGCGGCGACGTCGGGGTCGAACTCGATGGCGTCGAACAGCGTCGGCTCGCCGTCGATGACGGCGATGTTGCGCAAGTGCAGGTCGCCGTGGCAGCGGCGCGCGTAGCCGGAGGCGCCGCGCGCGATCAACAGCGGCCGCGCCGCGGCGAGCGCCTCGCGCGCCTCGCGCGCCAGCGCGGCGGCGCGGGCGGGCGCGAACAGGTCGGGGCGCTCAGCGAACGCCGCCTCGTTCTGTCCGAGATAGGTCGCCAGCGCCTGCGTCGCCCGTTCGCCGTCGCGCAATGGGGCGCGCTCGTGGGAGCGGCGGATGACGCGCGCGAGCTTGCGCGTCAGCTCGGCGGAGAGCCCGCCGCGCCGGGCGACGCGGTCGAGCGTCGCCTTCTCGTCGAAGCGGCGCATGCGCGTCGCCCATTCCACCGTCTCGCCCTCGCCGCCGATCGTCAGCGCGCCGTCGGGGCGGCGGACGATCGGCGCGACGCCGAGATAGACCTGGGGCGCGTTGTCGCGATTGGCCTCGATCTCCGCTTCGCAGGCCGCGCGGCGCTTCTCCAGCGTGGAGAAGTCGAGGAAGGGCAGGCGGATCGCGCGCCTGACCTTCAGCGCCTGCTCGCCGGCGAGGAAGACGACCGCGTTCTGGGTGTCGATGCGTTTGACCGGCCCGGCGACGCCGTAGGCGGCGGCGTCGGCGAGGAAGGCGAAAGTCTCCGCCTGCTCGCCGTCGTCGCGCGGCGGCGACCCGCCGAAGCGCGGCGAAGGGGCGGGGTTCCTCATCGCTTCCGCTCGACCTTGGTTGTGCTCTTGCTTTGAGCTTGATGCGGGCGGCGGCCAGCGCCTTGACTTGGGTCAAGCCGCTGTGACATGCGTCAAGCCGCGGTCGCGCGGCTCGGCGAGGCGCTTGGCCGCAGCGAGCGGCGGGAATCGCCGCCGCCGAAGCCCTGCGCCGCGAGCCGGACCGCCCATGACGACCCGCATTGAAAATCGCACCTTCAAAGAACTGTCGGTCGGCGATAGCGACAATTATTCCCACGCGCTGACGCCGCAGGATTTCGAGCGCTTCGCCGTCGCGGCGGGGGAGCTCGATCCGGCCGCGGTCGAATCGGGCCTGTCGATGACCAACGGCTTTCAGGCGATCGCCGGCAGCAGCGGCTGGGGCGGCGCGCTGGTCGCGGCGATGATCGCCGGCCGGTTCCCCGGCGCCGGGACCGAATTTCTCGCCCAGCGCCTCGAGTCGAAAGGCGCGGCGGCGCCCGGCGACGTGATCGCGCTCGCGCTCACCGTCAAGTCGAAGACGCCCGAGGGCCGGCGCGTCGCGCTTGATTGCCGCGGCGTCAACCAGCGCGGCGACCTGGTGATCGCCGGCACGGTCGAGGTCGCCGCGCCGTCCGAGAAGATCACGCGCCGCCGCGTTCGCGGCGAGAAGAGCGAAGCGCACGAGAAAGGCCGCCGCTATCGCCGGCTCCTGGAGCTGGCCCGCGGCCTGGCGCCCTTGAGGACCGCGATCGTGCATCCGGTCGACGAAGCGTCGCTGGTCGGCGCGGTCGAAGCGGCGCGCGAAGGCTTGATCGAGGCGATCCTGATCGGGCCGGAGGCGAAGATCCGCCACGCCGCGGAGCAGGCGAAGGTCGATATTTCGCCCTACGAGATCGTGTCGACCGAACACAGCCATGCGGCGGCCGAGACCGCGGTGGCGATGGCGCGCTCCGGCGCGGCCGAGGCGGTGATGAAGGGGGCGCTGCACACCGACGAGCTGATGCGCGCCGTGGTCGACTCGCAGCTCGGACTGCGCACCGCGCGCCGCGTCAGCCACGTCTTCGCCATCGACGCGCCCCGCTATCCGCGCCCGCTGTTCATCACCGACGCGGCGATCAACATCTATCCGACGCTGATCGACAAGCGCGACATCGTTCAGAACGCGATCGACATGGTGCTCGCGCTCGGCATCGTCTCGCCGCGGGTGGCGATCCTCTCCGCAGTCGAGACGGTCTCGCCGGACATCAAGTCGACGCTCGACGCCGCGGCGCTGTGCAAGATGGCCGACCGCGGCCAGATCGTCGGCGGCATCCTCGACGGCCCGCTCGCCTTCGACAACGCCGTGTCGGCCGAGGCGGCGCGCACCAAGGGCATCGTCTCGCCGGTGGTGGGACGCGCCGACATCCTCGTCGCGCCCGACCTCGAAGCGGGCAACATGCTCGCCAAGCAGCTCGAATACCTCGCCGACGCCGAGATGGCGGGCGTGGTGCTCGGCGCGCGCGTGCCGATCATGCTGACCAGCCGCGCCGACAAGACCATCGCCCGCATCGGCTCCTGCGCCATCGCGCTGTTGCTCGCGCGCCACAAGCGCTAGCGTCCCTCACTCCGCGTAAGGCGGCGCCATCAGGCCGCCTTCCTCGACGCGCGCGTTGGCGCCGAAGGGCAGGGCGAGCGGCGAAGCCTCGCCGAGATGGCGCTTGAACATCTCGGCGTAGCCGGCGGTCGCCTTAAGCGCGTCGCGCAGACGGTCGGCGGAAAGACCGAGCGCCGCGGCGTCGATCGGCAGCGCGGCGAGCCCGCCGGCGCTCCAGGGGCGCTGCGGCCGGTCGGCGGCGGCGAGCGCGTCGAGGGTCCAGAAGACCAGCGCCGACCACGCGCCGTCGCTCGCGCTCGTCGCGGCGAGGATGGGAAAGGTCGCCAGCGGCTCGGCGAGGATGCGCGCGCCGCGGCGCTGGTTCTCGCCTTCGAGCCTGACCTCGGCGAGCGTCGTCGCCTCGCCCGCGAGCGCCTGGCAATGTCCGGCGTCGAAGGCGTCGTAGAGCTCCTCCTCTTCCTGGAAGCCCATGCGGACGAAGGCGAGGCGTCGCGCGGCGAAGAAATCCTCCAGCGCGCGATGGGCGGCGTCGCCCTGCAGGAAGCAGATCGACTCGCCGGCGAGATCGGCGGGCCGCGCGGCGGCCGAAGCGCCCGGGACCATCAGCGCGATCGTCTCGTAGAAAGCCGGGGGCCCGGGAGTCAGCGCGCCGGCGAGCTTTTCGGCGGCGATCTCGCCGCCGCTCAGGAAGACGACCTCGTCGCGCCCCGCGCGCCCCGCCTGGTCGCTCGTTTCCGAGTCGTAGGCGGTCATCTCGACCTTGACCGAAGGCCCCGCCGCGGCGACGCCGATCGCGCGGCAGAGGTCGACCAGCAACCCTTCGGGGCCGCGCGGCGTCTCCTCGAGCAGGCCCGGCCGGGCCGTCGCGCCGCAGCGCACGAGGTTGTCCGCGCGCACCCGTTCAAGCGTCGGCCCCGCCGCCGCGGCGACGCCGGCGCCCGCCAGCATGGCGAGAAACGCAAGGCCGGCGCGGGCGAGTCGCAAGGCTGAGCCTCAGTTGTAGGCCGGCAGCGTCGCCGGCAGGGTATTGAAGTTCGCCGGCGGCGGCGCCTCGATGCCCTGGCGGCGATCCTCCGGCGTCATGCCGATCGCCTCGCAGCCGCGGCCGCCGTAATGGGGCAGCCGCCACAGCTCGTCCTTCGGCGTCAGCGCGTATTCGGCGGGCAGCGGCGGCGCTTCGCCTCGCAGCCGCTTGGGGCTGAAGCCGGACAGCAGGCTGTCGGTGAGCGGCGAGTTGGTGTCGCGGGGCCCGAGGTATTTCTGATGGAAGCCCTCGGGAGCGAAGGCGTTGAAGGTCGGCGAGTCGCCCGCCTTCAGCGCGGCGGCCTCGTCGGGCAGTTGCGACAGCGGCGGCAGGCCGAAAATGGCGTTGATCGTCTCGATCACCGCGTTGTGGTCGCCCTCGGCGTGGGAGACCGCGTGGGCCCGCGCGTAGGGCGAGATCAGCAGCAGCGGCACGCGCACGCCGCGCGCCAGCGGCAGCTTGTCCGGGCCGTAGGAGAGAATTTGCGGCGGAACGTGGTCGTAGAAGCCGTCGGATTCGTCGTAAGCGATGACGATCAAGCTCTGGCGCCACAGCTCGGGATCGCCGGCGATGGCGTTGACGACCTCCGCGTTCATCGCCTCGCTAATCTGGCGGTCGGTGTAGCCGGGGTGGTCGTCGTCGCCCGACTTGACCTTGGCGATCGTTTTCAGCTCATCGGCGGTGAGCCCCGCGGGGTTGGGGTAGTTCGGGTTCTGGATCGGCGGCGTCGCGCCGCGAATGTTGCGGAAGCCGCCGCGGATATAGAACACGCCGCCTTCCTTGGGCAGCTTGCGGGCGGCGAGGTCGGCGAAGAAGTCGCCTTCGCCCCTGAGGTTGGCGCTCTCTTCGGGATTGTTGGCGAGGTAGCCGAAATACTGCGCGCCGTTGTGGTGGGCGACGTAGTTGACGTGGGTCGGGCCGCCGTCGAGGTCGCTCGGCTCGAGGTCGTAGCCGTTCTGGTGCCAGCGCCAGGCGACCGGCGCCTTACCGAGGGCCGCGATGAATGGCACGTCGTTCTTCACGTCGGCGAGGTCGGTCTCCGGGCTGAGGTCGCGCTGGGTCGTCGCGACGATGTCGCGCCCCATCGCCGTCAGCGGCACGCTGGCGAAAGTGAGGTTCTCGGCGATGGCGCCGGGCGCGTAGTTCTCGGCCGGCGAGGTCGGCGCGCGGACGCCAGCCGTCGAATCGTATTCGGAGCCCCAAAACGGGTTTGGGTCGTTGACGATCGGAACCCGCTGCGGCTCGCCCGTCCCCGAGTAGGTCTTGCCGTTGATCGTTCCGCTCATCGGGGCCGGCGTCGGCGTCTCGCCGAAACGCTTGACCCACTGCGTCTCGCCCGCTTGTCCCGCGATCATGGCGATCGCGTTCGGCGTCGAGGGGGTGTCTTCGGTGGCGAAGATGCGGTCGAAGATGACGAAGCGGTCGGCGTAGCTCCAGAAGAACGGGATGGTGTCGCAATCGATGTGCGACATCACCAGGCGGGCGAACTGCATGCCCTGCGCCTGCGCCTGGTTGTTTCCGGGGCGCGCGTATTTCGCGTATTCGTCGGCGGCGAAGCCGTCCATGCGCGGCGTCCCGTCGACCACGTCGAGCTTGGCGGCGAGCCCTTTGTGCGAATGGTCGACGCTGTCGACGAAGGTGGCGTTCTCCTTCGGGCCGATGCGGAACGGCCTCACCGTCACCGTCGCGCCGCTCAGATCCTGGTAGGTCTGGACGAAGCCCGGCGTCTGCTCGGGCGCGCGCGGCGCCTGGCCGTCGGAATAGAGGCCGTCGACGCCGGGGAACGCGCCGAATTCGTTGTCGAAGGAATGGTTCTCGTTGAAGATGACGAACACGTACTTGATCTTGTCGCGCGCCAGGGCCGCCGTCGCGTCGTTGGAAAGCGGCGGATCGCCGGCGGGATCGATCAGATAGGGCGCGACCGCCGGCGGCGCGTCGGGCTGAGCGGTCACCATCGGGCGCTCTTGCGCCGTCGCGCTCGCGGCGGCCGCCCCGAACGCCGCGCCGATCAACGCGATCGCCGGACCGCGGCGACGAAGGAAGCATGGGATCACCGTTCGCCTCCTGGCATCCGTTCGCCCGGCCCGTGGGATCGCGCGGCTTCTCCGCCGCCGCCGGCCGGGGGCGCCCGTTTTAAACCCGCCGCGGCGACGTTTTGATGTCGCCCGGGCGAGGCGACCGTCGCCGATCGGAAGCCACGGCGTCAAGGCGAGGTTTCCTCGACTTACGGCCCGCCCGCTCGGTCTGCGCGCCCTTGACCTCGAATTGCGCGCGCGTCCTCGCCATCGAGCGCGATCGGGGCCCGCCCTTTCTTCTCTTCGCCACAATAGCGCGGCAGAGTCGCTATTTCGCCGTCCGCGAGGGCCTCATGGACCTGCCCGCCGACCATCCGCGCCTCAAGCGCCGCCCGTACAGCGACGCCGAGCTGATCGCCGACGCGGCGGTGCACGCGGCGGCGCTGGTCGCCGGCCTCATCGCCTTCACGCTGCTGTTCTGGAAGGCGCCGCTGCGCGGCGGGATCGGCGGGGAACTGGCGATGGCGGTCTACGCCGCCGGCTTCTTCCTGATGTTCGGCGTTTCGCTGGCCTACAACATGACGCCGAATTCGCCGCTGAAATGGATCCTGCGCCGCTGCGATCATTCGGCGATCTATCTGATGATCGCCGGCACCTACACCGCGCTGCTGTCGCTGATCCCGGACAGCCTTTGGGCGATCGCGCTCGCCGCCTTCGTCTGGTGCGGCGCGCTCATCGGCGTCGCGCTGAAACTGTTCGCGCCCGGCCGCTTCGACCGCATCGAGATCGGCGTCTATCTCGCGCTCGGCTGGTCGGCGATCATCGCGATCAGGCCGCTCGTCGCCGCGCTGCCGGCCCCAACTCTGGCGCTCATCGTCATCGGCGGGCTCATCTATTCCGTCGGCGTCGCGTTCTATCTCTGGCGCAGCCTGAAATTCCAGAACGTGATCTGGCACGCCTGCGTCGCCGCCGCCGCCGCCTGCCATTTCGCCGGCATCGCCGCGGCGTTCGCCCGCGGCGCGTGAGGCCGGCCGCGGCGCCTTGCCTAATTCCTTGGCGCCTCTGGCGATTCTTCATTCGGCGGGCGGCCGCGCCGCGCCGCAAAAAAGCTTCAACCGCATCGTAGCGTCGGTTCGCACGCGGGGTTGGGGCGCCAACTGTGGAGACGCCAGCGATGTGCGATTATTCCTTGGAAATGTTCGGCTCGCGCCCGGCGCGCGAGGGTGAGCGTTACGCCGCCACGCGATTCCCGAGCGGCTCGATCGGCTTCGCCGCTCCGGGAGATGGCAAGACGGCGGTGTGCATGCAATGCGACACGCGGCTCGTCCTGACCGACATCCCCGCCGATCTGCAAGCGCGGCTCGGCGTCGGCGAGCGGGTCGAGGCGATCTTCGCCCAGGCCGAAAGCGGCGCTTATCGCGACGGGCTGTTGCTGCCCGGCGGTCGCTTCGTGTCGCTGCAGGAGCTGCGGCCGGGCGTCGGCGCCTATATCCCGGCGCTGCTCGAGCGCGGCGCGGAAAAGGCGATCGAGAAGGCGCGCGAAGCGGTTCTCTAGCGCGCTAACGCGGCCGGCCGCTTGGGATCGGGCGGAAGGCCCGATTTCGGGCGGCCGGTCGTCGCGCGTCTGGCGTGGGCGTGAGACGCGCCTCCGCCGCTCGCCCCTTTGACGCCGCGCTGTCGTGTTGGCATGATGGGGCCACGAAAAGAGGGAGAGCTTTGGTCTTGAGGTTTCCGCGTTCGCCGCTCGCCGTCATGGCGGGCGTGCTCGCCATGCCGGCTTTGGCCGCCGACTTGCCGGCGCTGCCGTCGCTCGCCGCCGATCCTGAGACGCAGGCGCCAAACTGGAAAGGCTTCTACGTCGGCACGGAGGTCGGCGCCGTCGCCTTCAAGGGTGCCAAGACGCAGTTCGGCGGCTCGATCTACGGCGGCTACGATCACGTTTTCGACAACAACGTCGTGCTCGGCGCGCGATTCGAGACCGGCTACGCGCCCTGGGCCTTCGCCGCGGGCCCTTACAAGGGGTTCAGCTTCGGCGAGGCCGAGATGAAGCTCGGCTACCAAATGGGGCGCCTGACGCCCTACATGATCGCGGGCGCGGGGCTGGCGCGGGAGACCTACGGCGCTTCGCTCGGCGACCTCGGCCAGTCGGTCAACGGCTTGTTCTCCGGCCCGGGCGCAGTGCAGGCGGTCGGAACGGCCGGCGTCGGCTTCGACTACGCGATCACCGACAAGCTCAGCGTCGGCGTCGAGGCGCGGGTGAGCAACGGCGGCGTCGGCCCCTTCCTCCACTGAGGCGCCGCGCGCTTGGCTGCGCGCCTTCGCGCCCCGCGCGGACGGCGCGGTTGCCTTCGGCGGCGCGGCGAGGTACCTCATCGGCGTCCCTGCGAGACGTGACTTCCATGCCTGACCTCACCCGCCGCGCGTTGCTCGTCAGCGTGGTCGCCGCCTCCGGAGCGCGCTGGATCGGACCGGCTCTCGCTCAGGAGACGCCCGCCTCGCCTTCGCCTCACGTTTTCGGCTACGACGACGTGGTGAAGCGCGCGCGCGAGCTCGCCGCCGCCCCGTTCGACGCCACGGTTCCGGCGCTTCCCGACGCCGTCGCCGCGCTCGATTACGACGCCTGGCGCGACATCCGCTTCAAGTCGGAGAAGCCGCTGCTCGGCCAGCCGGACGCGAGTTTCGAGCTCGAGCTGTTTCACCTCGGTCACCTCTATCGACGGCCGGTGGTGGTCAACGTCCTGCGCGACGGCATCCCGGCGCCGGTGCCCTACGCGGCCAATCTGTTCGACTACGGCCGCAACAAGATGCCGACCGGGCTGCCGATCAACCTCGGCTTCGCCGGCTTCCGCTTGCGCTATCCGCTCAACGCGCCGCACGTCATGG
>CAZKHF010000007.1:0-28386 GCA_964552445.1 uncultured Bradyrhizobium sp. | reverse complement strand
TGGCTCGTTAGGGCTGCTTCCTTCCGGACCTGACCCGGTTGGCGAGCGGTGCGCCCTTCGCCAACCTCCCGAGGCCCTATCTGGACTATGGCGGCGCCCGACGCAAGGACCGGGGCCGCCTCGCACGCGACGCAGGCCCGGCGGCGGCGGGGACGTTTTCCGGGGATTCAAGCAATTCAAAGCGATCGCGGGCGGAAAATTTCCACGCCGGCGAAGCCGGGGGAGAACGGATCGGATCTCCGCACTACATACACAATAATTATGTTATTTACTCGCGCGTCAAAGAGAAGCGCGCCCATTCTGCTCGTGCGGGATCGAGGGAGGCGCGGTTTCAGGGATGCGAAACGCCCGATTCCCGCGCCGGCGTCCGACCCGATCGCGCCGGCGCACAACCACTTGGCCGCGCGGCGGCGCAGCCGCGCCCGCGCGCCGCCGCAACTCGCAATCCCGGCGGCCCCTTCGTCTCGGCGACAGAGCGCAGGCCGGCGCGATTTGGAATTGGGGAATTCATATCCTGTCGCCGTCATTCACGCCGTCATTCCAACCAGCGCGGGCCCGATTGCGCCAACGCTATTTGCGCGCTGCGGCCGACCCTTGAACGGGCATTCCCGCTTTGGGAACGGTCAACATGATTGACACAATCGCCACCACGACCATGAAGACGTTGAAGGAGAGAGCGATCATGGCGGCCTCGCGGATCGACAGATTGTCCTGGCGCCCCTGGAACGTCACGACGCCTTCGAGCCAGTTGATCGACTGCGCGTTGGCGCTTAGCGCGGTGAAGATCGCGGCGGAAATCGCCACGCCGAAAGCGGCGCCGAGCGAGGAGGCCATCTTGTAGATGCCGGCGCCCGAGCCGGCCTGCGCCGCCGGAAGACTGGACAGCGCGGCGTCGGTCGACGGCGTCGCATAAAAGGCGAGCCCAACGCCGAACAGCGTGTAACTGGCGATCGCAAGAATCCGGTATTCCGTCAGCAGCAAATTCGACGGCAGCAACATCAGGATCGACAGGCCGGTGATCAGGCAGCCCCAGATCATCGGCTTGCGCGAACCGTACCGCTGCAACAACTTCTCGCCGACGCGGATGAAGGCGATGATGGCGACGGCGTAGCCGAGCGTCAGCATGCCGGCCTGCTGCGCGGTGACGTTGCCGCCGAGTTGCACCAGTTGCAGCGACACCAAAAGCGTTCCCGCGACCGCGTTCAGCAGAAAATTCGAAACGGTCGCGCCGGTGTAGGTCGAATTCCGGAACAGCTTGAAATCGACGAAAGCGTTGGACGCATGCGATTCGATCCAAAAGAACAGCGAACCGAACACGAGCGCGGCGACGATGAGGGCGACGACGAGCGGGCTCGTCCAGCCGAGCTTGTTCGCCTGCGTCACGACAATCTGCAACGCGATCATCGCGACCATGAACGTCACCACGCCCGACAGGTCGAACTTGTAATCGCCACGGGTTTCGGCCCTACTCTCTGGGGCGCCCTGGATCATCACGAGACCGAGGACCGCGGCGGCGATCGAGGCGAAGAAGATATCGCGCCAGCCGAAATTCTGCGCCACCAGGCCGCCGAACAGCGAGCACACGCCCGAACCGCCCCACGAGCCGATCGACCAGAGGCTGACGGCCCGCTGACGCGCGGGACCGTCCCAGAACGTCTTCACCAGCGCGAGGCTCGCCGGCATGATGCACGCGCCGGAAAGTCCCTGCAGCGCCCGTCCGACCAACAGGAACGCGCTCGCGAGCGAACCCGCCGGCGCCAGCGCGATCAGCAACGATCCGACAATGCTCAGAATGAAGCCGATTCTCACGATCATCAGGCGGCCGACGCGATCCGCCAGCCCGCCGATCACGACGATGAAAATGCCGGAGAACAGCGCGGTGATCGCGACCGCGATGTTCATCAAACTGGCGTCGAGGCCAAGGTCCTTTTGCATGTCGGGCGCGATGTTGAGCGTCGTCTGCGCGAACAGCCAGAAGGTCAGGACGCCAAGAATGATGCCGAAAAGAAGCTTGTCATTGCCTTGGTAAGGCGCAGGGATTGCGGTCGCGGCGGTCCGCGAGGAACCGCGGCTGTCCGACGCGTCGGGCGCTGTCGACATGGGTCGTCCCCTCTGTTTGCCAAATGCGATCGCGCGCGCCTAGGCGAGCCACGCACGCGCAGCGACGATCATGGTCTCCACTCCGGCGCGCAAGGTCGGATGAAGAACGGGCGCGAATTTCGGGCTGTGGTTGACCGGCAGGGTGTTGAGCTTGTTGGCGGCCTTGGCCTGCTTGTAGACGTCCGGGTCGGTGCCGCCGACGAACCAGAACACCGACGGCGCGCCCCAGGCGGCGCCGAAGGCGCCAAAATCCTCGCTCGCCGGCGCGGGCTCCGTATCCATAACCCGCTCGGGCCCGAGCGCCTTCGCGAAGGCGACCGCCAAGCGCCTGCTTGCTTCAGCGTCGTTGACGTTGAGCGGATAACGGTCGAGCGGCGTGATCTCGGGCGGCCGCGGCGCGCCAGACGCTTCCGCTTCGGCCTTGACGATACGCTCGATGGCGGCGAGCACGCGCGCGCGCACGCCGGCGTCGAAGGTTCGCACATTGAGCTTGATCAGCGCGTCATCGGGAATGACGTTCTCCTTCGTGCCGGCCTGGAGAACGCCGACGGTGACGACGGCGGCCTCGGCCGCGCCGACTTCGCGCGACACGATCGTCTGAAGGCGCAGCACGACCGACGCGGCCATGACGACCGGATCAATGCTGGCTTGCGGCATCGACCCGTGCGCGCCGCGGCCGAACAGGCGAATTTGCATGCTGTCGGCGGCGGAGGTGATCGCGCCGGCGCGCCCCATGACGACGCCGGCCGGCCCGACCATCAGATGCTGGCCCAGAATGATGTCGGGCTTAGGAAAGCGGCGCACCATGCCATCGTCGATCATCGCCTGGGCGCCCTGGGCCGTTTCCTCACCCGGCTGAAACACCGGCATCAGCGTGCCGCGCCAGCTCGAACGCGTCTCGGACAGAATTTGCGCCGCGCCGACGAGCCACGCGACATGAATATCGTGCCCGCACATGTGGCCGACGCTGACGGTCTGGCCGCCGCTGTCTTTCGCGGTGACCGTGCTGGCGTAGGGCAGGCCGGTGTCCTCTTTGATGGGAAGCGCGTCCATGTCCGCCCGGAGCATGACCGTCGGTCCGTCGCCATTACGCAACAGACCGACGACGCCCGTCTTGCCGACGCCGGTCTCCACCTCGAAACCGTCCGCTCGCAAGCGCTCGGCCGCCAACTTCGACGTGCGATCCTCATGCATGGAAAGTTCGGGATGCGCATGCACATCCTTATAAAGCGCTTCGATGTCGGGGATAATGCGATCGAGACTGCCAAAGCTCGGATCGCTCGCGGTGATCGCGCTCATGGTCATCTCCCATCCTATTCTAAAATTATCAGCGCAAAGGCTCGTCCTCGCTTCGCGCCTTATCGAGCTCGTCGCCGGCGAAGCTCGCGTTCAGACGCATATCCTCATTCCGCTCCGGAGCGCTCCGAGCCGCTCAAGGGCGCGGGCGGCAGGCTCCAGTTGCGCCATAACGCCATCAGCCGCAGTCCGATCGAAACGATGGCGCCGAGCGGAGCGAGCCATTCATAAGCAAACCCGTTGGCCATTCCAAACGCCACGATCATTCCACCCAGGAGGGCGGCGACGGCGTAAATATCGGTCCTCAGGACCATCGGCGTCCGCGCGGTCAGAAGATCGCGCGCCATGCCGCCGCCAATCGCCGACACCATGCCCAAAACCGCCGCCATCAGCGGCGGCAAACCGTAGCTGAGCGCCTTTTCCGCGCCAACGACGCTATAAACGCCCATCCCGATGGCGTCGAAGACTGAAACCGCCATCGTCAGCCGCGCCACATATCGGTAGGAGGCGTAGCAGCAAACGCCAGCGACGGTTGAAGCGACCAAATAATGCCAGGTTGCGAACGCCGCCGGCGGCGTCGCGCCGATGATCAGGTCGCGCATCAGTCCGCCCGCCACAGCGGAGGCGAACGCGAGAAACACCACCCCGAAAACGTCCAGACGGCATTCGACGCCCCGCATGCCGCCGCTCAGCGCAAAAATAAACACGCCGAAAATGTCGAGAGCGCTCGCGTACATGTCACGTCGGCCAGAGGTTTTTGGGTTTACCCCCCGCCGGCGCCGTCTCCGCGGGGGCGAACATCGCCTCTAACGAACGATCGTCGTCGGCGCCCGCCGCCGGTCCGGGGGCCGATGGCGGCGTCTCACCGGCTTCGAGCGTCGCCGGAGCGGGCGCCTTCGCCGCCGACGGCTCGGCGTCATCGACAGCCTCGCACGCCAGCGCTGCAAATCCCCGCGCGCGGCTCGCTTCGGCCGACGGAGCCAAGCCAAGACAGAAAATACACATTGGCTTCCGCCCATCGCTTGCGGATCACGATCGCGAAACGCCGCCCCGCTCCCCCGGCAAGCCCGCGCCGCTCGCCTCCGTCATTCCCGGGAGGCCGGGCCAAGCAAGCGCTCGACGGCGGTCTCGTCGCGACTGGCGCGGGAATTGGCCGACGCGACTTCGGGTGAGATCAGGCTACCAGATTGCTCGGCGGGGTCAACGATTGGCACGCCCCTTGAAGGCTGCCTGCGCGGCGGCCCCGCCTCGACAACATCACCGACTGGGCGCTCGACCAGTTCCGCGCGCGTTACGAGCCGGGAACGCCTTCGCCCGCGGAGCGGGAGAAGGTGGCCGCGAAGCGGCCGGATGAGGGCGCCGCGCAAGATTAGGCGCCGGAGGCGAAAAGAGCTGGGGCGGGGAAGATTCGCGTTGGCGGAAGCATCCCCTCATCCGGCCCGACTTCGTCGGGCCACCTTCTCCCGCAGGCGGGAGAAGGGGCGCGCGCCATCACCAAGGACGCGATCTTTCATCACGTCTACGCGGCGCTGCGCGATCCGATCTATCGCGAAAAATACGCGCAGAACCTGAAGCGCGAATTTCCGCGCATTCCGTTCTACGAAGACTTCTGGCGCTGGGCCGATTGGGGCGAGAGGCTTATGGCGCTGCATGTCGGCTACGAGACGGTCGAGCCCTGGCCGCTAGCGCGCGTGGATACGCCCGACGCCAAGGCCGCCGCCGCCGGGCTCCGGCCGAAGCCGACGCTGCGCGCCGATCGCGACCACGGAATCATCGTCCTCGACAGCGAGACGCAGCTCTCCGGCGTCCCCGCCGAAGCCTGGGCCTACAAGCTCGGCAACCGCTCGGCGCTGGAATGGGTTCTCGATCAGCACAAGGAAAAGACGCCGAAGGACCCGACGGTCCGCGAGAAGTTCAACACCTATCGCTTCGCCGACTACAAGGAGAAGGTCGTCGATCTTCTCATGCGCGTCACGCGGGTCAGCGTCGAGACCATGGCGATCGTCGCGGCGATGCGAGCGACGCCGAGATGAGGGGACGGCGGCGCCGAAATCTCGATCCCGCTGATCCGCTTCAGGCTCTTCGTCGATGGCCGCGCGCCGAGATCGGGCGTGGCGCTGCGGGCGCATCGCGGGAAGCGAGGCCGCCGACGACGGGCGGCCGCAGCAATTAGCTGCGCCGTCAACGGCAACGCCCCGCAACGCCCGAGTCGCAGGTCTCCTCTCGAAGGGCGGCGCCGATTCCCCGTCTATCGCACGACTTCGAGTCTGACGCGCGCGACGCCCGCCTGGCGCATGCCGAGCACGTCGGCGGCGACGGTCGAGAGGTCAATGATTCGGCCTGTCGTCGCGTACGGTCCTCGATCGACGATCGTCACGACGACGTTTCGGCCGTTGTCGAGATTGTAGACTCGCACGTGCGTTCCAAACGGCAGCGTGAGATGCGCGGCGATCAAGCCGCCGTGATTGGGATTGTGATAATACGCCGCGACGCCGAATTGATCCGCCGATGCGTCCGAAGAAGCGAAGGCGGCGCTCAACGCCGCAAGGATGATTGGCTTCAATGGCGTCTCCTCGCGCGCGACCTCCCAATGCGGCGCCGTTTTCAGGCTTGGGGCTGCGTCGTCGCGAGGCGGATTGAGACGCCGTAAGTCCGCGTCGACAAGAATCGGAATCTACTCAGCGGCGGTTCCAGCCGATCGAAGCCCGCCTCGCGCCGTCCGTCCCGCCCGCGTCGTCATCGCCGGCTTGCCCGATCCCGCGACCCGGCGCGGAAACGGGGGCCGGCGCGCGTTCTTCTCCGACGCGGACGATGGGCCTATTGCGATCTTCGCGCAGGCGCGGCGCGCAAAGCCGGCGTTTCCGTCTGGGCCTCGGTTCTCGCGCCCAGCCCCGGTCCCTCTGCTCCGCCGTCCCGCTGACAATTGAATGCACTGTCACCTTAACCTGCTTTGGAATCGGGGAGCGAATATTCTGTCATCGCAATGCGCGATGGTCCGTAATTTAAAAATGGCCTCGCGCGGCGGGGCCGCGCGAGGCGATTTCTTCGTTGCGAGGTCGGCCGCCGCGCCGACGCGCGCGGCGGCCATTTCCAGTCGGGCGAGCGTTACTTCGTTCCGCCCCAGCGCTCGGGATAACCAGGCAGGTCCTGACAGCCGCACAGGCTGTAGTGCAGCGCCGGCATGCGCGGGTCGATGTACTTGTCAAGCATGTCCTTGGTGATGGCCGGCTGCGGCAGAACCCATTCGGGACCGGGCACCGGCTGGCCCGCGAGAATCTCCAGCGCCGCGATGATCGGGGTCCGCCACTGATAGGTGGGATAGGACGGCGCAATCGCGGTGAGGTTTTCCTTCTTCCACTTGCGCAAGAAGTCCTGCTGATCCTCGCCGCTGATCACCGGATAGGGGCGGCCGGCGTCCTCGAAGGCCTCAAGAGCGGCCGAGGCGGTGTCGCCGGCGTCCATCCAGATGGCGTCGATCTTCACGCCCCGGTTGATGTAGTCCTCCACCACCGCCTTGGTCTTGGCGCGGTCGCTGCCGGTGAACTCCGAGCCGATGATCTTGATGCCTTTCTCGTCGAAGATGCGCTTGGCGGCGGAGTAGCGGTTCTCGAGAACGTCGACGCCCGGCATGATGCGGAGCGCCAGAACGTTGGCGCCCTTGCTGAGCTTGGAGGCGATGAACTCGGCCGAGGCGATGCCGAAGCCGTAGCCGCCCACCGGATGAATGTGCGTGACCGGGCAGGTTGTGGCGACGCCGCGATCGAAGGTGATCACCGGAAGCTTCTGGCAAGCGGCTTCCACGGCGGGCGTGACGGCGGCGGTGGTGTTGGGCGACACGATCAGGATGTCGCAGCTTCCGCCGCTCACCAGCGACTGGATGTCGGAAATCTGCTTGTCGTCCTTGCCTTCGGCGTCGACGATCACCAGGTCCTTGATCAGGTCCTTGTGAAGCTCGGCCTCAGCCTTGAAATTGTTGAGACCCACCACACGCCAAGGGTTGAACAGGCCAGCGTTGGAGAAGCAAATCCGGTAGGGGCCCGCCTTTTTGTACTTGGCGGTGTCCACCATCGAATCGCCGAGGTGCTGCGCCCACGGCTGCCCCGCCGGCCCGTTCGGCGTCGCCGCCAGCTGCGCGCGCTGCTTCTGGAATTCCGCTGCGTTGTCGAATTCCTGGGCGACGGCGGGCGCCGCAAACGCCACAATCAGAAGGCTTCCCGCAAGCCGCGTAACAGTCTTCATCTTCATCTCCCTCATGTTTTCCCACCGAGGCGGGAATTATGTCGCCGCGGTCGCGGCGGTTCTTGAGTCGTTGTCGGTCACGTGGCCTTTCCGTTGCGCCACACGCTGGCGCCGACGGCGAGAACAAGGACGGCGCCCTGGACGCTGTCGCGCAGCGCCTGCGGCAGTCCAAGCAGGTTGAGCAACGTGAACAGGGCGAAGAGGCTGACGGCGCCGAACACCGCGCCGGCGATGACGCCGCGACCGCCGAGCAAGTCGGCGCCGCCGATGACGCAGGCGGCGATAGCTTGCATCTCCATGCCCTTGCCCGCGATCACCGACACGCCCGAGAAACCGCCGACGAGAATGCCCGCCGTCACGGCGCTGAGCGACGACACGGCGAAGGCGGCGACGCGCGTGGCGCGGCAGGGAACGCCGGCGAGCTCGGCGGCGCGCGGATTGTCGCCGATGGCCAGAGCGCGTTTGCCGAACAGCGTGCCGGCGAGCCCCCACCAGCCGAGCGCGACGACCGCCGCAAGCACCAGGACGGCGATCGGCAGGCTGCCCACGACGGGCGCGTCGGTGAGCACCAGCCGCCCGATGTTGCGGAAATTGTCCGGCAAGTCGCCTCTAGGCGCGCCGCCCGACCAACTCAGCGCGACGCCGTTGACAAGCAGCATCATGCCGAGCGTGGCGATGATCGAAGGCACCTTGAGGAAGGCGACAATGACGCCGTTGCTGATCCCGATCACGAGGCCCATGCCGTAGAGCAGCAGGATGACCGGCCACGTGCGCGCGGGATCGCCATTGATGAGTATTGAAGCCGCGAGCACCACCAATGTGACGGTGGACCCGACCGACAGGTCGAGGCCGCCGGTCAGAATGACGTAAAGCGCGCCGACGGCGAGGATGACGAGAGGCGCGGCGCGGCGCAGAAAGTTCATCGCCAAGCCCGGCTCGAGGTAGTTGGGCTGAACCAGGACGATGGCGCCGTAGAGCGCCACGAAGACCACCAGGCCGATATTGATCGAGACGCCGAGACGGCGCTGCCGCAAGGCGCGAAGAATGGCGCGCGCGCTCATGCCACATGTCCCTTGGTGCGCGCCGCGTGCACGGCGACGGCGGCGATGACGATGGCGCCGCGCAGCACCTGCTTGAAGAAGGCGTCGACGCCCAGCATGTTGAAGGCGCCGTCGAGACAGGCGAACAGCAGCACGCCTGCGACCGTGCCCGCAACGCCGCCGCGGCCGCCGGACAGGACGGTTCCGCCGATCACGGTGACGGCGATCGATTCGAGATCGTAAATCCCGTCTCGGCCGATCCACGGCGTCCCGGACTGCAGCCGCGCCGCGAGATAGAGCCCGGCGACGCCGGCCATCAGACTGCAGATCAGATGGGCGGCGACGACGTAGCGCTCGGTGCGGATGCCGGCCAGCCGCGCTCCGGCCAGGTTGCCGCCGACAGCGAAGATGCGCGCGCCGAACAGCGTCCGCGACAAGACGAAGGAGGAGCCGAGAGCGAGCGCGGCGAAGATCAATATCGCGTAGGAGACGCCGAACGGGCCCTTGTAAGCGAGCGCCAGGAACTGAGGAGCGACCGAGCCGGGCAGGTAAGTGAATGAGGCGGCGAGAACGCCTTGGACGACCAACCCGGCGCCCAGCGTCGCGATCAGCGAGTTGACGCCGGCGTAGGCGACGAGCGCCCCGTTGACGAGTCCGAGCGCCGCCGAGACGACCAGGCAGACGGCGACCGCCGGCGCGATCATCGCCGGATCGCCCTTCATCAGGAAAGAAGCGAGCACCGCCACCGTGCTGACGAGCGTCGCCACCGACAGGTCGATCGACGCGACGAGGATCACGAACGTCTGACCGAGGGCGACGAGACCGAGCGCCACGGTGCGCTGCGCCAATCCGACGACGCCTTCGTAAGAAAGCTGCGAGATCTGGCCGGTGGCCAGCGCCGCGCCGACATAGATCGCAAGCGACAAGATCGTGAGCAGGGAGGCGATTGATCCGCCCCTTCGAGGAAGAGCGCGGCGGAAAGGAGATGCTGCGGTCACGCCGATTCTCTCCCAGCCGGGTCGCGGCAACCCAACCCAAGAGACAAGCGCATGATCTCTTCTTCCGTCGAGCCGCGCGGCAGCTCCCCGACGATCCGCCCTTCGTGCATGACGACGAGGCGATCGCTGACGCCGATCAGCTCGGGAAGATCCGAGGACACGACGATGAGCGCGTTTCCGGCGTCGGCGAAGGCGCGCATCGTCTCGTAGACGGCGGCCTTGGCGGCGATGTCGATGCCGCGCGTCGGCTCCACGCAGACGAGCAGACGACAATCATGGGCGAGCCAACGGCAAAGGATGACCTTCTGCTGATTGCCTCCGGAGAGCGACGCGATCTGCTGTCCGAAATCGGCGGCTCGAACGTTTCGCGCGACGAGTTGCTTGTCGATGGCGTCGGCGGCCAGGCCGCCGCGTCCAGGAATCGACAGCAGCCGTCGCATGGCGTGAAGCGCGAGGAGCGCGTTGTCGCGCACCGACTGCTTCATCGCCAAGCCTTCGAGCTTGCGGTCGCTCGGCAGGTAGCCGACGCCGGCGGCGATGGCGGCGCGCGGCGAATGGGCGTCGAGCGCGCCGCCCGCAATCCGAATCGACCCCGAGGCGAAGGGCGCGTCGCCGAATATGGCGCGCGCGAGCTCAGCCTTGCCCGAGTCCTCCAGCCCGCCGACGCCGAGGATCTCGCCCGCCCGCACCTCGAGGTTGATGTCGTGGAGCGCGGCGTTGGAAGCGTCGCGCACCGACAGGATCGCCGCGCCGGGAGCGCCCGCCGGCCGCTTCGGATAGAAGTCGCTGAGGTCTCGCCCCACCATCGCGGAGACGATCATGCCGAGGTCGATTTCCGATCGCGGCTTGGTCCAGACCTTGGCGCCGTCCTTCAGAACCGTGATGCGGTCGGCGATCTCCGTCACCTCGGCGAGACGGTGGGAGATGTAGACGATGGCGATGCCGGACTGTCTCAGGTCGCGCAGCAGCGTGAACAGTTTCTGAGCGTCGCGATCTTCGAGCGCCGCCGTCGGCTCGTCCAGCACGAGAATGCGGGCGTCGAGCAGCAGGCCTTTGGCGATCTCGACGATCTGCCGCGAGGCGATGGAGAGGCTCGACACCGGCGCGCCAGGGTCGATGGCGCTGCCGATTCTCGCCAAAAGCTCCTTGGTTCTCGCGCGCATCGCCTGAGTGGCGAGGACGCCTCGCCGGGCGATTTCGACGCCGAGGAAGACATTCTCCGCCACCGTCCGATGGGGGAGCAGGCTCAGTTCCTGATAGATGATCGAAACGCCGGCGGCCCGCGACTGCTGCGGATGACGAAACCGCACCGGCTTGCCGTCGAGCCTGATTTCGCCGCCGTCCGGGCGGTAATTGCCGCCGAGAATGTTCATCAACGTGGACTTGCCGGCGCCGTTCTCGCCGCAGATCGCGTGGATCTCGCCACGCCGGCAATCGAAGCTGACCGCGCTCAATGCGACCACGCCCGGGAAGCGTTTGGTGATCGCCCGCATTTCGAGCGCGATCTCCGCCGCCATGATCATGCGCCGGCTTGAAGCCGCTCGCCGGCGGCGCGCCACTGGTCGCGGACGAAAGCCGCGCTCCGCCTGAAGAGCTCATCGTTGCTGTCGAAGAGATTGCGCCAGATCCGAGTCGCCCCGGCGATCTCAGGCACGGCGCGGCTGAAGGCCTCCACCGTCAGCCAGCCGTCATAGCGGGCGCGACGCAGCGCGTCGAAATGAGCGGCGAAGGGAACGTGGCCGGCGCCCGGGATGCCGCGGTCGTTCTCGGAAACGTGGTAATGGCTGATCTCCCGGTGATAGCGCTCGTAGGTGGCGACCGGGTCCTTCTCCTCGATGTTGGCGTGAAAGGTGTCGAAGAGATAGCCGAGGTTCGGCCGGTCGATCGCGCGACAGAGCGCGGACGCCTCGCTGATCGTCGACATCATGTAGCATTCGAAGCGATTGACCGCCTCGAGCGCGATGCGAACGCCAGCTTGCGCCGCAACGTCGGCGAGCGCCCGCATCGCTTCCACGCAACGCGCCCGTTCGGCTTCCGTCGCGGCCTCTCCGGTGAACGCGCCGACAGGCGAATGAAGCGGGCCGGCGATCAGCTCGCCGCCCATCGCCGCAGTGCAGTCCACCAGCCAGCGCTGCCGGTCCCGGGCGTTCGCGCGGACGGCGGGGTCCGGGCTGACCGGATTGGCCTCGACGGTGGCGATCGCCGCAGCGCCGACGGCGAGGCCGATGTCGGCGAGGAGGCGGCCGAGCTCTGCGTAACGCGCGGTCGCGCCCGTGAACACGGGAACTTCGACGGCGTCGAAGCCGCAAGCTTTGATCGTCTCCAACTGCCGGCGATGATCGAGAGTGATCTCTGACCCAAGGACGAGCAGGTTGATAGCGAGTTTCACTTCGCTCCCTCCCTTTCGAGCTATCGCCTCCCACCCGCCTGGACGAAGCGGCTTAGCTTGGCGACACCGTCTCACAGGCCCGGTCAGATTGCTTCCAGCCGCGCCAACTGGTAAATTTCTTAAACGCCGCTCGCCGCGGGCGGCGCGGGAGGCGGCGGTGAACAAGCACATGAGCGCCCTGCTGTTGCGGGACAGACCCAGCGTCTTCCGTCATCCAGGCTCTTTGCTCTATGCCGACAACTGCCGCGATCTTCAGGCGGCCGCCCGCAGCGGCGAGGTGGATCTCCACGCCTGGACGCGCGGCAGTTACCCTGGCGCGCCGCTCGGGGACCGCCTGCCGGGCATCTGCACGGTAGGCTACTGGGACGCCCGCCACGATCAGGATTGGGGTCTGGCTCGCCATTGCAACGAGGGGTTCAAGATCGCCTATCTGGGGCGCGGGCGGTTGGATCTCATCGTCGACGACGTTTCATATCCTTTCGAGCAAGGCCAGTTCATCATCATTCGGCCCTGGCAGCTCCACTCGATCGGCAACCCCAAGGTTGGACCGAGCCGGCTCTTGTGGATCATTCTCGACGGCGGTTTGCGCCGCCCGAGCGAGCCTTGGCGTTGGCCCGTCTGGATGGTGTTGTCGCCGAGCGAAGCCGAGATGCTCGGCCGGCTGCTGACGCAAAACGACCAGCCCGTCTGGGATGGGGGCGCCGATCTATGCCGGGCGTTTGAAGCGGTTCCGCCGATCCTGCTCGGGCAGGAGCCTCAGAACGGCGAGACGCGGCTCAAGTTGGCGATCAACTCCATCATGCTGAGCTTGCTGGAACGGCTGGTCGCGCAGGAACCCAAGCTCGATCCGAGTCTCTCATCGTCGCAGCGCACAGTGTCGATTTTCCTGCGTCGCCTCGCCTACGCCCTGAACCAGGCGTGGACGCTCGACGCCATGGCTGACGAGTGCGGGCTCTCGCGGACCCGCTTCGCCGACCACTGCAAACGGCTGACAAACATGTCGCCGATGCAGTTCCTGCAGAACCTCCGTCTCGAACAGGCGCGCCGGAAGTTGCTGGAAGAGGACGCTACATCCGTCACCGAGGTCGCCTTCGCCTGCGGGTTCAATTCGAGCCAGTATTTTTCGAGCGCGTTCCGAAAACGTTACGGGTTTCCGCCCATGGAAGTTCGGGTTCGACGCAAGGCGGCAAGCATCCCCGAAGCGGGTCCCGTTTTGAGGACCAGGGGCTGAGAGACGACCCGGAAAGTCAATGCTCACGCGCAATCGATTGGCCGGGTCAGGCGCTGCGGGCGCCGGCGCGAGTCCATGGCCGCTACGCCGAGCTCAATTCCGCGCCCGCCCGGCTGGTCGAGCGCCGAGGACGGGCCGCGATCGAGCGCCCGCGCGCTGGTCGGCCTTGGCGAGGACCCGCCGACCGACCTCGCGCCGGCCCGCCAACGCTTCGCGCGCTTCGCCGCTCTCCGGGAAGGCGCCGAGGACCGCGGCGCGACCGAGCGGCTGCGCAAAGGCGAGAGCGTCGGCCGGCCGGCGGGCTTCGAGGCTTTTCTCGCCGCGCTGGACGGGCGCGCCGGCCGCTTCCCCGCGGCCCGAAGCCAAGAGCGAAGCCGCAAGACGCCGCCGACAATTGAATGCTCTGTCGCCGCGATCCCAGCCGTGACGCGACAAAGCCGTCGGGCCGTCAGAACGAGAGCTCCCGCCCGCGGCCGTGGCGAACCGCGCTCTCGAGGCCGCCCGGCGCCAGGCCGATGTCGCGCAGCGAAGCGCAATCGAGCATCTGGGCGCTGGCGATCTGCCGCCGCGCGCGCCATTCGCCGCGCAGCGTGAGCAGGAACGCGATCAGGCCGCGCGAGGGTCCGCGGTCCGATCGTATCGTCGGCGCGGTTGACTGACGAGCGAGCAAGGACATGTTCGCCTCCGGCGAAGTTCGATCGGCACGATAGGGGCGCGGTTTGCATTAGCAAAGCGAATGTATATGATATGCGACATTACCGATCGTAATGGATGACCATGACCCGCAATCTCGACACCGCGCTCATCCGCAGCTTCGTCACCGTCGCCGAAACCAGCAGCATGACGGCGGCGGCCAATGCGCTGCGCCTGACCCAGGGCGCCGTCAGCCAACAGATCAAGCGCCTGGAGGACGCCTTCGCCTGCCCCCTGTTCGAGCGTAACCGGCGCGGGCTGACGCTGACCAACGCCGGCGAACGGCTGCTCGGCAAGGCGCGGCGCTTCCTGGGGCTCAATGACGAGATCTGGGCCGAGATCACCACGCCGGCCTTCACCGGCGAAGTCAGGCTCGGCATGCCCTACGATCTCGTCACCACCTACCTGCCGCCGGTCCTGAAGACGTACGCGCAGGAATATCCGCACGTGGATGTTTCGCTGGTCTGCCTGACCTCGCCATTGCTTGCTGAGGCCCTGGCGGCCGGCGAAATTGATCTCGCGATCATCGAGGAGCCCGCCGGCCGGTCGGAGGGCGAATGCCTCGCGATCGAGCGCCTCGTCTGGATCGGCGGCAAAGGGGGCGAAGCCTATCTGAAGCGTCCGCTGCCGCTCTCGATCGTCAGCGACACCTGCGCGTTTCGCCCCGTCGTATTCGACGCCCTGCGCCGCGCAGGGTTGGCCTGGCGGACGGTGTACGGCAATGGCGGCGTCGAGGCGATCACGGCGACCGTGCTGACCGACCTCGCCGTGACCGCTTCGCTCGCCGCCACGGTTCCGCCGGGGGTCGATATTCTGACGCCGCAGTCAGGCCTGCCGGACCTCGCGACCTTCGCGATCAACCTGCATCTGCCGCGCGCCCCGGCGAGCCCGATAACGCAGGGCCTCGCGCGCCACATCCGCGACAGCTTTGTCGGGCAGGGGCGATCGAAGGCGGCGTGATCGGAGACGGCGCGGCGCCTCCCGCGAAACCCGTCACGCTCATTTTACAATCCTGTAGTGCATTTCATTGGATTACGGCAAGCCGAGGAAGCGACACAGGCGCCGCGAGTCATCGCGGCAAGGCTGCAAACGACGGGCGGGCGCAAGCGCGAGCGGCTCAACCGGCGTCGAGCGCCGGCAGGTTCAAGTGCCGCTCGACCTGGCGCACGCGCGCTTCAAGCTCGCTGATGAGCGCGCCGTGGCCAATCACGGCGGAGTGGCGTTCAACCGCCGCGCGCCGCAGGCCGGCGATCCGCTCGCGAGTCGCCTTGCGCTCCGCCTGCATCGCCGCCGAGTCCGAAGCGACGTCGACTCGCAGCGCGTTGACATCGGACTTCGTCGCCATGTCGGCGCGAATGCCGCGCAAGAGCTGGAGAACGAGGCTTTCCGGTTCGTCGGCCATGGCGCCATTTATGCCGCCGCGAGGCGGTTTCGAAATGGAGCCGCGCCCCCGCCCGCCGTCGCCGCGGCCCAGCGCCTGCGTCCGTTTTCCCCTCGCATCGGCGGGGGTTTTCGCTATAGTGCGCCGCAATCGCCGGAGCCGTCCCGTGACCTCAGCCGCATCCCGTGTTCTCTCCCGACGCGCCGTCGCGCTGCTCGTGATTTCCGGCTTGGCGCTCGCCGTCTCCGGCTGCGGCCGCAAGGGTCCGCTCGAGCCGGCGCCCGACGCCAGCGCGATCAATAGGCCGACGCCCGCGCCCACCGACTCGGCGACCCCCCAGGCCCACCGCAAGGTGCCGCCGATCACCGCCCCGAAGACGCCCTTCGTCCTCGACCCGCTTCTCTGACGCTTTCGCATCATGCACCATTTCGCCTACCGCGGCGGCGCGCTGCACGTCGAGGACGTCGCGCTGGCGGCGATCGCCCGCGAGGTCGGCACGCCCTTCTATTGCTATTCGACCGCCACCATCGAGCGCCACTTCGAGGTCTTCCGCGCCGCCTTCGCCGACCGTCCGGCGCTCATCTGCTACGCGATGAAGGCGAACTCCAACCAGGCGGTGCTGAAGACTCTGGCCCGCCTCGGCGCCGGCATGGACGTCGTCTCCAGCGGCGAGCTCGCGCGCGCGCGGGCCGCCGGCGTTCCGGGCGAAAGGATCGTCTTTTCCGGCGTCGGCAAGACGCAGGCCGAGATGGCGCTCGGGCTCGACGCGGACATCCTCTGCTTCAACGTCGAATCCGAGCCAGAGCTGGAGAGGCTGTCCGAGGTCGCCCGCGCCCGCGGCGCCGCGGCGCGCGTCGCCATCCGCGTCAATCCCGACGTCGACGCGCGGACCCACGCCAAGATCGCGACAGGCAAGGCGGAGAACAAGTTCGGCGTGCCGATCGCGCGCGCCCGAGCGGTCTACGCGCGCGCCCGCGCCCTGCCCGGCCTCAAGGTCTGCGGCGTCGACATGCACATTGGCTCGCAGATCGTCGACATGCGGCCGTTCGACCGCGCCTTCTCCTTGCTCGCCGACTTCGTGCGGGCGTTGCGCGCCGACGGGCACGACATCGACCATGTCGACCTCGGCGGCGGCCTCGGCATCCCCTATCGCTTCGACAACGATCCGCCGCCGGTCCCCGAACGCTACGCCGAGATCGTCGCGCGCAGCACCCGCGACCTCGACTGCAAGCTCTATTTCGAGCCCGGCCGGCTGATCGTCGGCAACGCCGGCCTGCTGGCGGCCACGGTCCTCTATGTCAAGCGCGGCGAAGCGAAGAACTTCGTCATCGTCGACGCCGCGATGAACGACCTCGTCCGCCCGACTCTCTACGAGGCCTTTCACGAAATCTGGCCGGTCGCCGAGCCGCGGCGCGACGCGCGGCGGCTGCGCGCCGACGTGGTCGGGCCGGTGTGCGAGAGCGGCGACTTCCTGGCCCTCGACCGCGACCTGCCCGAACCGAAGGCCGGCGACATCATCGCGGTGATGTCGGCGGGCGCCTACGGCGCCGTTCAGGCGGGGACCTACAATTCGCGCCTGCTGATCCCGGAAGTCCTGGTCAAGGGCGGCGAATACGCGGTGGTGCGGCCGCGGCCGAGTTACGCCGACTTGATCGGCCTGGACAAAATTCCGCCTTGGTTGACGTGAGGGTTGAGCGAAGCTTCCGCGGCGCAGCGCGCGTCGCCGAGGAGGAGCGCTTTGGCTTCGCGACAGGCGGATGATCCGGGCCGGAATGAGACGCGGGCGAGCGCAAGCGCGGCGCTCGCGGCGTTGACGCGCCGCGCCGCCGCGGCGCTCGTCTTCGAACGGCTTTGGCCGCGGCTCGCCTGGGCGGGAGCGCTGATCGCGCTTTTCCTCGCCCTCTCGTGGCTCGGCCTGTGGCTCGCGCTGCCGCGCGCCGGGCGGATCGTCGGCGTCGCCGCGTTGGCGGCGCTGTTCGTCGCCGCGCTGGCGCCCATCGCCCGGCTCAAGCGGCCGACGCGCGAAGAGACGCTGGCGCGCGTCGACCGCGAGGCCGAGGCGCCGCATCATCCCGCCGCGTCGTTCGCCGATCGGCTCGCCGTCGACCACGGCGACGAGCTGACCGAGGCGCTGTGGCGCCTCCACCGCGGCCGGCTCGCCCGGCAGGTGGCGGCGATCCGGCCCGCCCTGCCCTCGCCGCGCATGGCGCTGCGCGACCCGCGCGCGCTGCGTTTCGCCGCGCTCATCCTCGCCTTCGCCGCGGCGATCGTCGCCGGGCCGGAACGCTATGGCCGGCTCGCCGCGGCGTTCGACTGGCGCGGCGCCTTCCCCGCCGCCGCGGCTGCGCGCCTCGACGCCTGGATCGATCCGCCCGGCTACACCGGCAAGCCGCCGGTGATGCTCGACTTCGCCGCCAAGGGCGCGCCGGGCGACCGCATCGTCGTTCCCGAGGGCTCGATCCTCGCGTTGCGCGCCGACCCGGCGACGATCGGCGCGCGCGTCGAGGGCGGGCTCGCGCCGGCGCCCGCCGACGCCGCCGCCAAGACGCCGCCGGCGCCGAACGAACGACGCTGGACGATCAAGGGCGACGGCGCCTTCGCGCTCACCCGCGACGGCGCGCCGCTGGCGCGCTTCGACATCGGCGTCATCCCCGGCGGCAAGCCGACCATCGCGCTCACCGAACCGCCGCGCGCCAATCTCAGCGGCTCGCTGACGCTGCATTACGCCGTCGGCGACCGTTACGGCGTCGCCGGCGCCGAGGCGGAGTTCGCCCGGCCGAACGGCGCCGGCGGCGCGCCGGCGGCGCGTTCGCTCATGCCCCCGCCGAAGCTGCCGCTGCAACTGCCGAGCGCCGCCAACAGCGTCGGCGAGGCGACGACCACCAGCGACCTCTCCGAGCACCCCTGGGCGGGCGCGTCGGCGACGATGACGCTGAAGGCGACCGGCGTTTCCGGCGAGACGGGCGCCAGCGCGCCGGTCGTCGTCACGCTGCCGCAACGCGCGTTCCACAATCCGCTCGCGCGCGCGCTGGTCGAGCAGCGCCGCGACCTGATCCTCGATCCCGACCACGATCCGCCGCGCCTCGCCAGGGCGCTCGCGGCGCTGACGATCGCCCCGGACGCGTTCCAGACGCCCGCCGGCGTCTACCTCGGCCTGCGCGACGTCGCGGCGCGACTGGCGAGGGCGCGGGGCGACGCCGACCTCGTCGCGGTCGCCGATCTCCTGTGGGCGATGGCGACCGAGATCGAGGACGGCGACGCCTCCCAGGCCCAGCGCGACCTTCGCGCCGCCGAACAGAAGCTGCGCGAGGCGCTGCAGCGTGGCGCCAGCGACGAGGAAATCCGCGCGCTGACCCAACAGTTGCGCGACGCCGCGGAGCGCTATCTGCGCGACCTCGCTGAGCAGGCGCCGCCCGCCGGCGCGGACGCCGAGCCGATGGTCGAGCAGGACCTCGACAGCCTGCTCGATCGCCTCGAGGGCGCCGCCCGCTCCGGCGCGCGGCAGGACGCCGAGGCGATGCTCGACCGCCTGCAAGGCATGTTCGAGAACCTGCGCAGCGCGCGCCAGGCGGAGGGGCCGGCGGAACGCGCATTGCGCAAACAGATCGGCGAGCTGGAGAAGCTGCTGCGCGACCAGCAGGCGCTGCGCGACGACACCTTCCGTCGCGACCAGCGCGAGCGTTCGCGTCGCGACGCGCCGCCGCCGGGCGCCGCCCCGCCCGACAGCGGCGACGACCAGCAGGCCGACCAGTCGCTGGAGCAGCGCCAGCGCGCCTTGCGCGACCGGCTCGAGGCGCTGCGCCGCCAGCTCAAGGCGCTGGGAATGAAGGGAGAAAAGGGCTTCGACGAAGCCGAGGGGGCGATGAAGGAGGCCGAAGGCGACCTCAGCGGCCAAGGCGACCAGGGGGCCCAGGGCGAGGGGCTGCAAGGCCAGGGACAGCCGGGCGGCGAAGACGATTTCGGCGAAGCGCAGGGCGGCGAGACCGGCAAGGGCCGCGCGGTCGAGGCCCAGGGACGCGCGCTCGAAGCGCTGCGCCAGGGCGCCGAAGGCATGGCGCAGCAGATGCGCGGCGGCGGGCCGGGCGGATACGTCGCCGCCGGCCGGCGGCCGGGCGATCCGCGCTTGGGGCGCGACCCGCTCGGCCGTCAGCGCGGCGACCAGGGCGGCGCGCTGGAGGGATCGCTCAACGGCGGCGCCGACGTCGCCGAGCGCGCGCGCCGCGTCCTGGAAGAGCTCCGCCGCCGCCTCGCCGACCCCAACCGCCCCCAGGACGAGCGCGACTATCTCGAACGCCTGCTCAGGCGCGACTGAGTCTTCCGCCCTCGCGAGGTCGAGGCGAATCCGATAGAGCGGAGTCGCAATCGGGACGACGCGCCGTCCCTTCTCCCCGCGGAGCGGGGAGAAGGTTAGGATGAGGGGCCGGGCGAGCGGAGAGGCGACGCATGAACTCGCCACGCCCCTCACCCCGCCTTCTCCCCGCGAACGGGGAGAGGGGGCTCCGCGCGCCGACCCGCGAGCGACTTGGGTCAGGAGCGAGCGATGGTGCGCCTCAACCGGATCTACACCCGCGCCGGCGACGACGGCTCGACCGGCCTCGGCGACGGCCAGCGGCGCTCGAAGCACGACGCGCGGGTCGAAGCGTTCGGCGAGATCGACGAAGCCAATTGCGCGATCGGCGCCGCCCGGCTGACCATTCGCGCGACGCGCGATCTCGCGCTCGCCGCGATCGAGGCGACGCTGGCGCGCGCGCAGAACGACCTGTTCGATCTCGGCGCCGACCTTTGCGCGCCGCCGAAGCCGGGCGACGCCGACAAGCGGCTGCGGGTCGCGCCGAGCCAGGTCGAACGGCTCGAGCGCGACATCGACGCGCTCAACGCCGAGCTGGCGCCGCTTAATTCGTTCGTGCTGCCCGGCGGGACGCCGGCCGCCGCGGCCCTGCACCAGGCGCGCGCGATCTGCCGGCGCGCCGAGCGACGGATCGTCGCGCTGAAGGAGAAGCCGGGCGAGACGATCGGCGCGCCGGCCCTCGCGTACATCAATCGCCTGTCGGATTACCTGTTCGTCGCCGCGCGCTACGCCAACGATCGCGGGCGCGCCGACGTGCTGTGGGTCCCCGGCGCGCATCAGGGCGAAGGCCGGTGAGCGCCGCGGAGGGCGCGCGCGCCGCGGCGATCGGCGCGATCAGCGGCACCTCGATGGACGGAATCGACGTCGCGCTGATCGTCAGCGACGGGCGCGCGCGCGTCGAGACCGGACCCGGCGCGACCTATCCCTACCCCGCTGAAGTCGCAGCGGCGCTGCGCGAGGTCGTCGCCGACCCCGCCCGCGCCATGACGCCGCTGGTCGAGCTCGAAGCCGCCGTCACCGACGCGCATGTCGCGGCGATCGAGCGCTTTATCGCCGACTTCGCCGTCGACCGGCGCTCTGTCGCGCTGGTCGGGATGCACGGCCAGACCGTGCTGCACCGGCCGCGCGAGCGTTTCACCCGCCAGCTCGGCGACGGCGCGCGCGCCGCGGCGGCGCTCGGAATCGACGTGATCGACGACTTCCGCGCCGCCGACGTCGCCGCCGGCGGCGAAGGCGCGCCGCTGGCGCCGCTCTATCACGCTGCGATGTGCGCTTCGCTCGCGCGGCCGTTGATGGTGCTCAACTGGGGCGGGGTCGGCAACGTCACCTATCTCGGCGGGGACGGCGAGATCGTCGCCTTCGACACCGGCCCGGCCAACGCGCCGATCGACGATTTCGTCGGCCGGCGGCTCGGCCTCGCGCGCGACGAGGACGGCCGGCTCGCCGCTTCCGGCCGCGTCGATGAGGCGATCGTCGCCGCGCTGATGCGCGACCCGTTCTTCGATCGCGCGCCGCCGAAATCGCTCGACCGCAACCATTTCGTCGCCGCCCTGCGGGCCGTCGAAGCGCTCGGCGACGCCGACGGCGCGGCGACGCTCGCCGCCTTCACCGTCGAGGCGACCGCCGCCGCCGCGCGTCCTTTCGCGCGCGCGCCGAAACGCTGGCTGGTCTGCGGCGGCGGGCGGCGCAACCCGACGCTGATGCGCGCGCTGGCGGCGCGGCTCGCGACGCCGGTCGAGCCGATCGAGGCGATCGGCTTCGACGGCGACGTGGTCGAGGCGCAGTGCTTCGCCTATCTCGCGCTGCGCTCGCTGGCCGGCCTGCCGATCTCGCTGCCGACCACCACCGGCGCGCCGCGGCCGCTGACCGGCGGACGATACTGGCGGGCGGCGCGGTAGCGACGCGAATTTGAGTCCGGCGCCTCTTTCGCCGGGCGCGTCGATGGCTATCTGCCCGACAAGCGCCGTCGTCGCCTTCCTGTGGGCATCCTCGCAGCGCTCGACGGCGCGCTTCGGCGCCCAGCATCGACGGGAGCGCAGTTATGACAATTTCCTCTTCGCCCAAGCGCGTTCTGCTTATCGGCGCCTCGCGCGGCCTCGGCTACGCGATGGCCGCGGAGTTGCTCAAGCGCGGTTGGAGCGTCGTCGCGACCGCGCGCGGCGCAAGCCGGACGAAGCTTGACGCGCTCGCGCAAGCGTCGGGCGGGCGGCTCGAGGTCGAGACGGTCGACATCGTCGACCCCGAACAGGTCGGCGCGCTCCGCGCCCGCCTCGCCCAGCGCCAGTTCGAGCTGCTGTTCGTCAACGCCGGCGTCACCAACGACCCTCGGCAGACGATCGGCGAGGCGTCGACCGAAGAGTTCGTGCGCGTGCTGACGACCAACGCCCTCAGCCCGATGCGCGTCATCGAGCGGCTGCAGGACCTGGTGACGCCGGACGGGACGATCGGCGTCATGTCGTCGGGGCTCGGCAGCGTGGCCAACAACAACGCCGGCGGCTACGAGGTCTACCGCGCCAGCAAGGCCGCCCTCAACACGCTGATGCGCTCTTTCGACGCGCGAACCCGCGCAGGGCGAAGAACCTTGCTGGTCATGGCGCCGGGATGGGTGCGAACCGACATGGGAGGCCCCGACGCTCCGCTCAGCGTCGAAGACAGCATCCCCAACCTCGTCGCCGTCATCGAGGAGCAGGAAGGCAGGAGCGGCTTGCGCTATCTCGACTACCTCGGCCGCACGGTCCCCTGGTGACGCGCCGCCCGCGCGCGCCGAGCCTCGCCCGAGATCGCCGTCGCCGCCGGCGCGGGACGCGCCGGAAGCGTCGCGATTACGACGCCAGCGCCAGCCGCGGCGTCTCGGCGGCTTGCCGCTGCGCGCGCATGAAAGCCGGCACTTTTTCGGCCGGCAGCGCTTGGGCGAAGACATAGCCCTGGCCGATCTTGCAGCCGAGACGGCTTAGCGCGTCGCGTTGCTCGACGCTCTCGACGCCCTCGGCGACCGTCGTCAGCCCCATGCTCCGGCCCAGGCCGACGATCGCCTCGACGATCATGCGGCTTTCCGGATTGCCCAGCATGTCGGCGACGAAGGACTGATCGATCTTGATCTTGTCGAACGGCAGGATTCGCAAGTGCCGCAAGCTCGCGTATCCGGTGCCGAAATCGTCGATCGCGAGCGACATGCCCTCGCCCTTCAGCTTGGCGATCGGCGCCGACAAGTTATCGGCGTCGTGAACGAACGCGTCCTCGGTGATCTCGACCTCGAGCCGGTTGGCGGGGAAGGCGGTCTTTCTCACGATGTCGATGAAGTCCTGCAGGAATCGGTCGTTGTTGAGCGACTTCGGCGAGACGTTGAACGCCAGGCGGAAGTCGCCCGCCCAGTGCGCCGCCGCCCGACAGGCCTGGTCGAGAATGGAGAGCGTCAATTCTTCGAGCCGCCCCGATTCGGCGGCGATCGGGATGAACACCGCAGGCGGCACCGGGCCGAGCGCGGGATGGCGCCAGCGGGCCAGGACTTCGAACCCAGCGATCGAACCGTCCGAGAGCTCGATCAGCGGCTGGAAATGGGGCGCGATCCGCCCGCAGCGAATCGCCTCGTCGAGCGAAGCGACGATGACGCCGCGACGATCGATCGACTTTTCCATCGTCTCGTCGAAGACGACCACCGAGCCGGCGCCGAGCAACGTGGCCTCTTGGACCGCCAGATCGCAGCGACGAAGCATTTCTGCGGCGAGCGTCGACGTCGCGTTGCGCGGGCAAAGCGATCGGTCGGCGACGCCGACATGCACGGCGAGCGGCAGCTTGGGGCCGCCGCGAGGCTCGACGCTGCGCAAGGCCGCGACGAGCGAGTCGCTCAGCGCGGCGGCCCTCTCGGCCAGCGCTCCGCGCTCGCCGTGAAGAAGAATGTAGTAGAGCTCCCCGTTGACGCCGGCGACCAGATCGGGAAGGCGGACGCGCGCCACCAGGCGATCGGCGATCTCCTTCGCGATCGCCCCGGCGATCGCGAAGCCTTGCACGTTGGCGATCGTCTTCAGATTCGAGAACAAGATCCCGATCAGGACGAGGTCCTGGTCGACGGCGAGAGCCGCCGCCTCGGCGTTGAGATAGAACTCGAGGCCGCCGCGATTGGGCAGGCCGGTCATCGTGTCGGTGACGATCGACGCCTCGAATTCGGACTGCAGCTTCTTGTGCGCCGCAATCTCGCGCGACAGTTCGCGACGTCGACGCAAGCTGTAGATCGCCATGCCGAGCCAAAGCGCGACGCCGGCGGCGACGAGGTAGCTCCGCCCCGCCGTCGAGCCGGCGGACGTCAGCCTGGCGGCGGCGCTGAAGATCCCGAAGCGCCATTCGGCCGATAGCAAGAGAACGCAGATGCTCGCCACCGCCACGAGCTCGACTTTGCCGCCGCTCGACTTCATAGCCGTCCTTGCCGACGCCGGTTCTAAACCCCGCCGCCGGAAGCCGCGGCTGGTTCAAATCCCCGATAGTATCGGCAAAACGTTTACGACTTCTGCCGTCGCCTCGGTCGGCGGAGCCGACGGCCGGCGGCGTCGCCCTGTCCGAACGCGGCGAGGGCCGCCGGTTCCGAGACGGGCGGCGCGGTCAGGCCTTGTCGACCGCGAACGGCCCGGGACCGGCGGCGGCGAAATAGAGGAAGACGAAACAAAAGAGGATCGCCAGCTCGCCGTGGTTGTTTACGGGGAAGAAGCCCATCGGGTAATGGACCATGAAATAGGCGACCGCCATGAAGCCCGCGAGCACGAAAGCGGCCGGACGGGTCAGAAAGCCGACCAGAATCAGCGCGCCGCCGACCAGCTCGATCGCGCCGGTGACGTGCAGCAGGTTTGGGCCGAGCATCTCGGCGATGCCGGGGATTTCGGGGAAATGCAGCAGCTTGCCGGTGCCGTGCTCGAGCAGCAGCAGGCCGGCCATGACGCGCAAGGCGGTCTGCAGATACGAGGTCCAGGCGGAGGGTATGACGGCGAGGTTCATGGTTGCCTCTCGATTGGCTTGGATCGGGCCGAGCGCGGCCGGCGGCGCGGGCCGTCGAGGCCCGCCCCCTGATGGTCTTCAGCGATCGCGCCTTAAGCTCAGATGATCTTGGCGATCTGCTCGAAGGCGAAGCGCGGGCTGCGCGGGAACAGCTTCGCGTGGTCGCCGTAGCCGATGTTGATCAGCACGTTCGACTTGACGTCGGTCCCGGCGAAGAACTCCGCGTCGACCTTCGCGTTGTCGAAGCCGGTCATCGGGCCGGTGTCGAGGCCGACGGCGCGCAGCGCCAGGATGAGATAGGCGACCTGCAAAGTGCCGTTCTGGAACGCGCTGCGCTCGGCGAAGGCGGCGTTGCCGGAAAACCAGCTCTTTGCGTCGGCGTGGGGGAAGAGGAACGGCAGGTGCTCGTAGAACTTCAGGTCGTAGCCGGCGACGGCGACCACCGGCGCGGCGAGCGTCTTGGCGAGGTTGCCGGGCGCCAGCGCCGGGGCGAGGCGCTGCTTGGCTTCCTGCGAGCGCAGGAAGAGCAGGCGCAGCGGCGACTGGTTGGCGCTGGTCGGCGCCCACTTCGTCAGCTCGACCGCCTGGCGCAGCAGCGCGTCGGGCACCGGCTTGTCGAGAAACGCGTTGTGGGTGCGCGCGTCGGTGAACAACTGGGCGAACGCGTCGGCGGAAAGCGGCGCGTGGTGGGCGAGGTGGGCGGTCATCGGCTTGCCTTTCGGCGAATGTTTCAGGGCCCTAGAGATGAGCCCGTCACGCCATCATTTCAATCGGCAAAATAGTGTTGTAAACCATCAGCGGAGGCGATGGATGTACGACCCGCTGACGCTCGACCAAATGCGCGTTCTGGTGACCGTGGCGGAGGCGGGAAGCTTTTCCGCGGCGGCGCGGCGGCTCGGGCGGGCGCAGTCGGCGATCAGCCAGGCGGCGCAGAGCATGGAGGCGGCGCTCGGCGTCGCGCTGTTCGACCGCTCGAGGCGCACGCCGGCGCTGACCGACGCGGGCCTCGCGGCGGTCAAGGACGCGCGCGCCATCCTGGAGAGCGCCAAGGCGATGCGCGCGCGGGCGGAAAGCATCGCCGCCGACGTCGAGCCGGAGCTGACGTTGGCGGTCGACGCGCTGTTTCCCGCGCCGCTCCTGATGGCGTGCCTCGAGGCGTTGCGCGCTGAGTTCCCCACGCTGCCGGCGACCCTGTTCACCGAGGCGCTCGGCGGCGCCGAGCAGCGTCTGCGCGAGGGCGCGGCGCGGATGGCGATCTATTCGCTGCCCAACGGCCCGCCGCGCGACCTCGCCGCGGAGTTCCTGACCCGCATCGCGCTGATCCCGGTGGTCGCCGCCAGCCACCCGCTCGCCCGGGCGCCGGCGCCGATCGCGCGCGAGACGCTCGAGCCCCACGTGCAGCTCGTGCTCACCGACCGCACCGCGATGACCCAGAACGTCCAGGCCGGCGTGCTCAGCTCCTACATCTGGCGTTTCGCCGACCTTTCGACCCGGCTGGAGTTTCTGCTCGCCGGGTTCGGCTGGTGCACCATGCCGCGCCACCTGGTCGAGAGCCACGTCGCCGCCGGACGGCTGAAACGGCTCGTCCTCGCCGGCCAGACGCCGGTCGAGCTGCCGTTCTATCTCGTCCACGAGCGCGGCCGCGCGTTGGGGCGCGTCAGCCGCTGGCTGGTCGGCGACCTGCGCGAGCGCCTGAAGACGTGCCCCGGCGCGATCCAGCGCGCCGCCGCCGCGGCGGCGAGCGCCGATCTCGTCGCCTGAACGCGGACTGCCCGCTTGGGCCAGACCGAAAGCGGGCCGCGCCGGCTGGCGCGGGGTACGGTTAATCAATTCTCAACAGAAGCGCGCCGTCTGGGGTTGCCTTTTGCCCCGCGGGCCGCAATAACTCGACCGTCTCAAGGAGGGCTCGAGCTTGCGACGCGCGGCGTTGGTAGGCCTGATCCTGTTGACAGCGGCGCCCGCGGTGGCGGGCGACTCGCCGGAAACGGCCAAGCGCCCCGAGAAGGCCGCCGCCTATAGCGAGGTCGGTTGGGCCTCGTGGTACGGCGACGAGCTGCGTGGGCGACGCACCGCCGACGGCGAGCGGTTCAGCGGCGGTGCGCTCACCGCCGCGCACAAGACCCTGCCTTTGCCGTGCTACGCGCGCGTGACCAACCTGCGCAATCACCGCTCGATCGTGGTGCGGGTCAACGACCGCGGGCCGTTCGTCAACGACCGCCTGGTCGACGTCTCGGCGCGCGCCGCCAGCCTGCTCGGTTTCCGGGGCGTCGGCCTCGCCAAGGTGAGGGTCGATTACATCGGCGCGACGGCGCCGCCCGCGGCCGAGCCGTCGACGCTGCTCGCCGGCGCCGCGACGCGCGCTCCGCTGGAAGACGGCGTCAGCGCCTATGGGCCGACGCTGCCGGCGGGGAACGCCATAGCGGCGGTGAACGCGCTCGCCGCCGCCGATCGGGCGGCGAATCCGCCCTCCCCAGAGGCGACGCCGGCGCCGGCCTCGCCCTACGGCGTCCTGGTTCCCTTCCCCGCGCCCTTCGGGGGACTGGTTCCGGCGTTCGCCGACGACGTCACCGCCGAGCCGTTCCAGAAGGCGGCGACGGCGCTGCTGATGGCGGACTCGCGCCTGTAGGGCGAGCCGCAACCAGACCCGATCGACGAAGACCCTCATCCGGCCGTTCGAACCGCGTCCGTCCGCGAACGGGAGAAGGATTACGCGGATTACGGCGATGGGGTGGACGATCGCTCTTGCGTTGCGAGGCGAACCGCGCGTCGATGCTGGTCATTCAGTCAGGCGGGAGTCGGCTCGGGGCGCCGCGCCTCCGACTCAGCCGTCTTGGCCATGGGTTTCTGCTCGGCTGCATATTCGCGCTCCGCAATGAGGTCTTCGAATCGCTCCTTCTGGCGAACGAGTTCCTCAAGGGTCAGCGAACTGGGATCGCTGGCGCTTGCGCCTGGAAATTGGACGCCCTGGCTTTCCAACCAAGCATCCACCTGCTTCTGGTTCATCTTGTAAAGATAGAAACCCGCAGCGGCGACTCCCAGCCCGACGACAAATCCTGTGAGATGCGCTGAAGTGATTGCCATAGGTCCGACACTCCTATTCAGTCAGTTCGCTTTTCACTGTTCCGCAAAGCCGTTTTCCGCGCCTTGGACACGCAAGCGGATGCCGCGTTGAAAATCACTTACGCCTTCCAGAACTTGATTGTGCATGTTCGCAACTTGCCGGATCTCCTCGATCAAACTCACATGCTGTCCCGGCGCCGCGCCGGCGATCGCGTGAAACAACATGGTCGGCACGATTCCGAGCAACGTCATTTTATCCGGCGGAGTCGGGTCGGGGGCCACGGCGACCTCAAAGCGCGGCGAAGCTGCGCGGCGGTCAGCGTGCGCGGGACGAACGAGGATCCCTCGAGCCGGCAGACGAACAAGATGACGGCCGAAAGTGCTGATCCAAGTCAGGATCGCCGCCGGCAACGCGTTTCCGCGCAGCAACGCGGTCAGCAGATAGGTCACGGTGAGCACTTCCGGATCGAAATTCCCGCGCAAGCGATAGTCCACCAAGCCGTGATTCAAAGCAGCTCCCGCCGTGGCGAGGCCGGCGATCCACTCCAGGGCGACGCTGGCGGTCGCGTACTTGCCCATGACGCGCAAAGCGAGAGCGGCAAGCAGCGCGACCCCCGAGTAGAATGCA
>CAZKHF010000006.1:0-28618 GCA_964552445.1 uncultured Bradyrhizobium sp. | reverse complement strand
CAGGCGAGCCTGGCGACGACATCCTTCTGGTTGTCGTAATCGACGCGGAAGAATTCCGCCTTGTCGTAGGCAGGATCCGTCTTCAGGCCGTCGAGAATGGACGCCTCGATGTGGCATTGCAGGCACCACGGCGCATAGACGTGAAGGATGACCGGCCGGCCGGACTCGATCGCCTTCTGAGCGACTGCCTCATCGTAGGGCCGGATTTCGAACGCCGCGGCAGGCGCACTGAGCGCCGCCGCCGCTAGGGCGAAAAGCCCGAGAAAAGCCCGACGGCTCGTCATCATCGTCTCCGACTGGAACTATGTCAGAACGCGACTACGTATTTTGAGGCGGTTCGGATCAGGGGGCCGAGCGGGTTGTCTTCAGACGGGTTCGCGTTCGATCACGTAGAGGCCGACGTCGATCGCGCCCTCCGCGAATCCCCCCTCGCAATAGCAGAGATAGTAGGTCCACAGCCGGCGGAAGCGCTCGTCGAATCCTTGCGCCGCGATCTTCGGCCAAGCGGCGACGAATCGGGCGCGCCATTCGGCGAGCGTGCGCGCGTAGGAGGACGCGAATGTCTCGCAGTGCGCGATGCGGAGGCCCACCCCGACGATCTGCGCTTTCAGCGCCGAGGGGGAAGGCAGGAACCCGCCGGGGAACACGCGTTTCTGGATGAAGTCAGGGGCGCGGCGATAGCCCTCATAGCGTTCGTCGGCGATGGTGATCGCCTGCAGCACCGCGCGTCCGCCCGGGCTCAGGCGGTCCGCGAGCGTGCGAAAGTAAGTCGGCCACCAGGCTTCGCCGACAGCCTCCAGCATCTCGATCGAGACGATCCGGTCGAAGCTTCCCGTGACGTCCCGGTAGTCCAGCAGGCGCACGTCGATGCGGTCCGCGAGGCCGCTGGCGGCCGCGAGACGGTTCGCCCAATCGCGCTGGGAGGGCGATAGCGTGACGGCGGTGACGCGGGCGTTCTTCTCGACCGCCAGACGCATGGCGAGCCCGCCCCAGCCACAGCCGATCTCGAGCACGCTCTCGCCGCCCTCGAGCCGCATGAGATCGACGATGCGGGCGAGCTTTCGCGCCTGCGCCGCTTCGAGCGTATCGGCGTTGCTCTCGAACAGCGCCGAGGAATATTGCATCGCCTCGTCGAGCCACGCGCTGTAGAAAGCGTTGCCGAGATCGTAATGGGCGACGATGTTGCGGCGGCTGCCGCGCCGCGAGTTGCCGTGCAGGAGAAGCCGCAGCCGCTCGACGCTTCGCAACAACCGCGAGCCGGCGATCGTCCGGTCGAAAGCCGCCATGTCTCGCGCGACAAGGCGCATGAACGCGACCAGGTCGGGGCTCGTCCAGTCGCCGTCGACATACGACTCCCCGAAGCCGACAGCGCCGCCAAGGATCAATCGGCGAAGCGGCCGCCAGCGGTTAAGGATCAGGGTCGCATGCGGCCCTGGTTCTCCGCCGGTGAAATCGATCGAGCGTCCCGACGGCAGAACGATCCTCAATTGCCCGGCGCGCAGCCCGGAAACGAGGCGTTCGATGAGGCGGGCGGCGCGCGCAGAAGCCGGGCGTCGGTCATCTGCGCCGTTGTCGGTCAATTCGAAGGAGGCGTCTTCCCTGTTGCTCATGGCGAAGGGGTATTCCTGGTCCAAGTGACGAACGGTCTCCAAGTCGGCCTGAGGGGCCCACCTGGACGGGGATACGAACCCAGCCACGTTCTGGTTCACTTCGCCTCGAACGTTCACGAGACACTCGACTGCCAGTGAAAGACTCCTGCGCCCTGCGGGGCGGACACGAAGTCGCCGCAGACCAGCGTTTCCTCTTTGAACGGCGCGTTGTCGCCGACAACGCTAATGCTCGATAAGGGTCTAAATGTGCATATCTCCGGCATTGATGTTGCCGAGCGCGTTCCTGGCCCGCCCAGTGCGCGGTGCGGCGATCCCACCCGCGTGATCCAACGCGAAGTCCTGCGCTGCAGCGCTTGCGGACATCGCCAAGAGCGAGCGGCGGCCACCCGCGCGACGGCCGACCCCGGCCAATGTGAGGAGTCCAACCCGTGAAGGGGACTTCTCGAGAATCGGTCGTTAAGGTTCGATCGGGATCGTCACTTCGTTCCTCCGCATGAACCAAAGGGTCCACGGCGGATTGTATTGAGCGAGGGAAGCGGGACCGGCACGACGCAAATGGCGGCGCTGCATCCACGCTGATAGCTCGGCGGTCTTCGCTGCGACGTCATCCGGCCGGGCCAGACCAGAAAATCGGATGACGACGAACCGGGCGGGCGGCGTCACGCGCAGACGAATTCTGGAGTCGTTTGGTTCGGGAAGCGTCTCCAGCGAATAGCTGCTCGGCATCGTGAATCGTACAACCCATTCTCCAGCCGTCTGGGTTTGGGTGACGGGCGCCGTCATCGCGATCTTCTCGGTGGTCGGTTCCTGCGTCACTGGCGCGGTCATGGCGATGCTTTGCTGCCGCCTGTCGCCGCCGAAAATGTATCCCGCGAGCAGGCGAAAGCCCTTGCTGACGGCCTCCTTCTGCTCGCCGGTCACGGTGACCTTGGCGACGACGAGCGCGGGATAGTCCCGAATCTCGAACGCATTATCCTGAGGAACTGTCCGAAAAGCGGGTTCCTCGAGGGCCACGGCTCTACCTCCAAGCAAGGTTAGGGTCAGGTCAGCGCTTCGGACCGAAAGAGCCTCGCCGGCATGAAGCGTCCGCTTTCGAAATGCGCCGCACCGGCCGGGACCGACCGGGATGGGCGCGAAGCGGCCATCTGCGCAGCGCATTCAAGACGTTCGGTTCGCGCTCCTTCGGGAAGTCACGGCTCGGGCGTCGCCGAACCCGCGTCCTTACGCCTCTGAACCGCCGGCGCGACCGAGGCCCGTTTCGGCGCGCTCGCGCGCGGCGTAGTTGTCGCCGATCGACATCGCGCAGATGCGCGACAGATGGACGTAGGGAAGCCCTGTCTCCGCCGCCCAGGCGTTGAATTGGGCCTGGACCTTGGCGAGGTCCGACTTCGACTTGACGTCGGCGGCGATGTCGAGCCCGGCGTCGCGCAGGCAGAGGACGACGTCCTGCGACAGGACGAAGCCGTCCCAGCCGAGCGAGCGCAAGAGCATCTGGCCGGTGAGGCCGCCGAGGCGGCCGCCGCGTTTGGCCAGGAGGAGAAGCAGACCCGCTTCGTCGGCGCTCGGCCAGGCGGCGAGGAAGCGGCCGAAGCTTCCATGCTCGCGCGCGATGTCCAGCGCGAACCGCGCGTTGTCGCGCACCGAAAGGATCTTCGGGCTGTTGCGGACGATGCGCGCGTCGCTTGCCAGCTTCTCCCAGAACTCGTCCGGCTGATGGACGAGCGCGGCGGGCTGAAAGCCGAGAAACGCCGCCTCGAAGCCCGGCCATTTCTGGTCGATGACGCGCCAGGCGAAGCCGGCGCAGAACACCCGGCGCGCCATCTCGGCCAGCGCGCGGTCGTCGGCGAGCGCGGTCAGCGCCACTGGGTCCGGCGCCGGCGGCATGAGCGCGGCGAGCGCCGCGGCGCCGCCCTTGCGCTGCTCCGCGCGGGCGCGGATGACCGCAAACGACGTCGTCATGCGGGGGGCTCCCGTTTGATTGCTGGCCCGCGAGCCTACGCCGCCACGCGCGCGCGAGGCAACTCGCCGAGCGGCTTTGGCGCGTCCACCGCCAACGTCGAGCAGAGTTGTTCATTGTTTGCTTGGCGGAGCGTGGGCGCGAGAGGAATTCGAACTCAAGGACGCGCCGAAGGCGCGCCGCCTGCGGCGCGTCCTTGAGTTCGAATTCCTCTCGCGCAAAATTGCCGCCAAGCAAGCAATGAACGGCTGCGCCGGGGCGCCGGCGACGCGCCGTCTCGGCCGCGGCCGGGATGTCCGCCGGGGGCGCCGAGACGTAGCGCCGTCGGCAGGATCGCGCGTCAGGCCGCCGCCGACGCGCCGGCGGCCTTCGACTTCAGGTAGGCGACGAGGCCGGCGACGTCGTCGGGGACGAGGCGCCCGATCGGCCCTGACGAATAGACGGCGTTGACCACCGTTCCATCGGGCGCCAGCACGAAGCCGGTCGTTTGCAGGTAGCGCGGCTCGCGATTGACGTAGGCGCCGATCAGTGCGGAGACCGCGTCGGCGTTGGCGCCGAAGCCGATCGGATAACGGACGCCGTGCTTGGCGGCGAGCGCTGCGGTCGTCGGCTCGTCGTCGACCGAGAAGGCGACGACCTTGATGCCCGCCTCGTCGAGCCTAGCGCTCGCGCGCGCAAAAGCGGCGAGCTGGGCGTTGCAGTAAGGGCACCAGGCGCCCCGGTAGACCAGGACCGCGCCGTAGGCGCCGCCGAGGTCGTCGGGCAGCTCGATCGTTCCGCCGCCGAGCTTACGGAGCAACAGGCGCGGGAAGGTCTCGCCATTGCGCAGAAGCGGCATAGCAATTCTCCTTATTGTGGACCGAATGGTCCAGTCCTGGCGGACGAAAACTGGACTGTCAAGTCCAATTGGCGTATGGATGCGCGCATGAGCGAAACGAAGCGCAGCGGGTGGCGGCTGACGGCGCGGGGCGCCGCGACGCGGCGGCGCATTGTCGCCGCGGCGGCCGACCTCGCCGCGGCCCGCGGCGTCGGCGAAATAAGCCTCGACGAGGTGATGGCGGCGAGCGGCGCGAGCAAGTCGCAGCTCTACCATTACTTCGCCAACAAGGACGCGCTGTTGCGCGAAGCGGCGGCGTTGCAAGCGGAGCGAGTGCTCGGCGCGCACGCGCCGCTGCTCGAAGCGCTCGACTCGCTTTCGGCGATGCGGCGCTGGCGCGACGCCGTGCTGGCGCTCAACCAGCGGACCGGCTGTCCGCTTGGCGCGCTGGTCTATCAGTTGCCGCCGAGCGCCACGCGCGCCCGCGCGACGGTCGAGGACGCGTTCGAGATCTGGCGCGGACGCATCGAGGCGGGGCTCGTCCGCATGCGCGAGCGCGGCGAGCTTGCCGCCGAGGCCGCGCCGGGCGACATCGCGCTCGCGGTCTTGAGCGCCGTGCAGGGCGGCCTGTTGTTGTCGCGCAGCGCCAAGTCCGACCGGCCGCTGGAGCTCGCCTTCGACATGGCGCTCGCCCACGTCGCCTGGCAGGCGCGCCGCCCCGGCGCGACCGACGGGTCAAAGGCGGTCAGTTCAAATCGCCCTTAGACCAGCACCGGCGCCGCCTGCATGCCGGCGGCGCCGAAGACGCGGCGGTAGCGATCGATCTCGTCGGCCGGCCCGAGCGCCTTGTTAGGGTTGTCGGACAGCTTGACCGCCGGCCGCCCGTCCGCCTCGGCGACCTTGCAGACGATCGAGATCGCCGCCAGCTCGCCGTCGACCCCGGCGGGCGCGCAGCCCTTGAAGTCGTTGGTGAGATTGGTGCCCCAGCCGAACGAGAGGTTGACGCGGCCGCGCAACGCCCTCGCCGACGCTTCGATCGAGTCGATGTCCATCGCGTCGGACAGCACCATCAGCTTCTCCCGCGGGTTGCGGCCGCGGCTCTTCCACCAGGCGATCAATTCTTCGGCGCCGGCGATCGGCTCTTTCGAATCGGGCCGCGCGCCCTTCCAGTCGGCGACCCAGTCGGGCGCCCGCGCGAGGAACGAGGTGGTGCCAAAGCAGTCAGGCAGGATGACCAGCAGGTTGCCGCCGTACATGCGCGACCAGTCGCGCAGCACCTCGTAAGGCGCGTCGCGCAGGCTCGCCTCGTCGTCGGCGAGCGCGGCGTAGACCATCGGCAGTTCGTGGGCGTTGGTGCCGATCGCCTCGACGCCGGTGTCCATCGCGTGCTTGACGTTGGAGGTGCCGATGAAGCTGTCGCCGAGACCCTCCTGCAGCGCTTCGACGCACCAGCGGTGCCACAGGAAGCCGTGGCGGCGCCGCGTGCCGAAGTCGGAGATGCGCAGCGTCCCCTCAGCGGCGAGGACGCGCAGCCGCTCGACCTTGCTCCACAGCTTGGCCTTGGCGCGGGCGTAGAGCACGTCGAGGTCGAAGCGGCTCATCGCCCGCATGGCGGCGCGCGCGCGCAGCTCGCTGATGATCGCCAGCGCCGGGATCTCCCACATCGTCGTATGCGTCCACGGGCCGGCGAAGCGCAGCTCGTACTGGCCGTCGCGGTGCGTGAGCTCGTATTCGGGCAGGCTGAAATCGGCGAGCCACTCCATGAATTCGGGCTCGAAAATCTGCTTCGTGCCATAAAAAGTGTTGCCGGCGAGCCAGATCAGCTCGTTCTTGGCGAGCCGGAGCGTGCGCGCGTGGTCGAGCTGGTCGATCAGCTCGCGCTCGTCGACGACGTCGGCGAGTCGCACGCTATTCGCGCGGTTGACCATGGCGAAGGTGACCCGCCGATTGCCGTGCATCTTCCAAATCATTTGCTGCATCAGTAGCTTGTAGAAGTCCGTATCGAGCAGAGTGCGCACGATCGGGTCGATGCGGAAGGTGTGGTTGTAGACTCGTGTGGCGATATCCGGGATCATGGCGCAAGCTTAGGGTCGGGCGCGGCGAGCGACAAGTGCGCGCGTAAAGCCGTGTTTGCGCGCCGCGGCGCCCGCCGAAAGTGGAGAACGCCGTGGCGGCCGAAACCGAGAAGCCCCCGATCCGCGTCGGGTTGTTCGTCACCTGTCTCGTCGATCTGATACGTCCGAGCGTCGGCTTCGCCGCGGTCAAGCTCTTGGAGGACGCCGGCTGCGAGGTGGTCGTCCCCTCGCAAAGCTGCTGCGGCCAGCCCGCCTTTAATTCCGGCGACCGGGCGACCGCCCGCGCGATCGCGCTGAAGACCATCGACGCCTTCGCCGGCTGCGACTATGTCGTCGCGCCGAGCGGCTCCTGCGCCGGCATGCTGGCCAAGCACTATCCCGAGCTGTTCGCCGACGAGCCGGAGCTGTTGCGCAAGGCGGCCGCCTTCGCCGACAAGTGCTGGGAGTTGACGAGCTTTCTCGTCGACCGGCTCGGCGTCACGGCGGTCGCGGCGCGCTGCGAGGGCGTCGCCGCCTACCACGATTCCTGCGCGGGCCTGCGCGAGATGGGGGTGAAGAGCCAGCCGCGCGCGCTGCTCGCCAGCGTCGAGGGCCTGCGCCTGGTCGAGTTGCAGGACGGGGAGGCGTGCTGCGGCTTCGGCGGCGTGTTCTCGGTCAAGCACGGCGCGCTGTCCGGCCCGATCGTCGAGCGCAAAGCGGCCGATGTCGCGGCGACCGGCGCCGACACGTTGATCGCCGGCGACCTCGGCTGCCTGATGAACATCGCCGGCCGGCTGCAACGCCAGGGCCGCGCGGTGAAGGCGCGCCACGTCGCCGAAGTGCTCGCGGGCGTGAGCGACGAGCCGCCGATCGGCGAAGCCGCCGCGAGGGTCAAGCCATGACCGCCGCCGCGACCCCGTCGCGCTTCCGCGAAAACATCGCCGCGGCGCTCGGCGACGAACGCCTGCGCGGCCTCTCGCCCCACGTGCAGAGCCTGATCGCCGCCCGCGCCGAGGCCGCAGCGCGGCTGCCGGAGTTCGAGGCGCTGCGCGACAGCGCCCGCGCGATCAAGGACCACGCGCTCGCGCACCTCGACCTTTATCTCGAAGCGTTCGAGCGCAAGGCGACCGAGGCGGGCGGTCAGGTTCACTACGCCCGCGACGCGGCCGAGGCGACGGCGACCATCGTCGACTTGTGCAAGGCGCATGGCGCGAAGACCGTCGTCAAGGGCAAGTCGATGGTCTCGGAGGAAATCGGCCTCAACGCCGCGCTCGATCGCGCCGGGATCGCCGCGGTCGAGACCGATCTCGGCGAATACGTCGTGCAGCTGCGCGAGGAACGACCCTCGCACATCATCGCGCCGGCGATCCACCTGACCCGGAAGGACTACGAAGCCGCGTTTCGCCGCGCTCACCGCGACCTGCCGGCCGACCGCGACCTGTCGCAGCCCGAGCGGCTGCTCGCCGAAGCGCGCGCGATCCTGCGCGCCAAGTTCCTTGCGGCCGACGTCGGAATCACCGGCGCGAACTTCCTCGTCGCCGAGACGGGCGCCGCGATCGTCGTCACCAACGAGGGCAACGGCGACCTTTGCCAGGTCCTGCCCAAGGTCCACATCGTCGTCGCCTCGATCGAGAAGGTCGTGCCGACGCTGAACGACGTCGCGCAGATCTTGCGCGTGCTCGCGCGCTCGGCCACCGGCCAGGGCATGGCGGTCTACACGACGGCCGCCGTCGGCCCGCGCCGGCCAGGCGACCCGGACGGTCCGGAGGAATGGCACGTCGTGCTGGTCGACAACGGCCGCTCGGCGATGCTGGGAGGCCCGTTCAGGGACATGCTGCGCTGCATCCGCTGCGGCGCCTGCATGAACCACTGCCCGGTCTACGAGACGATCGGCGGCCTTGCCTACGGCTGGATTTACGCTGGCCCGATGGGCGCGGTGCTGACGCCGTCGCTGATCGGCGTCGCCGAGGGCGGCGCGCTGGCGACCGCTTCGACGCTGTGCGGGCGGTGCGAAGCGGCTTGTCCGATGCGCATCCCGCTGCCCGCGCTGTTGCGCCAGTGGCGCGAGCGCGCCTTCGCGCGCGCTCTTACGCCCGCCGGCGAGCGTTTCGCGCTCGGCCTGTGGGCGTTCTTCGCCAAGCGGCCGGCGCTCTATCGGCTGACGACCGGCCTGGCGACGCGCGCGCTCGCGCTCGTCGGCCGCGCGCGCGGACGCTTCTCCTGGCTGCCGTTCGCCAGCGGCTGGACCCGCTCGCGCGACCTCGCCGCGCCGCAGGGCGCGACGTTCCAGAGCCGATGGCGGGCGAAGAGCGGGAGGGTCAAATGAACGCGCGCGACGAGATTTTCGCCGCCGTCCGCCGTTCGCTCGGCGTGACCGGGAATGAAGCGCCGCGGCGCGCGGCGGTCGAGGCGCGCCTCGCCGCGACGCCGACCGGAATTATTCCACGGCGCGGACGGGGCGAGGCGGCCGAGCGCTTGGCGACCTTCAAGGCCGAGGCGGCGCGCGCTGAGGCGAGCGTCGTCGAAGCGGCTGCGCTCGCCGATCTTCCCGCCGAGGTCGCGCGCTTCCTCGCCGAGAATCATCTGCCCGCGACGCTGCGCGTCGGCGACGACGCGCGGCTCGCCGCCCTGCCGTGGGAGGCGGCCGGGCTCGAAATCTCGCGCGGGCCCTCGGACGGCGACGACGCCAACGCGGCGAGCGCCGCTTTCGCCGGCGTCGCGGAGAGCGGAACGCTGGCGCTCGTCTCCGGCGCCGACAATCCGACGACGCTCGCCTTCCTGCCCGAGACGCATATCGTCGTCCTCTTCGCCGCCGACCTGGTCGGCGACTACGAAAGCGCGTTCGCCAGGCTGCGCGCGGCGCGCCCGTCGCCGCGCGCCCTCAACTTCATCACCGGCCCGTCGCGCTCCGCCGACATCGAGGAGACGCTGCTCATCGGCGCGCACGGGCCGCGGCGACTGCACGTGATCGTCGTCGCCGCGTCGTGAAAGCGCCGCGCCTTCGCCTTCATGGGAATTTAGTAACCATCCCGTGGTTCAAAGGGGTTGAGGCGCGAGGGCCGGCGCGGCTTCGGACGGGTGACGATGGCGTTTTGCAGGACGATGGCGGCCGGTCTGGCGTGGCTGGCGTTGGTTAGCGCGGGCGCGTCGGCCGAGGAGCGGCCGGCGGCCGATTCGCTCGCCCAGCCGCCGCCGCTGACGCGGCCCGCCGCGCGCGTCGCCGCGGCGCCCGCCGCGCCGCTCTATCCGGGCGAAGCGGTCGCGCCGGCGAAGCCGAAGCCCAAGGTCCCGCCGCCGCCGCCGTCGGAGACCCTGCTGTCGACCGATCCGACGCCGACGCTTGGCCCCGACACCGCGCTCGCCACCGCCGCGGCGGCGGAGCGCTACGCGCGCATCGCCGCCGCGGGCGGCTGGCCGACCGATTTCGCGCCGCTAAAGCCCGGCGCGAAGGGGCCGGCGGTGGCGCAATTGCGCAAGCGGCTGGCGATCGAAGGCGATCTCGCCGCCAGCGCCGCTTCGGGCGGCCTTTCCGACCTTGCCTGGGACGCCGAGCTGACCCAGGCGGTGGAGCGCTTCCAGGCGCGGATGGGGTTGCGCCCGACCGGCCGCGTCGTCGGCGCGACGCTGACGGCGATCAACATTCCCGCCGAGCGGCGCGCCGCCCAGCTCGCCGCCAGCGTGCGCCGCCTCGCGCCGCTCAATTTTCCCTTCGGCGAGCGTTACGTGGTGGTCAACCTTCCCGCGGCGTCGGTCGAGGCGGTGCAGGGGGGCGTGGTCGCCCATCGCTACGCCGCGATCGTCGGCGGCGTCGATCATCCCTCGCCGGAGATCGCCGCCCATGTCCGCGCGATCGACCTCAACCCGACCTGGACCGTGCCGGTCTCGATCATCAAGAACGAGATCATCCCGCGGATGCAGAAGGACCCCGGCTATCTCGCGCGCCAGAAGATCCGCATCCTCGACGGCAAGGGCGTGGAGATCGACCCCAAGTCGATCAACTGGACGACCGAGCGCGCCGCGAGCTACACGCTGCGCCAGGACGCCGGCGCCGCCAATTCGCTCGGCGCGATCCGCATCGACATGCCCAACAAACAAGCCGTCTACATGCACGACACGCCGTCGAAGCGCCTGTTCGGCGCCGATTATCGATTCTTGAGCCATGGATGCGTGCGCGTGCAGGGCGTTTACGATTTCGCCGCTTGGCTGCTCGACGGGACAGGCGGCGCGCCGCTCGGCGTCTGGGACGCCGATTCGCTGCGCGCCGAGACGAAGACCGGCTTCCCCGAGGAGATCAAGCTGGTCAAGCCGACGCCGGTGGTCTGGGTCTATCTCACCGGCTGGGCCAACGCGGACGGGCGCGCCTCCTTCCGCGACGACGTCTACGCAATCGACGGCGCCGCCGAGGCGACCGCCAGCGCCGCGGTCGACGTCGCGCCGATCGGCGAGATCGCGCCGGCGCCGTTCGCGCCGACGCCGTGAGCGCCGCGCGGCCGTTGCAAAACCGCGTCGCCTCCTACGCCGTGCTCGGATCGCGCCCACGCGCGGCGCGCTCGGGCTGCGCCGCTGGGCGCTCCGACGACGCCTTGCTGCGGCGGAGCTTTTTCGGCTACGCAGCGCCCGAGCCTCGCCCGTGTTGGGGCGAGGGGAGCTAAATCGGGGAAAACCGTCGTTGAACCAACTTTCGTTCGCGCGCCGCGCGCTTTTTGGCGCGGCGGCGCTTTTCGGCGCGTTCGCGCTCGCCGCCTGCGCCGAGGCGCCCGAGCCCGGCGGACCGGTCGATTCGCGCGCGCTCGCCGCCGTGCGGCTTGATCCGCAGGCTGCGGTCGCCGCGGTCAACGCCTATCGCGCCAAGAACGGCCTCGGCCCGCTGCGGCTCGACCCGGCGCTCGTCGCCATGGCGCAGCGCCAGGCCGACGCGATGGTCGCCGCCGACGCGTTGTCGCACACGGTAGCGGGCTCTTTCTCCGCGCGCCTCGCCGCGGCGGGGATCGCGGCCGGCGAAGCGGGCGAGAATCTCGGCGGCGGCTATTACTCGCTCGACGCGGCGATGGCCGGCTGGCGCGGGTCGCCCGAACACGACGCGAACTTGAAAATCCGGGGCGCGACGCGGATGGGGATCGCCCTCGCCAAGGACGCGCGCACGCGCTTCGGCGTCTACTGGGCGCTGGAGCTCGCCGACGATCCGCCACGGCCGGCGCCCGCGGCTTGGGCGGACTGAGGGCTCAGGCGCGACGCGCCGCCGCTTCGCGCTTCGACGGCTCGCGGCGCGCCGCGGCCGGTCGCGGCGCCTCGGGCGCGCAGGCGAACTGGATGCGGTTGCGGCCGCCGGATTTCGCCTGGTAGAGCGCCCGGTCGGCGTCCGAATAGAGAAGGTCGAACGATTGGTCGTCGTCGCGCAGCGCGACGCCGGCCGAAACGGTGAGGCGTATCGTCAGCTCGCCGACAACGATGGGGGTCGCGCGCAGGCGGTCGCGGAAGGCGATCAGCCGCCGCGCCAGCTCGTCGATCGCCACCCCCGAGGCGAGCACCGCAAATTCCTCGCCGCCGACGCGGGCGACGCAGCCGAGATTGCCAAGGTCTGCAGCCATCATCCGGGCCACGGCGCGGATCGCCGCGTCGCCGGCGAGATGTCCATAGGTGTCGTTGACCGTCTTGAAACGGTCGATGTCGAAGATCGCCAGCGCCAGCACGTTAGGCAGGCTCGCTTCCGTCGTCTCGATCAGCGCGCGCCGATTGGGCAGGTCGGTCAGCGAGTCGGTGCGGCTCAACACGTCGGCGGCGAGCTTCGCCTGGTAGAGTTCGAGGTGGGACTTGCCGAACGCGAAGGCGATTGGCGCGGCGACCACGACGCAGATGGTCGCGGTGATCAACCACGAGCGCAGGCTGGTCTGCCAATCGATGAAGAAGACAAGCTGGTTGGCGATATCGGCGCCGACCCCGCCGGCTAAGGCGAGCGCCGTGACGCCACAGGTGAATCGCGCCAGATCGCTATGGTCGCGAATGGCGGGACGCACCAACTGACCCAGCAGGTCGCGAGACATGGCCACAATCGCCGTTTCTAACCTTCCGCCAGGGCCTATGGATAGATTGGCGCGTGCTAATGCGGCTTTAATTCAACCGACGAATTCAAGAGGATCGCCAAGTTTCCGTTAAGCAGCGCCCGACCCGCCGGCCGGGGAGCTTACTGGGCCGCTTTCACGCTCGGAAATGCGACTTCTACGAGCGTTCCCTGCTCTTTGCGGCTCTTGATTGAGAAATCCGCGTGATTGGCTTCGGCGAGCGCCTTGGTCAGCGGCAGGCCGAGGCCGGCGCCGTCGGCGCGGCGCGCGCCGGCGATCTGGCGGAACGGCTCGAGCGCGGCGGTGATCTCGCTCTCGTTCATGCCGACGCCGGTGTCGCGCACCCTCACCACCGCGTGGCCGGCGTCGTCGAGCGCGGTCGAGACGATCACCTGCCCGCCCGGTTCGTTGTACTTGACCGCGTTCGACACCAGGTTGAGCAGGATCTGCCTCAGCGAGCGCTCGTCGGCCATCACGTTGGGCAGCTTGTCGAGCAGCGACAGGCGCATGATGACGCGTTCCTGCGCCGCCTGCGGCTGCATCAGCGAAACGCATTCGCGGATGACGCGATTGACGTCGACCGGCGCGAACACGAGCTCGAGCTTGCCCGCCTCGATCTTGGACAGGTCGAGAAGGTCGTCGGCGAGGCTCACCACGTGCTCGGCCGAGGCGTGGATGTCCTTGATGTAGTCCTTGTAGCGGTCGTTGCCGATCGGGCCGAAGCGCTCCTCCAGCATCACTTCGGCGAAGCCGAGGATGGCGTGCAGCGGCGTGCGCACCTCGTGGCTGACGCGGGCGAGAAAATCGGTCTTGCGCGCGTTGGCCTCCTCGGCCTGCTTGCGCGCCGCCTCCAACGCGCGCTCGCTCGCCTTCGTCTGCGTCAGGTCGCGCGTCAGCACGCAGAAGCGGGGCGGCGCCGGCGGCTCGGCGAGGCGGCCCATGGCGACGGCGAGCGGCCTTGCTTGGCCGCGGCGGTCGCGACCGACGAGCTCGCCGTCGTCGGCGCCGATCGCCTCCCCCTGCTTCAGCCGTTCGAAGCGGTCCGCCGCCTCGCCTTGGCTCTGCGGCGCGAACAGAATGAGGAAGCTTTCGCCCGCGACCTCCTTGCGGTCGTAGCCAAACAGCGCCTCGGCGCCGCGGTTGAGCGCGAGGATGCGGCCGCCGGCGTCGATCGAGACGACGCCGTCCGCCGCGGCGTCGAGCGCCGCGGCGAGGTCGCGCGCCCGCGCTTCCTGAGCGCGCGCTTCGCGCTCGAGGGCTCTGAGCTCGGCCTCCCGCTCGGCGCTCAGCGAGCGGCGCAGGGCGATCAACGTCGCCGGCGCGCCGCGCCACTGGATCGGCTGCGCGCGCCCGTCCACGACGATCGCCTCGCCGTCGGCGGCGACGACCGGGATCGCGCCGCCGTCACTCGCTTCGGCGAGCATCTGCGCGTCGCGGCCCTTGAACATGCGCGTCAGCGCGTCGGCGGCGCGGAACGCCGCGAGGTCGCAATAGCCGGCGAGGTCGAGCATGGTCTGGTTGAGATAGATCGGTTCGCCGCCGCGCAGCACCATCGCCGCGATCGGCAATTGGTCGAGCAGCGCGAAAGCGTCGCGCTCGGCGGCCTCGCCGTCCGGCTCGTCCGGCGCGCCGTGCGCGGTCGCGGGCGGCGGCGCGCCGCCGGGCTTGTCCTCGCGCGCCAGCGGCAGCTTCGCCCCGAGCGCCCGCGCGATCTCGCGAAAGGCCTCGCGCTCGAAGCTGGTCAGCTCGACGGCGTCGCGTTCGTCGCCCTCGCCGCGCGGCGGCGGGACCGCGTTAGCCGCGCCGGGGCGCAGCGGCACCACGTTCGGGCTCGCCGGTTGCGCGGCGAGCTGGCGGAGAAGCACGATCTCGCCGCCGCGATCCTCCGGCGGCGGGGAAGGCGCGGGCTCGGCGACGGGCGCAGCGGGCGGGGGAGCGCTCGCGGCGGCCGGCGGCGGGGCCAATTCTTCAGCCGGCGGGGTTGCGGGGGCGCTGTTGTCGGCGGCGGTCGGGACGGACGGCGCTTCGAAGGGAACCGTCTCGTCGGTCAAGAGGCCGAAGCCGGCGAAGCCGGCGAAGCGGCGCTCGCCGTCGAAGCGCGGCGCGCCCGACATCAGCGCGATGCGCGCGCCGGCGCGGTCGGGCGCCGGCCAAGCCAGGCGCAGCGCCGAAAAGGTGCGGCGCGCGCCGACCGCCGCGGCGAATTCGCCGCCGGCGTCGAGGCCGACGCGCGCGGATAGCGCCGCGAGCGTCTCGCCGGGCTTCGGCGCGTAGTCGCCGACCGCCTCGACCAACGCGCGATCGGGCTCGCCGAAGCGGTCGTCGACGTCGAGGGCGAAGAGAAAGCGTCGCGGCGCGGCGATCTCGACCGGCGGCGCGGCCGCCTCGCTCGCGGGCGCCGGCGGCGGCGCGCCGGACTCGGCGGCGGCCGGCGCGGCGGCGATGAGGAAGCTGCGCCCCTCGGGCGAGGCGAGCCGCGCGCACATCAGCTCGACGTGGAGCGGCAACCGCCCGGGGTAGAAGCGCAGCGACTCGGCGCGCGGCGGGGTGCCGGGCGCGAGCGTCTCCAGGAGCCGGCGCAGCCGGCGCGCGCCGGGGCTGGTCGGCGAAAGCGCGACGGCGGCGAGCGCGCCGACGCCGTCGACGCCGAACAGCGCGAGCGCGCCCGGCGCGGCGTACTCAACCCGCGTCGGCGCGTCGGCGGCGACGACCACCAGCGAGCGGAGGTCGAGGCGCTCGGCGAAAGGCCAGCCGGCGATAAGGGCGGCGGCCTCTTGCGCGTTCATGGCGGCTCGGTCGGCGGCGTCCATCGGCGGCGAAGCGGTCTCGTTGACTGAACGGATCGGCGGCGAGATCGAATCGACCCGATCGTCGATCTCTCCGCCATGCTTAGCAAAACCTTAACGCCATCGCAGGCTTCTCGTCCATGTGGAGAATGGCCCGCCTTGCGCGCAGGGTTAAGATTCCCGTGGCGGCGCAACCTCGTGTGGCGCCGCAATAGGCGTTCGACTATGGTGACGCCCCATCGAGGAACGCCGATCCGAGGCGGAGGCGGGGAGGAACGCCATGGTCAACGTCGCGTTGGAGATTCCCACCGAGCTGCGAGATTTCGCCGAACGCAGCGTCGATCAGGCGCGCAAGGCGTTCGAAAGCTTCGTTGCGGCGGCTCGGGAGGCGCTCGCCGCCGCCGCGAGCGAAGCCGAAGCCGAGCCCGCGGGCGCCAAGCTGATCGGCTTCGCCGCGCGCAACGTCAACGCCGGCTTCGATTTCGTCCAAGCGCTGGTCCAGGTCAAGGATCTCCATGAGGCGTTGACGCTGCACAACGCATACCTCAGGGCGGAGCGGAGCGCGATCGAGGCGCAGGCCGAGGTGATCGGCGCGCCGCCCGAGGTCAGGTGAACCGCGCCCCGCGGCCCTTGCAACCGTGGGGCTTTGACTCTAGGTTCCGCCCCGTCGCGATTGAGGGCCGCCATAGCTCAGCTGGTTAGAGCGCTAGATTGTGGATCTAGAGGTCCCCCGTTCGATCCGGGGTGGCGGTACCATCGCGGCGTTTCTCCCCCCGAACGACAACGGCTCGATTTGAAGCGCGCGAGCGGAACGCGTCCGTTCGGGGCCGCCTTCTCCGTTTTTGCGCGCTTCGCGATCCCGGTTTCGCGGCGTCGCGCTCCTCATCCTCGCCTTCTTCCCGCTCGCGCGTCGAAAAGGCGAGGCGCGCCGCCGCCTCGACTTGATTGCGGCATGCGCTACCGTTCCCGCATCGCCTCGGACATGGTCTTGGCGAGCGGCGAGAACAGGTAATTGATGATCGGCCGGCTCTCGGTCTTGATGTCGACGGCGACGGTCATGCCCGGGGTCAGCGGAATGGTCGCGCCGTCGACGCGCATCACCGTCTCGTCGATCGCCACGGTGACGGGAAAGACGAAGCTCTGCGGCTGGCCGGGCGCGCTGGCTTCGCCGCCGAGGTTGGCGGGCGCGGTGGCGTTGGCGAGCGTGCGCTTGGCGGCCTGCTCGTCGACCGCCTCGGAGGCGACGCCGACCACCTTGCCGCGCAGCGCGCCGAAGCGGGTGAAGGGGAAGGCGTCGAGCTTGACCGCCACCTCCTGCCCGAGCTTGACGAAGCCGATGTCGATGTTGGCGACCAGCGCCTCGACCTGCAGCTTGCCGTCGGTCGGCGTGACCACCGCGAGCTGCTGGCCGGCGCCGACCACCTGGCCGAGCGTGGTCACCGAAAGCTGCTGCACGACGCCGTCGATCGGCGCATAGAGCTTGACGTGCGACAGCCGCGCGGTGGCTTTGGCGAGCGCCTGGCGCGCCTCGTCGGCCTTGCGCAGGGCCTCGGCGGCCTTGTTCTCGTTGTCGGCGACGAATTGCGACAGCGCCTTGATCTTCTCGCTCTGCAGCTCGCCGACCGACGCGTCGGCCTCGATCAGCTGGCCCTGGTCGGAGGCGAGCGTCGCCTGCGAGCGCTGCAGCTCCTCCTTGGCGTCGTAAAGGTTGATCTTGGTGCCGACCCTGAGGTCGATCGCCTGCTGGCGGGTGGCGACGCGCTCGGTCAGCGTGTCGATCAGCGCCGTCTGGTAGGCGATGCTCATGCGCAGCCGCTGCAGCGTCGCCTGTTTCTGGGCGATCTGCTTGTCGAGCGCGCGCAAGGTGTCGGCGAGTTGGCTCAGGTCGGCCGACAGCACCGCTTCTTCGCGCGCCTGCACGCTGTCCGGCAGCGGCTCGTCCCAGGCGATCTTGCCCTGCGGATTGGCGGCGAGCGCGTCGAGCGCGGCGAGCGGCGCGCCGCTCTCGGCGGCCTGGCGCTGCGCCTGGCGCGCCACGGCGACCGCCAGCCGGCGGCGGGCGATTTCGCTCAAGCCCGCCTGCAGCGCGTCGCGCGCCCCGCGTTCGTCGGCGGCCGCTTCGGCGGGATCGAACTCGAGCAGCAGGTCGCCGGCTTTGACCGGCTGGCCGTTTTCGACCCGGATGGCGACGATCTTGCCGGGATCGAGCGCCTCGATCACCTTGATCCGCCCGGTCGGCTCGAGCTTGCCGGGGGCGACGGCGTTGACGTCGAGCCGGCCGAAGAACGACCAGGCGAAGGCCGCCGCGAAGACGGCGCAGATCGTCAGCATGGTGGCGACCGGCAGCGGCGAAGGCGGGGTCTCGAGGATCTCGAGCGCGGCCGGCAGGAACTCGCGGTTGCGGCCGACGACGCGCGCGACGGCGGCCGGGCTGGCGGGCGGGGCCGCCGTCGGCCGCGCGGCCGGGCGCAGGACGTTCATCGGAAGCCCCCGCCCGGCTCGGATTGCAGCATCCACAGCCGCGCGTAGAGGCCGCCGGGACGCAGCAGAAGCTGGTCGTGGGTCCCCGTCTCGACGATCTCGCCGCGGTGCATGCCGACGATGCGGTCGCAGTCGCGCACCGCGGCGAGGCGGTGGGCGATGATGATCACCGTGCGGCCGCGCACGATCGCGCGCATGTTGCGCTGAATGACGCGCTCGCTCTCGTAGTCGAGCGCCGAGGTCGCTTCGTCGAGGATGAGGATGCGCGGATTGGTGACCAGCGCGCGGGCGATGGCGACGCGTTGGCGCTGGCCGCCCGACAGGTTGGCGCCGCGCTCCTCGATGATCGTGTCGTAGCCTTGCGGCAGTTGGGCGATGAACTCCTCGGCGCCGGCGAGCCGCGCCGCCTGCATCACCAGCGCGCGCGGCGCGGCGGGATCGGCGAGCGCGATGTTCTCGTGGATCGAGCGGTTGAACAGCACGTTCTCTTGCAGCACGACGCCGATCTGGCGGCGCAGCCAGGCCGGGTCGAGTTGGGCGATGTCGACGCCGTCGAGCAGAATCTGGCCGGCGTGCGGGCTGTAGAGGCGCTGTATGGCTTTCGTCAGCGTCGACTTGCCCGAACCCGAAGCGCCGACGACCCCGATCACCTCGCCCGGCGCGATCGCCAGCGAAACGTTGCGCAACGCGTCGGGCGAGTCGAGCCGGTAGCGCAGCGAGACGCCGCGCAGCTCGATTGCGCCGGCCGGCGGCGGCAGGGTGAGCAGATTGCGCGGGACCGGCTCGGGCGCCGCGTTGAGGATGTCGCCGAGCCGGGCGACCGACACCTGCACCTGCTGGAAGTCCTGCCACAGTTGCGACAGGCGCAGGATCGGCTGCACCACCTGGCCGGCGATCATGTTGAAGGCGATCAGTTCGCCGACCGTCATCGCCCCCTCGATCACGGCGTAAGCGCCGAAGAACAGCACCAGCGCCGTCGTCGCCTTGCTAACGTACTGGATGATCCCCTGGCCGGCCGAGCCGAGCACGCTCGCGTCGAACGAGGCGGAGACGTAGGCGGCGAGCCGCTCTTCCCATTCCGCCTGCATGATCGGCTCGACGCTCGCCGCTTTGAGGGTCTGGGCGCCGACGATCGATTCGACCAGGAACTGCTGCGAGCGCGCGCCGGCGTTGAAGCGCTCGTTGATGCGCTCGCGCAAGGGGGGCCGGATCACGCCGGCGATCAGGAGATAGATCGGAATCGAGGCGACGACGATCAGGGTCAGCTTCACCGAATAGACGAACATCGCCGCGAAGAAGATCACGGCGAAGACGAGGTCGAGCAGCGACGAGAGGCCCTGGCCGGTGAGGAAGGAGCGGATGGTCTCAAGCTCGCGCACGCGCGCCACCGTCTGGCCCGCCGCGCGCGTCTCGAAATAGGCAAGCGGCAGGCGGAAAAGGTGATGAAACAGCCGCCGGCCGAGCTCGACGTCGATGCGGTTGGTGGTGTGGTTCAGCGTATAGGCGCGCAGGAATTGCAGCAACGCCTCGAACACGCCGAGGCCAAGCATGCCGACGACGATGACCGCGAGCGTCGAGAACGCCTTGTGGACCAACACCTTGTCGACGATGAGCTGGAAGAAGATGGGCGTCAGCAGGCCGAACGCCTGGACGAACAGCGAGGCGACGATCACTTCGGCGAGCGGCCGGCGGTAACGCGCGAGCGAGGGCAGGAACCAGTGAAAGCCGAAGCTGGCGGGATCGGCGCCGGCGCCGCCGAGCCGGCGCGTGACCAGCACGACCTCGCCCGAGCACAACGCTTCCGCCTCCGCGATCGTCATGTCGCGCACGCCGCGCGCGACGGGATCGATCAGCCGCACACGATCCTTGACCCCGGTCGCCCCGAGGATGGCGAAGCCGCCCGCCTTGAGGCCGACGATCGCCGGGGAGGGGAGGACGCCGAGGCTGCGGGCGCGCTTGCCGACGATCAGGCGCGATTTCAGCTTGAGCAGGTTGGCGGCGCGGACGAGGTCGTCGGCGCCGGTCGCGCGCCGGCCGAGCGCGAGCTGGTGATTGAGCTGCGCGGGGTCGGCGGCGACGCGGTAATAGCCGGCGATCATCGCCAGCGCGACGAGGCCGGAGTCGGCGGGCGGCGACGCGAAAGCGGCGTCGACGCGCGCCGCCGCCTCGGCGAAGACATTCGGTCGCGCCGCCCGCCGATCCGGGTCGGCGGGCGGCGTATCCGGACGTTCTTGGTCTGCCGTCGACGCTGAAGCCATTTCGGACCTTTTTTGCGCGTTGCGACGCAAGCGCGTTCGTCTACGCCAAGCGCGCGGCGAAGTCGGGGCGGTCGCAGCCAAGCGTACCCGTAGGTGGTGAATTGTTGTTGAATCGCTGGAGGCTATGCGCTTTGACGCCGCACAAACTTGGCAAGTTTGCGCCGAGCGTTCGCTCCGCCGCCACGGCGATGTTCGCGGCCGCGCGCTATCGCGCAATTTTAACCTGTGTTCGATAGGGTTTTTCAATGCCCTTGCCGTACGGTCCCGGCCGACGGCGAGGCCGAAAGGGACGCCGATCCGGGCCTTTCCGACGGCGGGAGCGGGACGTCGATGAGCATCCTCCTAACCCTCAAGTCGCAGACGTTGTATGACGGGCAATCGATCGCCAGCGCCGAGTTCATCGGCGCGGCGGCGGATTCCAGCGGCCGCAAGATCACGGAGTACGCTTTCTGCGACGACGGCGCTGGAGGCGGCTACTTCACTTACGACGGCGTGAAGCAGCCCGACGGCAAGTGGTTCAGCGTAAGCGCCTCGCAGCTCGCCGGAATCGCCTATGTCGCCGGCCCCAGCGCGGGCGGCGAGACGATCTCGGTCGAAGCTTACGACGGCGCGCAATGGTCGGTTCCCTATTCGACGACCGCGACCATCCTGCTGTCGCCGCCGATCGTGACCGCGGGCGTCTCCGCCATCGATCAGAGTCTGACGGGTTTCAGCGCTTCGCCGATCGCAAGTTACGACAGCGCCGCGGCTGGCGGCGGCGCCGTCGCCTTCGGCGGCGGCGGGCCGGTCTGGCGCGAAGTCGCGTCCGCCGACCTCTCCGAGCAGGCTTTGTTCGTGGCGGCGCCGCTCGCCAAGGCGACGAGCGCCGTCCCCGGCGTCAGCCCCTCGTCCCCCGGGTCGACCGTTTCGGCCGCGGCGACGACGACCACGACGACGACAACCTCGTCCAGCATTGTCTCGCAGCTCAAAGACCCCGGCATCGCCGCCGACGTCTCCAAGCTGATGGTCAACAATTCGCTGAGCTACAACGCGATGCTGACCATCCTGCAAGACGCCGCGGTCGGCGGCATGACCGCGACCAAGTTCAGCACACTGCAGACGCTCGCCTCGATGCTCAACGCGAAAAACGGCGTCACGGTGTCGAGCTACGTCCAGCAGCTCGCCGACGACGTGATCGACGGCAATTCGGCCAACGCCTATTGGAACGGCGGCTCCTCGACGGCGACGAAGCTCGGCAACCTCTCGGCCACGTCGACTCAGACCCAAGTCACTGAGCTGATCGGCAAGTGGTTCCTCGGCACGGATCTGCCGAGCCTGAGCCTGTCGGCGATCGGCGAATCGAACCTCAACCCGACCTACAAGGCGTCCGCGCTGCCGCTCTACGGCGCCAGCGGAACGCCGAAGTACACCGACGTCAACCAGGGCTATCTCGGCGACTGCTATTTCGTCTCGTCGCTCGGCGAGACCGCGTTGCAGGATCCGTCGGCGATCGAGTCGATGATCGCCAGCGACGGCAACGGCGCCTATTCGGTGCGTTTCTACATCAACGGTCAGGCCGACTACGTCACCGTCAACGACGAGCTGCCGGTGATGGGCGGCGGCTACGAGTGGGCGAACGGCTCGACGCTCGAGTTCGCCAACGGCTCGGCCTCGTGGGTGGCGCTGGTCGAGAAGGCGTTCGTCGAGCTGAACGAGCAGACCGCCGCCGCGCAGGCGGGCGGGCACACGACCGGCGACGCCTACGAGGACATCAATGGCGGCACCGCCTACGCGCTGACCGAGATCACCGACGATTCTTACACGACCTACGCGCTGAGCTCGAAGACCTCGACCGCGTCGCTCAATTCGCTGATGTCGACGCTCGGCGCCGACTGGAAGGCGGGCGACGACATCATCCTGTCGACGCCGAACGCGAACAACGGCAACCTGGTCGGCGACCACATGTACGAGGTGATCGGCATCAACGCCAGCGCCGGCACGGTCACGCTGCAGAATCCCTGGAACACCGCCTATTCCGGCTCGCTGGCGATGACCTTCACCGAGACGATCAAGCAGCTCGCCAGCGCTGGCTGCACCCTCTACGCGACCAACGGGACCGCGGTCGCCTGACAAGCTTTGGCGCGGCGCCCCCCCCCTTCCAACCGCGCCTTCCTCGCCCGCGCTTCGGCCGAATTCGGCTGAGGCGCGGGCGCTTTCTTTTCAGGCTGTCTTGCCCTCGAAGGCGCAGAGGCCGGCGATCGCGCAATTCGCGCAGGCGGGCGCGCGCGCCTTGCAGACATAGCGCCCGTGGAGGATCAGCCAGTGATGGGCGTGGGGCAGATAGCGCTCGGGGACGATCTTCATCAACCCGTCCTCGACCTCGCGCGGCGTTGAGCCGCGGGCGAGGGGGATGCGGTTGGAGACGCGGAAGACATGGGTGTCGACCGCGAGGGTCGGCGCGCCGAAGGCGACGTTGAGCACTACGTTGGCGGTCTTGCGGCCGACGCCGGGCAGCGCCTCGAGCGCTTCACGGTCGCGCGGCACCGCGCCGCCGTGGTCGCTGAGCAGCGCCTCCGACAGGGCGATGACGTTCTTCGCCTTGGTCTTATAAAGGCCGATGGTCTTGATCCGTTCCGCCAGCCGTTGTTCGCCGAGCGCCGCCATCCTGGCGGGCGTGTCGGCGAGCGCGAACAGGCTGCGCGTCGCCTTGTTGACGCTGGCGTCGGTCGCCTGGGCGGAGAGCACGACGGCGACCAGCAGGGTGAACGGGTTCGAATGCTCGAGCTCGCTCTTCGGCTCGGGATTGGCGGCGGCGAGACGCGCGAGCACGGCGTCCGCCCGGCGCCGCGCCGCTTCGAGCGAGTCCCCTGCGGCGCCGCCGCGCTGCGGCGGGCTTGCCGCCGTCCGCTTCGCCGCGCTCGCGCTCATGTCCTTTGCCCGCGCCATCGCCAATTTATAGCCGGCCGCGCCGGCGCCGCCAAGCAAGCCACGAACGCGCCTGCCGGCGCGCCGGCGGGCGCGGTCGTCGCCGGCGTTCGGTCGGCGATCTCGGGCTTCATCGGTCGAGGGTTCGCCGCATGTCTCGATAGGAGCCGCGTGCGGACGCAGCAAGCGCCAAGGGTCGGCGCGCTGTTAGGCAGTCGCGCGCGACAGCGCTACATTCCGTCAACGCTTGATCGACCCATGCCCCTTCCGTCCGATTGCCTCGAGTCCATCGCCGACGCGCGCGATCCGTCGCTGGGGCCGCTGGTCGCGTCGTGGCCGACGCCGGGCGGCGTCAGCAATGTGGAGTTCTCGACCTTGGCGGAGTGGCGGGACTTCGTGCTCGGCCTCGGGTTGCGCCGCGCCGTCGCTGAAATCGCGGCGACGAAATTCGAACGCGCGTAGAAGCTGCACATTCTCGCTTGGCTCGATTTCGATCTCGTCAAGGCGGGAGAGCTGATCGCTGTGACGGCGCTCGAGCTGGCGCTGACCGACCGCTTCGCCGCGCAAGAAAGCGCACGGCGCGGCGATCGAGGGCTTTCCATGGGCTGACCTCCTGGAGCTCGCGGGACCTTATCGACTACGCTTACCGGGACTGGCCTTTGCGTGAGAATGCGGCGCTGGAATCGTCGCAAGAGGACGAGAAGGCGACGAAAGGCGTCGCCTCGTCGCTTCGCTCCTTGCGATGACGATCGCTTCGCCGCCCCTGGTGGCGCGTTTCCAACGCTTGTATCAGCGCAGGGGCGGCTCAAGCGGGCGCAGAGCGGTCGATTGGCAAAACGGGTCGCGTTGGCTGTGATGCGCCGATAGCCCCACGAGCGAGCCGCCTCTCCCGCGCCGACTCAGGCGATCGCTTTTGTCGCCCGAGACGAGCGCGGGAGAGGCGAATGGAGACCGCTAACCGTCGAGCCGCTTTGCAGACGCAAGCTGGAACGGACGAAAGCGCACGCGCCGACCACGATCGCCCGCTTCATCTCCGCGCGGCCGACGCTCGGTTGGTCTTCGGCGATAAGCGCGGGAAAAAGAAATTCTTGCGCGCTCTCTTGGACCGCGCCGCGCTCGCGCCAATAGCCGTCGTGATCGGCGAACTTCAATCCGCCCCGTTTGTTTCGGAACACGAGAGCGTCAGTGGCGACCGCCCGTGTTTCGGCGCCGAGCTCGCGAGCCAGCGACCGCGCGGCAAGCAGCACAGCGTCCTTGGGCCGCAGGCCAGATAGCAGCCGGGTCGCGGCGATCACGTCGCGCTTATGGCCGCCGCACGGCCCCTGAAGGCCGCCAATCACGAGCGCGACGCCTCCTCCCCGCGCGGCGAAGAGAAACGTGAGTCGACAGAGATAATAATCTGAGTGTGGTTCCCTAATGCCGAGGACCAGTTCGCCTTCGCGCTCGTTTAAAGTCTTTTCTGATGAGTAAAGTTCCAAGACAAACTGAGTTGATTTTCGCGCGTACAACCTCGCTACGTCGACCGTATGCCTTTCGTACAGCTCGAACAAGACGGCGTCAGAGAACATTCTCGAGAAGTAAAGATGGTGCCCCTTGAGCAATTTCGAGCGACCGCGCGTACCAAGCTTGTGATACACGTACCTTTTAATCGGCTTGACTAGGATAGTTCTGGTTGGAGGCGCCGCGCCGACATTCCGGTGCGCGTGGGAGATAAGCCGCCGCCACGACGCGGACGACAGAGGAGCTTTCAACGACCGCAACAATATCTTAAGCAACGCGATACTCCCGCAGAACGGGGACATCATGCGGTCATTGGATCACGCATCCGTTACCGGTCCGCGTAGGTACATCTCCAGTGGCGGCTTGTAAAGCTGTGATTTGGCCAGGTTGGCGCCACTTTTTCGCCCTGCTTCGGTCAGCGGCCTCGCTTCGCGCAGCCGCGGCCAGCACTGGCGCATGGCGACAGATGGTCGTTGGCGTCCAGGGGAAGACCAATCCTCAGGCGCGAGGGCCGGCGGCTGGACCCTGGGATCATTTGTCTGGCGATCGGAGCGGGTCTCGCGGATGCCCCGCTCAAGCTTGCGGGCGACGGTCATCGGCTAAGACGGCGATTTTCGCTTAGGGTCGAACCCGGCCTTCACAGCGGCGATCCCACCGCGTTGCAGGTGAGAGATTCGAACGCCTAGAACACCGCCTGCCTTCTGACCAGCGCGTCGACCTGCGCGCGCTGGTCAGGGGTGAGGTCGGCGGTGGCGGCGTCGAGCTCGAGGTCGTCGAGGCCGGCGGCCTGGGCGAAGCGGTTCCACACCGCGGCCTCGACTAGGTCCTTCGGCACGCCGCGGCCGGCGACGTAGAGATGGGCGAGGCGGTTCTGCGCGATCGGGTTGTTGCGCGCCGCCGCGCGCAGGAAAATCTTCGCCGCGCCGGCTTCGTCCTTGGCGACGCCGACGCCGTTGAACAGCATGATCGCGTATTCGACCTGGCCGGCGATGACGCCCGCGTCGGCGGCGCGCTTCAGCCAACGGGCGGCCCCGGCGATGTCGAGCGGCGCGCCTCTGCCTTCGCGCAGCATCACGCCGTAGGAATAGGCGCCGTCGTTGTCGCCGGCCTCCGCCGAACGGCGGAAGTAATCGGCCGCCTTGGCCAAGTCCTGCCCGGCGCCGTCGTTTCCGAGCGCCATCACGCCGAGGTTGTAGAGCGCGCCGGCCTGGCCCTTGGCCGCCGCGCGCTCGAATTGCGCCTTGGCGGCGGCGACGTCCTTGTTGACGCCTTCGGCGCCGGTGAGCAGCAGCGCGCCGAGCGCGAAGGCCGCCTCGCGGTCGCCGAGGTCGCTCGCCAGGCGATACCAGCGCGCCGCCTCCGCCGCGTCGCGCTTGACCGCGTAGCCGTCGCGATAGATCTCGCCGATCAGGGTCATCGCCGCGGCGTCCTTCGAATTCGCGGCGACGCGCTTCATCCCCTCCTGGAAGGCGGTGAGGTAGAAGCCGCGCTGGTAGGCGCCGAAGGCGACGTCGGGCTGCGGCCCGGCGGCAGGCGCCGGGGGCGGCGTCAACGTCGGCGCCAAGGTCTGCGCCGCCACGGCGACCGGCGCGATCATCAGCGTGGCCGCCGCCAGCAATGCCCGGGTCGTCTGCATCGGCAACCTCTCCTCAACCGCGCGCGATCAGCGCGCGCGCCTTCGCCGCCGCGTCGGCGGGGGAGGGCGCGCGCCACACCGCCTCGCTAAGCGCGATGAAGTCGGCCCCCGCCTCGCGCAGCGGCGCGACCGCGTCGAGCGCGGCGGCGTAGGCGACGCAGGGCGTCTCGAAAATCTCCGCCCACCAGCCGACGCGCTCGAGCGTCTCGGCGAGCGGCGGCTGGGCGCCGTCCGGCCGCGGCTCGCCGAACATCACGTAGTCGACGCCCCGCTCGCCGGCGACCATCGCGTCGTCGCGCAGCGCGAGCGCGCCGGCGCCGACGATGCGCTCGGGGTGAAGGCTCGCCAGCGCGTCGGCGAGCGCCTCGCCGGCGCCGTCGACATGGGCGCCGTCCGCTCCGGCGCGCGCCGCCAGGCGGGGGTCGTTCTCCACCAGCGTGGCGACGTCGAGCGGCTGGGCGAGCGCGACCAGGCGCGCGACGATGCGCTTGGCGTCGCCCTCCGCCCCGCGCGCGACGCGCGCCAGCGCGCTCGCCGCCCCGCTCGCGACGAGCGCCTCGGCGAAACGCGGCGCGAAGGCGTCGAGATCGGCGCCGCTGAGCGGCGGCGTGATCAAATAAAGACGGCAGTCAGGAGCGGCGGCCATGGCGCGGCGAGAATCCGAAGCAGGCGAAAGCTGCCGAGCAATGCGGCCAAAAGCGCGGCGGCGCAAGGGCCGGCGCCGGCGGCGCCATTTCGCCCGGCTGGACGGGAATGGCCTCCGCCCGCCTCGGCGGCCTCAGTGCGTGAACGCTTGGCGCAGCCGCTCGACCTGGACGGCGACGGCGCTTATGCGCGGCGGGGGCGCGAAGTCGTCGGCGGCGCTGATCGAACGGTCGAGGTAGGCGACCCGCGCCTGCAGGCGCAGCGACTTCAGGGCGAAGTCCTTCAGCGTCGGCGGCAGCGCCTCGAACAAGTCGGCGCAGCAGCTGATTCCCTGATCGACCAAGCGCACCCGATGCTTCTCCGACATCGCCTGCGCCGACGTCAGCTCGCCCTCGTTGACCGCGCGCTGCAACAACAGCCACGAGGCGACCTGCATCAGCCGCGTCGTCAGGCGCATGCTCTCGCTGGCGTAGGCGATGGCGACCGGGCGGCTAAGCCGGCGCGATTCCTCGCGCCCGGGGCCGTCGAGATAGGCCGCCGTGTCCTCGACCAGGGCCATGCCTTCCTTGAACAACGCCGTGAACGCCTCGGAGGCGGCGAGCCGGCGGACGAACGGGATCGGCGTCGCGAGCGTCTCGTCGCCCGCCGGCGGATCGCGCCTCGTCTCGTCGCAGGCGTCCATCTTTGCAACCCTTTCCGCTCGGCGCGGCGGCCCGCCATGGCGGCGCGCGCCGCTCGCGCTGCTGACGTAAGACTAACGCGTCGAAACGGCGATGGATCGTTTACCTACCGGTAAGGTTAACGAAGCGCGCGCCGCAGCGGAAGACGCGAAAAAAAAGCAGCCGCCCGAAGGCGGCTGAAGGAAAATCGGATGCGAGAAGTCGAACGGAAGGAGCCATTCAGGACCCGAACATCGGGTCGAATTTCTTCATAAATGATAATCGTTAATAAGACGTTGCCGAGGCGGCGGGCCGGGCGCGCCGAAATGGGGCGCCGGGCGGCGCGGCCGCTCAGCGCTTGAAGAAGGCGCTGGCGGCGAGGCGGGTCGCCTCTCGCTCGGCGATGGCGCTCTCCAGCCGGGCGATCTCGCGCTTCAGCGCCTCGATGCGCTCGGCGAGCTCGGGCGCCGAGAGGTCGTCGAGCGGCTGGCCGATCTGGTGGATCGGCGCCTTGACGCGCTTCGCGCCGATCGCCTCGTCTTCCTCGAACGCCGCCATTCTCGCCCCTCCTTCGCTCGATTCGTCTGCGCCGGCGCACATTCAGCCGCCGACGATGAAGCCGCCGCCGAGCACCCGCGCGTCGGCGTCGCAGGAGGCGTAAAACACGCACGCCTGCCCCGGCGACACGCCCGACTCAGGCGGGTCGAATTCGACCTCGCCGCTCGGCAGCAGCCGCGCTGGGGCGGGCGGGCGAGTCGAGCGCACGCGCGCGCCGATGGGCAGCCCGCTCGCGGGCAGCTCGGAAAGAAGCCCGTCGCCGATCCAGTTGAGGTCGCGCAGGCGCGCGCGCCGCGTCTCCAGCGCCTCGCGCGGCCCCACCACCACCCGCGCCGCGCGCGCGTCGAGCGCGACGACGTAGAGCGGCTCGCCGGCGGCGACGCCGAGGCCGCGCCGCTGGCCGATGGTGTAGTGGAGGACGCCGGCGTGGCGGCCGAGCACGCGGCCGTCGACATGGACGATGTCGCCCGCCGCCGCCGCGCCGGGCAGCAGGCGCTCGATCATGTCGCTGTAGCGGCCGGTGGGCACGAAGCAGATGTCCTGGCTGTCGGCCTTGTCGGCGACCGCGAGGCCGATCTCGCGCGCCAGCGCCCGCGCTTCGGGCTTGGTCATGCCGCCGAGCGGAAAGCGCAGTTGCTTGAGCTGCTCGCGGGTGGTGGCGAAGAGGAAATAGCTCTGGTCGCGCTCGGGGTCG
>CAZKHF010000005.1:24800-31199 GCA_964552445.1 uncultured Bradyrhizobium sp. | reverse complement strand
ACAGCGCCGACTGGGTGCGGGGGCTGGCGCGGTTGATCTCGTCGGCCATCAGCAATTGGGCGAAGATCGGCCCCTTGATGAAACGGAAGCTGCGCGTGCGGTCGAGCGCCTCCTCCATCACTTCCGAGCCGAGAATGTCGGAGGGCATCAGGTCGGGGGTGAACTGCACCCGCAGCGCGTCGAGGCCCATGACGACGCCGAGGGTCTCGACCAGCTTGGTCTTGGCGAGGCCGGGGACGCCGATCAAAAGGCCGTGACCGCCGGCGAGCAGAGTGACCAGCGTCTGCTCGACCACCTTCTCCTGGCCGAAGATCACCTTGCCGATCGCCTGGCGGGCCGCCGCGATGCGGGCGAGGGTCGCTTCGGCGGCCTTGGCCGCGCTGGCGTCGAATTCGGCGACGGACATCGATGCTCCTGACGCGCTTGGGGCGCCTTTCTAAGGCGCGCGGCCCGAAATGACGGTTCAGCGCCCCGCGGCGGGGCGAATTCCCCTTCGCCGCGTCTCGCACTACACTGGCTTCTTGCGGCCCCTTGGTCGAGGCCGGAACCAGCGAACCGACGTTTGCCTGCAAACAAGCGCGAGATTATGGCGGAAACCGCGTCGAACGGGGGCGAGACGAGGACTGGCGCAACGCGCGTTTCGACGCCCGCCGCGCCGGACGACGCGCTCAAGCGCGATCGAGCGCCGGCGAGCGGCGCCCCGGCCGATGATTTTTCCGCCGACGATCTGCGCCGCCGGGCGCTGGCGCGGCTCGCCCCGCGCCCCGACGCCGGCCGCGGCGTCGCCGCGCCGGCGGGCGACCACGCCTTCGATCCGCTCGCGCCCGACCCGGCGACGCTCGCGCGCGCCCGACCGGCGGCGGTGCTCGCGCCGATCGTCGCCCGCCCGCAGGGGCTGACCGTGCTGCTGACGCAACGCGCTAAGCGCCTGCGCGACCACTCCGGGCAGATCGCCTTCCCCGGCGGCAAGATCGAGCCCGGCGAAAGCGCGCGCGACGCCGCGCTGAGGGAGGCGCGCGAGGAGATCGGCCTCGAAGCGCGCTTCGTCGAGCCTTTGGGTTGGCTCGACCCTTATCTGACGCGCACCGGCTATCGCGTCGCGCCGCTGGCGGCGCTGATCGATCCCGCCTTCGCCTTGGCGATCAACGCCGACGAGGTGGCGGAAGCGTTCGAGGCGCCGTTCGTCTTCCTGATGAACCCCGCCAACCATCGCCTCGAAGAGCGGCCTTGGCGGGGCGCGACGAGAAAGTTCTACGCGATGCCCTATGGCGAACGCTATATCTGGGGCGCCACGGCCGGCATCCTACGCAACCTTTACGAAAGGCTGTTTTCCTGATGTGGCGCGCCGTCGCCGAATCGATCGGCTTCTTCCTCCTGCCGTTCGTCCTCTTCGCGCTCTATCTTGCGCTCCGCCTGCGCTATCCGCTGGCGCTCGAGCACTGGACGCGCGGCCGGGTGGCGACGCTGACTCTTCTCGGCCTCGCGGCGGCGGTCCTCGGCATGATCGCGCTGGTGTCGACCGCGCCGCGCGGTCGCGGCGTCTATGTGCCCGCCCATGTCGAGAACGGCGTGCTCATCCAGGGGCACATCGAATGAGCGGGCTTCCCGCGATTCGCGATGGGCGCTTGATCGATCGGCGCCTGCTCGACGAGGGACGGCTCGCGCGCGCGCTGGAAGCGCTCGACGGCCGCGGCGAGGAGACGCGCCTGGTTGGCGGCGCGGTGCGCGACCTCGCGCTCGGCGAAGCGCCCGGCGATTTTGATCTCGCCACCACCGCGCCGCCCGACGTGGTGATGCGGCGCGCCGTCGACGCCGGCTTCGGCGTCGCCCCGACCGGGCTCGCGCACGGCACGGTGACGCTGATCGTCGAGGGCCGCCCGATCGAGGTGACGACCTTGCGCCGCGACGTCGCCACCGACGGGCGCCACGCCACCGTCGCCTTCGGCCGCGACTTTCTCGCCGACGCGCTGCGGCGCGACTTCACCATCAACGCGCTGTCGCTGACGCGCGACGGCATGGTCCACGACTACGTCGGCGGCCTCGCCGACCTCGCGGCGCGGCGGGTGCGCTTCATTGGCGAGCCGCGCCAGCGCATCCGCGAGGACTACCTGCGCATCCTGCGCTTCTTCCGCTTCACCGCGCGCTACGGCGCCGGCGCGCTCGATCCGGCCGGCCTCAGCGCCGCCCTCGAGGAGCGCGAGGGGCTGGCGATCCTGTCGCGCGAGCGCGTGCGGGCCGAGCTGATGAAGCTCCTCGCCGCGCCGCGCGCCGGCGCGGTGACGACGGCGGTGTGCGAAGCCGGCCTATTGGGGCCGCTGCTCGCCGGGCACATCGATCCGGCGCGGCTCAGCCGACTCGCCGCGATCGAAGCGAGCCGCGGCGAGCCAGCCGACCCGCTGCTACGCCTGGCGGCGCTGACGCTTTATCTCGAGGAGGACGCCGAACGGCTACGCGAGCGGCTGCGCCTCTCCAACGCCGAGTTCGACCGCCTCGCGGCGCTCGGCCGCGCGTTGCCGACGCTGCACGGGCTCGACGCGCCGCCGCCGCTCGCCGAGCTGAGGCTGTTGTTGTTCGAGCGCCGACGGCGCGGCGCGCTCGACGCGTTGAGCCTGGCGCACGTCGACAGCGGCGCGCCGCCGGACGAAGCGCGCTTCGCCGACGCCTATCGCTTCCTCGCCGAGGCGCCGGAGCCGACGCTGCCGATCTCCGGCGCCGACCTGGTGGCGCGCGGCGTCGCGCGCGGCCGGCGGGTCGGCGAGACGCTGAAGAATTTCCAGGCGCTGTGGATCCGCGCGGGCTTCCCGCGCGAGCCGGAAACATTGGCGCGGCTGCTCGACGAGGCGCTGCGCGGCTGAAGGACGGGGCGACGACCATGCTGCCGACGAGATTCTGGGCCGAGATGTCGTGGCGCGACTTCCAGGACGCCGACATGAGCGCGATGGTCGCGGTGCTGCCGGTGGCGGCGACCGAGCAGCACGGGCCGCACCTGCCGGTCGGCGTCGACGCGTTCATCAACGAGGGCTGCCTCAAGCGCGCCGTCGCGCGCCTGCCCGCTGACCTGCCGGCGCTGTTCCTGCCCGCCCAGACCATCGGCAAGTCGAACGAGCACATCGACTTTCCCGGCACCTTGACCTTCAGCGCGGAGACCTTGATCCGCGCCTGGACGGAGATCGGCGAGTGCGTGGCGCGCACCGGCTGCCGCAAGCTGGTGTTTCTCAACGCCCACGGCGGCAATTCGCCGATCGTCGACGTCGTCGCCTGCGACTTGCGCGCGCGCCGGCGCATGTTCGTCGTCCACGCCTCCTGGAGCCGTCTCGGCTACGCCGAGGGCCTGTTCTCGCCGCGCGAGCGCGCCCACGGCATCCACGGCGGCGAAATCGAGACCTCCTTGACGCTCGCCTTCCGCCCCGACACGGTGAACATGGCCAGGGCGCGTGACTTCGCCAGCGCCGCCGAGGCGATGGAGCGCGACTTCAAGCGTCTCCGGGCGACGCGGCCGATCGGCTTCGGCTGGGCGGCGAGCGACCTCAATCCGCTCGGCGCGGTCGGCGACGCCACCAGCGCGACCGCCGCCAAGGGCGAAGCCTGCGCCGAGCGCGGCGCCGACGCGCTGGTCGAGCTGCTGCGCGACGTCGCCGCCTTCGATCTTTCCCGTCTCGGCGACGAGCCGATGCTCTGACGCCATGTCCGCTCCCGACCTTTTCTTTGAGCGCGGGTTGATCGCGCAAGGGCTGAGGCGGGTGGCGGGCGTCGACGAGGTCGGCCGCGGCCCGCTCGCCGGCCCGGTCGGCGTCGCGGCGGTGATTCTCGACCCCGACGATCCGCCCGAAGGCGTGGACGATTCGAAGGCGCTGAGCGCGGCGCGGCGTGAGGCGGCGAGCGAGCGCATCTTCGCCAAGGCGGTGAGCGTCGCCATCGCCTTCGCCAGCGTCGCCGAGATCGACGCGCTCAACATCCGCGGCGCGACGCTCGCCGCCATGGCGCGCGCGGTCGCGGCCTTGAGCGTGCGCGCCGATTACGTCCTGGTCGACGGCCGCGACGTCCCGCCCGGCCTCGCCTGTCCGGCGCGCGCGATCGTCGGCGGCGACGGCCGGTCGCTGTCGATCGCCGCCGCCTCGATCGTCGCCAAGGTCGCGCGCGACGCGCTGATGACGCGGCTCGACGCCGAATGCCCCGGCTACGGCTTCGCCCGCCACGCGGGCTATCCCACGCGCGCGCATATCGAAGCGCTGGCGCGCCTCGGTCCGTCGCCGTTCCATCGCCGCTCGTTCAGGCCGAAGGCGCTTTTCGATTGACGTAAGGGGAGCGTTCGGGCGCTAATTCCGCACCCGCAAAAATCTTTAGAATTTGTTGATTCCACGAAGATTCTAGGCTGCGCCGGACCGTCCGAAAAAGAGACAGGCGCGTGAGGAGAGGCCAAACCTCGTTTTAACCGAAAATGTGAATCATCGCGTTCGTCAGAGGCGTTCGATCTGACGTGCGCGTCAAGGCGTTGCGTTCATGCGTGGTTCGCGTGCCGGGGCCGCCGGCCTCCCCGCCCAGCTTCAGGTTTTGCGTACTGGAAACGGCGAGGCGCGGCGCCCCGGCGCGTATTCCGCGCCGCCGCTCGACGCGGTGATTGTCGGCGACTGTGTCGCCGAGCTCAGCAAGCTGCCCGCGGGCTGCGTCGACCTCGTCTTCGCCGACCCGCCCTACAACCTGCAGCTCGAAGGCGCGCTGTCGCGCCCCGACCAGAGCGTGGTCGACGCGGTCGACGACGACTGGGACAAGTTCGCCGACTTCGCCGCCTATGATTCGTTCACCCGCGCCTGGCTCGGCGCGACGCGGCGGGTGATGAAGCGCGACGCGACGATCGTCGTCATCGGCTCCTATCACAACATCTTCCGCGTCGGCGCGATCCTCCAGGACCTCGGCTTCTGGATCCTCAACGACATCGTCTGGCGCAAGGCCAACCCGATGCCGAACTTCCGCGGCCGCCGCTTCACCAACGCCCACGAGACGCTGATCTGGGCGGCGCGCAGCGCCGACGCCAAGGGCTACGCCTTCAACTACGAGGCGCTTAAGGCGGGCAACGACGATTGCCAGGCGCGATCGGACTGGTTCCTGCCGATCTGCACCGGCGCCGAGCGCCTTAAGGACGCCAGCGGCCGCAAGACCCACCCAACCCAGAAGCCCGAGGCGCTGATCGCGCGCGCGCTGCTCGCCGCCTCGAACCCCGGCGACCTTGTGCTCGACCCGTTCCTCGGCTCCGGCACCACCGCGGCGGCGGCGCGCCGGCTGCGCCGCCATTTTCTCGGCGTCGAGCGCGACCACGCTTACGCCGCCGCGGCGCGCGCCCGCGTCGCCGCGGTCGTCCCCCTCGAGGCCGACGCGGTGGCGGCGGCCCCCACGCGCCGCAGCGAGCCGCGCGTCGCCTTCGCCAGCGTCATCGAGGCGGGGCTGATCGCGCCCGGCGAATCGCTCACCGACGAGCGGCGACGCCATCGCGCCGTCGTGCGCGCCGACGGCGCGCTCGCGCTCGGCCCGGCGGTCGGCTCGATCCACAAGATCGGCGCGCTCGCGCAAGGGCTGCCCGCCTGCAACGGCTGGACCTACTGGCGCGTCGAGCGCGCCGGCGAGCTTGTTGCGATCGATGACTTCCGCACCGTCATCCGCGCGGCGATGCGCCAAGCGGCGGAGTAGGGGCGGCGGTAAGGGTGGGAACCCTATGGGTGACGGCGTGTAATGTCTGTGTGCTTTAAAGCGAATTACGCATTCGCCTCGATATTTTGCGCGCGCTAAGAGTCCGGAATTTCACTGTCGATGCTGACGACCAAAATTCCTGACTTTCGCGCATTCGCGCCTTAGTCAAACTGTCATAGAAGCGCCAACCTCCCTTATCGCGCTCGGATACGCCCTCGATCGCGCGACGGACTGGCGACGCAAAGAAACAGCCCAAGGCGCAAGGCATACCACCCCGGCTAACCCCTTTCGTGCGGACGCCGTGACGGCGACAAAAGTGTCAGAACCGGTCAGAAGCCCAGCATCTAACGGTCAATGTCCTCCGAATAGCACATCTAGAGTGCCTCTAGTGAAACTCCAAACCGGAACGACCAACGGTCCAATTATTGGCAGGCCATTGGACGTTTGCAACTTAGCAATCTGATCCTTCGCTTCCGTGGCATGTGCGCCCGACGGAAACGCCTTTAGATAATCTCTGTAGCCGTCAAGCGTATTTGCCCGTTGCGCCGTCCCCCACGCCGCTTCCTCCTCGATGGCTTGTGCTAACTTGGCGATTTGGCTCTTCGCCTCCGTGGCATGTGCGCCCGACGGAAACGCCTTTAGATAATCTCCGTAGCCGTCAAGCGTATCGGCCTGTTGCGCCGCCGCCCACGCCGCTTCGTCCTCGGCGGCTTGTTG
>CAZKHF010000005.1:0-24700 GCA_964552445.1 uncultured Bradyrhizobium sp. | reverse complement strand
CAGCTTAGTGATCTGGCTCCTCGCGTTCTCCACATGTGCGCCCGAAGGAAACGCCTTTAGATAATTTCCGTAGCCGTCAAGCGTATCGGCCTTTTGTGCCGCCCCCCACGCCGCTTCCTCCTCGGCGGCTTGTTGCAGCTTAGTGATCTGGCTCCTCGCGTTCTCCACATGTGCGCCCGAAGGAAACGCCGTTAGGTAGCCTCTGTACCCGTCAGGCGTATTGGCCTGTTGCGCCGCCGTCCACGCTGCTTCGTCCTGAGCGGCGAGGATCCTTCCCTCGGCAACCTGTTCCCGCATTACGATGTGAATCTGTGCCTCCATGGCATGTGCGCCCGAAGGGAATGCCCGTAGATAACTTCTGTACCCGTCAAGCGTATCGGCCTGTTGCGCCGCCGTCCACGCTGCTTCGTCCCGAGCGGCTAGAGCTTCTTCCAGCTTAACAATCCGGGTCTTCGCCTCCTCAGCGTGTCCGCCCGAAGGAAACGCCTTCAGGTAAGTTCTGTACCCGTCAAACGTATCGGTCTGTTCCGCGGTCGTCCACGCCGCTTTCTCCTGAGCGGCGAGGGTTTTTCCTAGCTCATCAATCCGACTCTTCGCCTCCTCAGCGTGTGAGCCCGAAGGAAATACATCTAAATAATTTCGGTAACCAAGAATCGTATCCGTCTGTTGTGCGCCCCACCACTCTTTCCGTTCTAATTCGTACAACGCAATATACGTCAGCTCAGGATAATTGTTAATAATATGTCTCCACGTATCAGATTGCCCGCTTTCCAGACCTCCGACAACAACTTTCGCCGGGTACAACTGTTGTAACTGTTGCGCACTGAGACTAAGTTCATCATTTACATGGATTGCGTCAACAGACTTGATAAGTTCCTCAGCAACAGCGTCATTACCAGACCGATAAGTTGCGTTAAACCTGTTCCATGCCGTCTTCATCGTATTAAAGCGCTTCTGAGCGAAGCACAAATGTGGAGACCTAAAGGACGTAACGCTTGCAGCTCGACATACATTAGAGATTACAGCTTCTTCATACAAAATCCAGTATGTGCAGAAGAACAATAATATGCATAAAAGTGTTACAATCATCGCATGTATTTTATTATTTGGAAGCAACTTTACTACTTGCACATATAGCGTGCCTGCAAGTATAGATATAAATACGCCGCCAAGAATGCCTGCAATTACACAATCCGCAAGCAGCAGTACCAACAGTATGAACAAAAAAATATATCGCTTTGACCTTATCCAAAATGCGCTCATGGTGGCACCTTGGTTGCTTTATTTAACCTAGCAGCAAAATTACGTAAGTCCCCTATAACGGTCATACATATGCAAGGGACTTAGTGCCACCCCGTCGCGCCACCCAGACAGGTTTGACGGCATACCGATCTGTAGCCTCTTTGCGACCGTTCCGGCTGATCTGTTGGCAAAAGGCAAGCTCATTCTCACTCAGGTTCTATAAAGAATCAACCAGGTTCCGTCTCACTTGGTCGGCGCTTCCCGCAAGTTTGACTTTCTTAAGTTGTTCCAGGTCGCGAATGCCTGCAAAGGATCGATTCGCTAAGGTCAAAACGTCGAATCCGATGATCCCACGGGCGGAAGCCCAGCGTTGGATTTCCTCCCTTAAGACCGCCGCTTGCCCCTGCGACTCGGCGCGGCGAGATCGGCGGCGCGGGCGACGAACACCTCGCCTTCGGCCTCGCTCTCCTCCGCGTCGAGCCACAACAGCGGCAGGTCGGGATAGTCGGCCTCCAGCCGCGCGCGGGCGCGGCCGACCTCGCACACCAGCGCGCCATGGCGCGTCAGATGCGCGGGCGCCTCGGCGAGGATGCGGCGCACGAGGTCGAGCCCGTCCGGCCCGCCGAAATGGGCGAGCCGCGGCTCGGCGGCGTATTCGGGCGGAAAGGCGGCGAGCGAATCAGCGTCGACATAGGGCGGGTTGGCGAGAATCAGGTCGTAGCGATTCGCTCCCAGCGGCGCGAACAGGTCGCCCTGGAAGAGGGCGACGCGCTCGCCGAGCCCGTGCTCTGCGACATTAAGCCGCGCGACCTCGAGCGCGTCGGCCGAGAGCTCGACCGCGTCGACGCGCGCGTTGGGGAACTTCATTGCGGCGAGGATCGCCAGCGAGCCGCCGCCGGCGCAGAGGTCGAGCGCGCGTTCGACTGAAGCGGGGTCGCCGAGCAGCGAATTTTCCGCCGTCAGAACGCCGAACAGCAGCTCGCCGATGAAGCTGCGCGGCACGATCGCGCGCTCATCGACATAGAACGGCACGCCCTGGACGTAGGCGCGACGGAGCAGATAGGCGGCGGGTTTGCGCGTCGCCACGCGCGCGTCGATCAGCGCCAGGAGGCGCGCGCGCTCGTTCTGCGTCAGCCGTGCGTCGAGGAAGGGGTCGAGCGCGTCGATCGGCAGCCGCAAACCTTCGAGGACGATGAAAGCGGCCTCGTCGACCGCGTTGGTCGCGCCGTGCCCGTAGGCGAGCCCCGCGGCGTTGAAGCGGCTCACCGCATAGCGGAAGAGGTCGCGCAGGGTGACGAAGACGACGAGGCGCTCGTCGCCGTCGCCAGGCTCGAAAGGCGCGTTCGCCATGTCCGTTCTCCTTCAAGCGCGGGGCGCCGACAAAAATGGCCGGCGTCGCCGGCCATTCGTTCTCGCCTTTTCGCCAAAATGGAAGAGGCCGTCGGAATTACTTGGCCTTCATGCAATCGCTGTGAAACTTCTTGCGCTCCTTGCCGTGCAGGTCCTTGGCGTCGGCTTGCTTGGAGCATTCCGCCGACTTGACGGTTTTCGCGCCGGGATCGTCGGCGGGCGCGGCGGCGTCGAGCGCGTAAGCCCCGCTCGACAGAAGAACGCCGAAAGCGATCGCGAATACCAATGTCGTGATGCGCATGGTCGTGAGGTCCACTCGCTTGGAGAAGTTCGCCGGCCCCCGCTCGAAGCCCCCACTCGAGTCGACGCGACCTGGCGGCGCTTATAGTTCGGCGCGGCGGGGCTGCACAAGCGCCGCCGCCCGCGCCGACGCGGCGCGGCGTCGGGCCCTTTCCGCCGCGAGCCCGCCCTTTTCGCGGATGAAGGCGGTCGCCGCCTCGACCCCTTCGCCGATCTTCATGTTGGCCATGACGGAGGGGCGATCCTTGCGCATCCGCTGGGCGTCGCGCGCCATCGCCTCGCGCCAGTCGTCCGTCTCAGCGATCGTCATCTCCGTGATCGTGGTCGTGATCGTGGCCGCAGCCGGGGCCGTGGACGGGCGGCGCGGCGCCAAGGCTCTGGTGGTCGCCGTAATGATGGTGGTCGTCGCCGTGATGGACGTGATCGTGGTCGTGGCCGCCGTGATCGTGATCGTGGTCATGGCTCTCGGCCGACGTCGAGCCGCTGAGATAGGCGCCGCCTTCCGGGTTGAACGGCGCCTCGATCGCCGTGACGGTCGCGCCGAGGCCGCGCGCCATGTCCTCGATCACCGGATCGCGGCGGATGCGCAGGCTCTTCTTCGTCAGCTCGGTCGGCACGCAGCGGTTGCCGAGACGCCAGGCGAGGCGGGTCAACGTCGCCGCGTCGGCGGCGCGGAGCTCGGCGAGCGACTCGGGCGCAGCCACCACTTCGACGATGCGTCCGTCCTCCAGCTTCAGCCCGTCGCCGCCGCTGAGCGTCGCCGCCTCCGGCAGGTCGAGCAGGAAGCTCAAGCCCCGCGCTCCGGTCATGGCGACGCGGCGGCGGTAGCGCTCGTCGTAATCGAGCACCACCGCGTCGGCGGGCTCGTCCGACCAACGGCCGGCGGGAATGACGGAGAGGGCGCGCAGCATGAAAGCCTCGGGCGTTACGCGGCAAACGGCGGGACGACGCGCGTCGTCTCCGACCGCCCATCGCCCACCGCCTAATCGCCAGCCGGCCTGTAAGCCGGGTTCTGTATGGCCGGGCGCCTCGCGGCGTCCGACGTGACGGCCATTCCTCTGGGACGCCCGTCGCCGGGCGCCTCAAGCAACCAACCCGAGCGACCGGGCCTGCGGACGGGCCCCGCGCTCCTTGACGGGGCGCGCGTCGCTCCTATTCGGTCTTGCTCCCGGCGGGGCTTGCCATGCCGTCGACGTTGCCGCCGACGCGGTGCGCTCTTACCGCACCCTTTCACCCTTACCGGCCTGACGGCCGGCGGTTTGCTTTCTGTGGCGCTTTCCCTGGGGTCGCCCCCGCCGGACGTTATCCGGCGCCGCGTCCGCATGGAGCCCGGACTTTCCTCCGCCCGAAGGCGACGGCCGTCCGGCCGACTGGCTCGCTGGCAATAGGCGGCGCGGCCGGGTCGGGTCAAGCGCGGCGAGCCGCCGCCTGGTGAAAAGACCCGGTCGGCGACGATCTGTCCCGCGCCGTCGGCCTTCACGCGCGCCTGGCCCAGCCTCGCTCGACGCCGTCGTCGCTCTCTTCGATGGCCGCGACCTGGCGGGTCGCGGCGGCGCGCAAGCCAATGAACCCGTCGATCTCGCTCAGACGCTTCGCCGCCCCTCCCTCTCGTGCGCGCTGGCGCGCGACGGCGCGCACGGCGAGAAAAGCGGTGGGGTCGGCGGCGAGCGGCAGCGCGGTGGCGTCGTTGAGGTCGGCGGGCGTCAGCCCGATGTCGGCGAGCTCGCGCGCGTCCATCGCCGCCAAGGGGCGAAACGCCGCCCGCGCCGCAGCGACGCGCGCCGGCCACGAGACGATCGAGGCGAGGACGGCGGTCAGGCGCGAAAGGCAGGTCATGAGAGGGCTCCCGTCGTCCCTGTGGTCGCGGAAAACGGCTTGCGTCGCCAGAGACATGCGATACCTGACCTACAGGCTCGGTCGGCTTTGAAGTCGACCCGAAAACGACTGGCGTCGCCAGAGACAGTCCGATACAGTTCGGCCGAACTGTACCGAACGAAAGACGATACAGCCGTGGACCAACCGTCGCGTGAGCGCCCGACGACCCGGGTCGACGCCGTCATGGCGTCGCTGAAGGCGCGGATGGAGAGCCGCGCGCTGGCGCCGGGGGCGCGGCTGCCCTCGGTGCGCGCGCTCGCCGCCGCGATGGCGGTGTCGAAATCGACGGTGGTCGAGGCCTACGAGCGCCTGGTGGCGACGGGCGAGGTCTCGGCGCGCCGCGGGGCCGGGTTCTTCGTCGCCGGGCCGACCCGGCCGCTGGCGCTCGCGCTCGCCTCCGAGCCGCGCGAGCCGGTCGCCGAATGGCTGCGCTCGCATTGCGCCTCGCTTGAGGCCGAGCCCGACGCGATCCATCCCGGCTCGGGCTGGCTGCCCGAATCGTGGCTGCCCGAAGTCGGCGTGCAGCGCGCGCTGCGCGAGCTCGCGCGCGACCGCGGCTTCCGTCGCACCCGCTACGACTCGCCGATCGGCTACGCGCCGTTGCGCCGCCAGCTCGCGGTGCGGTTCGCCGAGCGCGGCGTCGTCGCTTCGCCCGACCAGATCGTGCTCACCGACTCGACCACCCAAGCGATCGACCTCGCGCTGCGCTTCCTCGTCCAGCCTGGCGACGCGGTGGCGGTCGACGATCCGAGCTATTTCCGGCTGCTGCCGCTGCTGAAGGCGCATCGGGTCAAGGTCGTCGCCGCGCCGATGACGCCCGACGGCCCGGACGTCGAGGCGCTGGCGCAAGCGTTCGCGACCCACGCGCCGCGCCTCTACCTGACCATCGCCGCGATCCACAATCCCACCGGCGCGGCGTTGTCGCCGACCACGGCGCACCGCGTGCTCAAGCTCGCCGAGCGCCATGACGTCATCGTCGTCGAGGACGAGATCTTCGCCGATTTCGAGCCGTCGCCGGCGGGAACGCGGCTGGCGGCCTTCGACGGGCTCGATCGCGTCATCCAGGTCGGCGGCTATTCGAAAACCATCTCGGCGGCGCTGCGCGTCGGTTATCTCGCGCTCAGGCCGGACTGGGTCGATCCCGTCGTCGACCTCAAGCTCGCCACCTCGCTCACCAGCGGCCATTTCGCCGCGGCGTTTCTCCACCGCATGCTCACCGAGGCGGGCTACCGGCGCCATATCAACGCGCTGCGCGCGCGCCTCGCCGACGCCATGGGCCGGACGCTGGCGCGGCTCAAGGCCGCCGGCCTCGCGCCTTGGATCGAGCCGCGCGCCGGCATGTTCGTCTGGGCGCGCCTGCCCGACGGGCTTGACGCCACCGCGGTCGCCAAGCGCGGCCTCGCCGAGGGCGTCATTTTGGCGCCGGGGCCGGTGTTCAGCGCCTCGCCCGAGGCGAGCGCCTATCTGCGCTTCAACGCGGCGACCAGCGTCAACCCGCGCGGCTTCGAGGCGCTCGAGCGGGCGATGGCGGCCGCGCGCCGCGATTCGCCCGCGCCGTGAGCGCCGGGCGGCGGTTCACCTGGAGTTCACCGGTTCTGTGGCAGTCTTCGCCGATGTGCTAGAACGTCGACGGGCGTCAGGGCCGGGGCGGCGGCGCGGGAGAAGATATGATGAAGAGACTGATGTTGCTTTCGTTGGCCGCAGCGGCGGCGCTGTCGCTCGCCGCTTGCGAGACGCCGCAGCAGCAGAACGCGGCGAACGGCGCGATGCTCGGCGGCGTCACCGGCGCGATCATCGGCGGGGCGGCGACCGACCGTCCCGGCGGCGCGCTCGCCGGCGCGGCGATCGGCGCGGCGACCGGCGCGATCATCGGCTCGGCGGCGACGCCGCCTGGCCCCGGCCCCGGCTACGCTCCGCCGCCGCCTCCGCCGCGCTGCGCCGAGTGGTACTACGATTATTACGGTCGGCGCGTCTGCCGCTCTTATTACTGAGCGGCCCGCTCGCGACCGGCCGCCGCCCTCCCTTTCCGGCCGTCGGGAGGGGAGGACGGCGGGCGTCGATCGCCCGCCGAGGCGCCGCCAGGAGCTGATCCGCCGTGACCGACGCGCGCCTCCCGGAGAGCGGGGTCGCCTCGCGCTTCCTGCCGTCGCCCAATTTCGGCGAGCGGCGGGGACGCGCGCGGCCCGACAGCGTCGTCCTCCATTACACCGGCCTGCCGACCGCCGAAGCGGCGCTGGCGTTGCTCTGCGACCCGGCCTCCCAGGTTTCCGCGCATTATTTCGTCTGGGAGGACGGCGCGGTGGCGCAGCTCGTCGCCGAAGACAAACGCGCCTGGCACGCGGGCAAGAGCTTCTGGGCGGGAGAGAGCGACGTCAATTCCGCCTCGATCGGCGTCGAGATCGTCAATTACGGCCACGACGGCGCGCTGCCCCCCTTTCCTAAACCGCAGATCGACGCGGTGATCGCGCTGTGCCGCGACCTCGCGGCGCGGCGGGCGATCGGGCCCGAGCGTTTTCTCGCCCATTCCGACGTCGCCCCGGCGCGCAAGCGCGATCCCGGTGAGCGCTTCCCCTGGGACGCGCTGGCCAGCGCCGGCGTCGGCCATTGGGTTGAGCCGGCGCCGATCGACGGCGGGCCGCTGTTCGGCCCCGGTGAGGAAGGGCCGCCGATCCGCGCGCTGCAGGCGCTGCTGGCGCTCTACGGTTACGGCGTCGCGCTCACCGGCGTCTACGACGCGCAGACGAGAACCGTCGTCGCCGCTTTCCAGCGCCACTTCCGCCCGGCGCGCGTCGACGGCGAGGTCGACGCTTCGACCGCGGCGACGCTGAAGGCGCTGGTGGGGGCGGTTCGCCGCGCCTGAGCGGCGCGGCGAAGGCGGCGTTCGGCGAAGACGCGACCACTGACCTTGCGCGTTTGCAAGGAACCGGCCATGCGCCGGCTTTGAAACCGCCATACTCGCCACTTAAACCGGACCAACCGTGTTATTTGACGAGGGCGACCATGCAGTTTCGCAATTCCCAACAGGCTTACGGCGCGATCGCCATGTTCGCGCATTGGACGACGGCGCTGTGCGTCCTCGCGGCGTGGCTCATCGGCGCCTTCATGGACGTCCTGCCGCGCGGCCCGGCGCGCGGCGCCGGAATCTTCGTCCATATGTCGCTCGGCTTGGCGATCCTCGTTCTGGCCGTCGCGCGCCTCGCCTGGCGGCACGTCGATCCGCCGCCGCCGGCGATCGCCGCGCCCGGCCTCGAGCCTTGGCTCGGCCTCGCCGCCAAGGCGGGGCACTGGCTGCTCTATATCCTGCTGGTCGCGACGCCGATCCTGGGGATCGTCTATCAGTTCGCCAACGGCCGCGCGCTGCCGGTGTTCGGCCTGTTCGACATCGCCTCGCCCTGGGTCCAGGACCGCGAGTTCGCCCGCTCGGTCCGCGAAATCCACGAGCTCTCCGCCGACGCCCTCGGGCTCGTCGCGCTCGGCCATGTCGCGGCGGCGTGCTTCCATCACTGGGGCCTGCGCGACCGCACGCTGACGCGCATGCTGCCGCTGATCGCTCGCTGACGGCGCTTCACCTCGCCGGCGCGGAGCCTTCGGCGGGACGCCCGCCCTTCGCCCTCAGCCCGATCAGATGGCAGATGGCGAAGACGAGGTCGGCGCGGTTCATGGTGTAGAAGTGCAGGTCGGCGACGCCGCGGTCGATCAGGTCGACCACCTGCTCGGCGCACACCGCCGCGGCGACCAGCCGGCGCGTGGCGGGATCGTCGTCGAGGCCGTCGAAACGCTCGGCGAGCCAGGCGGGCACGCTCGCGCCGGCCTTGCGGGCGAAATTCGCCGTCTGCTTGAAGTTCTGCACCGGCGCGATTCCGGGCACGATCGGGATGGCGATTCCCGCCGCGCGGGCGAGATCGACGAAGCGGAAGTAGACGTCGTTGTCGAAGAAGAACTGGGTGATGGCGCGGTCGGCGCCCGCGTCGATCTTGCGCTTCAGAATGTCGATGTCGTGCCGCAGCGTCGGGCTTTGCGGGTGCTTTTCCGGGTAGGTTCCGACCGAGACCTCGAAATCGCCCGCCTGCTTGATCGCCGCCACCAGCTCGCCCGTCGACTGATAGCCGTCGGGATGGGCGAGATAGGGCGCGTCGAGGCCGCCGGGCGGATCGCCGCGCAAGGCGACGATGTGGCGCACGCCGGCCGCCCAGTAGCCGCGGATCACCGCGTCGAGCTCGGCGCGGCGCGCCCCGACGCAGGTCAGATGCGCGGCGGGCTTCAGCAGCGTGTCGCGGGCGATGCGCGCGACGGTGGCGTGGGTGCGCTCGCGCGTCGAGCCGCCGGCGCCGTAAGTCACCGAGACGAAGCTCGGCCCGAGCGGCGCGAGGCGGTCGATCGCCTCCCACAACGCCCGCTCCATCTCCTCGGTCTTGGGCGGGAAGAACTCGAAAGAGACGCCGACGGGCGAGCCCGAGCGGCTGATGCGGACCGGTTCTTGCGCCATCAGGCGTGCTCCATCGCGCTTTTCGGCGGAACGTCCGCGACGACGCGCGGGTCGCGCGCCAGCCACAGGACGACCGTCAGCTTGCCCGGCTCGCCGGGCGCCGGCGGCGCGCGGCGCATCTCCACCAGGCTCAGGCCGGCGTCGACCAGGAAGCCCTCGATCTCCGCGTCGGCGAAGCCGAGGCGGCGGTGGGCGAACTCGTCGCGCAGGTATTCCTCGCCGTGCGCGGCGAAGTCGACGACGATCAGCCGGCCGCCGGGCATCAGCGCGCGCGCCGCCTCACGAAGCGCGCGCGCGGGATCGTCGAGGAAGTGCAGCACCTGGTGGATGACGACGAGATCGTAGCCGCCGCGCTCGATCGGCGGCGCGTAGATGTCGCCCTGGCGCAATTGCGCGTTGCGCAAGGCCGCCTGGTCGAGGCGCGCGCGCGCGACCGCGAGCATCGCCGGATTGAGATCGACGCCGACCGCCCGTTCGGCGAGCGGCGCCACCAGCTCCAGCATCCGCCCGGTCCCGGTGCCAAGGTCGAGCGCGGCGCGAACCGGCCGCTCGCCGATCATCGCCTTGATCGCCGCTTCGACCCGGCTTTCTGGCGCGTGCAGCGCGCGGATCACGTCCCAGTCGGCGGCGCGCTCAGCGAAATAGGCGGCGGCCTGGCGGCGGCGCGCCTCGCGCGTCGCGGCGAGCCGCGCGCGGTCGGCGGCGAGCGTCGGGTCGGCGGGGTCGATGCGCGCGATCAGCCCGCGCGCGAACGACCCGCCCGGCTCGGCAAGCCGATAGAACGCCCAGGCGCCCTCGCGCCGGCGTTCGGCGAGGCCCGCCTCGACCAGCAGCTTCAGGTGGCGCGAGACGCGCGGCTGCGACTGGCCGAGGATGGCGACCAGCTCGCTCACCGTCAGCTCGGCTTCGCCGAGCAGGCCGAGCAGGCGCAGCCGGGTGACCTCGCCCGCGGCTTGAAGCGCGGCGAGCGCCGCCTCGAAGCCGACCGGCGCCGCCGGCGCTTCCCAATGGGCCAGACTGGACATAAAGATATGCTTATATCTGACTTGGAGCGGGCGCAAGCGCGCGCGGGCGGCGGCGAGCCGCGGGGGCCGGGAGCGCGGGTTGAGGGTCGGTCAAGCCGCTTTGGCGAGATCTTGCGCATAAGCGCGCCACCACATCGCCTCGCGACGCAAGAACCCGGCGTCGCGCCGGCGCGGCGACAATTGGATCGAAGGCGGGCTTTGGTCCAAACGCTGGGCGTGGTCCTCCAAGTCTTGCGCCCGAGCGAGATAAGCCTCCGTCAAGCGTTGGTTGCTCATTGCAAAGCCTCCCCTTGCGTCGACAGGCCGCGGGAGCCGTCGACGCGCGTTGGCTCGAACTTTTGGTTGTCGGCGGGCCGGAAGGGCCCGGCTTGCCGGCCGGTCGGCGCGGAAGCGCTCGGCCGGCCTCATGTCGGTTGGTCGCGCCGCCGTGGCCTGCGGTTCACCGTCGGCGCGGATAATCCTCGGCCGTCCGCCTCGACCGCCCTCAGAACGCGACCGTCGGCCGCGTCCGCTCGGCGACGACGACGCGGCAGCGGCCGCCGCATTCGCGCTCGATCAGCGCCGCGACGCGCGCCGCCGCCCGCTCGACCTCGCCGAAGCCGTTCGACTGGACAGTGAGCGCGGCGCGGCGGGTCTTCACGGAGACGCCGCTGCGCGCGTCCTGACGCCAGTTCCAGCGCCGGCACAGCACATGGCGCGCGTCGGCGAAGACGACCTCGCCGACCTTGGGCGGGTCGTTGGGGTCCTCGCCCGCCTCCGCGCCCATGTCGACGAAGCTGTCGCCGGGGCGCGAGAAGCGGAAGCTGAGGTCGCCGGCGGTCAGATCGAGATCGTCGCAGCCGAGGCACAGTTCGCTGCTCAGCGACGCCAGGTTGTAGAGGTCGACCAGCGCGTTGACCTCGGGCAGCGGGCCGTCGGCGAGCACGCGCTTGATCAGCCGCTCGACCGAGGAGCGGTAGCTCGTCCGCTTGATGCCAAAGCCCTTGTAGGCGACGCGCCACGCCGCCACGCCGGGGATGGCGGAAAGCTCGGTCCCGCGCCAACGCCGCCGGCACTCCGCCTCCGCCGCCTCGATCTCGGAGCGAAGCGCGGCGCTGCGCGTCGGCGCGACGCTCATCTCCTCGGCGACGACCAGCGCGACGCGGAAGTCGGGGAAGCGCTCGGTCAGCTCGGCGATGGAGAGGGTCGGCATGGGCGGGGTCCGCGCGAGGGGAATGGCGCGGACGCTTTCGCCCGCGGCGGCGCGCGGCGTCAAGGGCGAGCGGCCGACCTAAGCCGCGAACCGGACCGGTTGACTCGCCGTCGCGTCTGCAGGCAACATCGGTCGCTCCCCCACGCGGCGCGGGCGACGACGCCTCGCCGAATGAGAAAGGCGGCCGCGACATGGCGAGCATCTTCGAGCGCATTGCGTTTCACGCGACCATCGAGCCGCACCGGCCGGCGATCGTTCTTTCCGACCGCGTCGTCACTTACGCCATGCTCGCCGACGTGGTCGACGCGTTGACCGGGCGGCTGGCCGCGCTCGGCCTGCCGCGCGGCGCGCTCGTCGGCGTGAAGATCGCCAACCCGGCGCGGCAGATGGCGGTGGCGCTGGCGCTGCAAAGGGCCGGCCTCGCCTCGATTTCGTTCGCCGATCGTCTGATCGCCGCGCCGGGGCTGCGGTTCGCGGCGCTGCTGCTCGACGCGCCCGCCGCGTCCTGGCCGGGCGTCCCCGCCATCGTCATCGACGACGGCTGGTTCGCGGACCCCGCCGTCGGCGCCGTCGGCGCGTCGCCTTTGACGGGCGACGAGACGTGCCGCGTCGTCCTGTCGTCGGGAACGACCGGCGTTCCCAAGCCTGTTCGCCTGACGCCCAACGCGATCGGCGCGCGCGTCGGACAACTGCACACGCAGATGTCCGGCGGCGGCTTCGAGCGGTTGATGTGCGCGATGGATCTCGCCGGCGCCTGGGGCTATTGCGTGGCCCTGGCGGCGCTGTGCAACGGCAAGACGCTGCTGTTGTCCGACGTCGCGCAAGAAACGCTCGACATGGCCGCGCTCTATCGCGCCGACCGGCTGATGTGCTCGACCCATCAATTGCGCAATCTGCTCGACCTGCAGGAGAAGCGCTTGACGCCGTGCGACGCGTTGCGCTGGATCGACGTCGGCGGCAGCGTGGTCAGCGTCGCCCTGATGGCGCGCGCGCGCCGTTTCTTCCCCGGCCGGCTGATGATCGTCTACGGCGCGACCGAGACCGGGCTCTCCGCCTACGGCCCGGCGGAAAGCCTGCCGCCGATCGACGGCGCCACCGGCTTCGCGCCGCCATGGGCGGAGATCGAGGCGGTCGACGCCAGCGATCGCGCTTTGCCGCGCGGCGCGGAGGGCCGGCTCAGGGTCCGCATGGAGGGTCAAGGCTACTGGGACGACGCGAGGTCAGGCGGCGAGCTTGCCTGGTTCTACCCCGGCGACCTCGGCGTCGTTCGCCCGGACGGATGCCTGGTGGTGACCGGCCGCGTTTCCGAGATCATCAACATCGGCGGCCTCAAGGTCCCGCCAACTGCGATCGAGGAAGCGCTTCTTTCGCACCCCGACGTCGCCGAAGCCGCGGCGGTGGGCGTCGTCGGCGCCGACGGCGTCGAACAGCCATGGGCGGCGATCGTCACGCGGCGGCCGGTCGACGAGGCGGCGCTGAAGAAATTCTGCGAGACCCGCCTGCCGCACGCCGCTCCGACCCGGATCGTCGCCGTGACGAGCATTCCGCGCGCCGCCGGCGGCAAGGTCGCGCGGGCCGAGCTGCGCGAGACGCTGACGCGCCGCAACGGCGACGTCCGCGCGTCGCCGGGCTCCTGAGAGCCGGCCCGCCCGGAAGATTCGCCGCTCCGCGGGTGAAATGGCCGAGGGCGCCGGACGCGACGCCCTCCGACGATCAAAAGCGGTAGTTGACGCCGACCCGCCCGACCTGCGCCGTATCTTGAAACTTGAACGTGTAATAGCCGTCGTCAAAGTTCTTCTTCACGTCCGGGAACTGCATGTAGAGATATTCGGCCTTGACCGACCAGTGGTTGTCGATGGCGTATTCGAGGCCGGCGCCGATCGTCCATCCGATCGACGTGTCGCCACGGTCCTGCGTATAGCCGTCGAAATCGTAACTATTGCGGATGTTGGCGACGACCGCGCCGCCCGTCACGTAGGGCAGGAAGCGGTCGAAGGCGTAGCCGAAGCGCGCGCGAAGGTCGGCGAAGAATGGCAAGCTCGTCGAGTGGGTGTAATAGTAAGAAAAGATGTCATGCTTGCCCTTGGCGCTTGTCCAATCGACGTCGCCCTCGACGCCAATAACGTAGTTTTGAAACTGGTAGTTGTAGCCCGCCTGCAGGCCGCCGACGACGCCGGAAAGATTGAACTTGTCGGCGTCGAGGGTGTAACCCTCGTACGCAATGCTCGCCTTGTCTTGCGTCCCCACGCCGCCGAGGTTCCCGCCGACATAGAAGCCCGTCCACGAGAACGGCGAGGCGAACGGCGCCGGCGGCGGCCCTTTGGTCGTCGGCAGATCGGCCGCCAAGGCGCTGTGCGCGAGGAACGCGCAGATCGCGGTGGAAGCTAGAAGAGTCCGCTTCATCAAAGCACCCCCGGTTGTGGTTGGCTCGCCGTAATCCCAGCCCAGTCCCACCCAACTTCCCGCTGTCGCCAGCGGGCCGCCGCGCGTCGGGGCTGGCCAGAACCGGCCTCTCCGCCCGTTTCAGTCTACAAATCGTAGACTTAGTCTAAGTACGATTCAAGCATGCGCTGCGCTCTTTTGTCGCATGTGTCACAAAAGTCACATAAGGCGAACGCGGCCGGCGCAAGCGCTGACGGCGCCGACGGCGGGTCGCGCTCAAGTGGCGCACGCCAGCCGAAAGCGGCGTCGGTTGACTCGCCGCCGCCCCAGGGCGACATCCCTCACGCCGGACGCGACGCGCGCAGACGCCTCGCCGGCGAAACCGGGGCGGACGAGAAATCGTGAGCATCCTCGAGCGGACCGCGTTTCACGCGAAAATCGAGCCGCATCGGCCGGCGATCATTCTCGCCGATCGAATCGTCACCTACGCCATGCTCGCCGACGTCGTCGACGCGTTGACCGGGCGGCTGGTCGCGCTCGGCCTTCCGCGCGGCGCGCTCGTCGGCGTGAAGATCGGCAACCCGGCGCGACACATGGCTTTGCTGTTGGCGCTGCAACGGGCCGGCTTGGCGTCAATTTCGTTTAGCGACGATCCGGTCGCCGTCCCCGGGCTGTGGCTCGCCGCCCTGATGCTGGACGCGCCGGCGCCGACCTGGCCGGGCGTCCCCGCTTTTGTCGTCGACGACGACTGGTTCGCGGGATCGGCGGGCGGCGCCGTCGAGGCTTCGCCTTTGGTCGGCGACGAGACCTGCCGCGTCATCCTGTCGTCGGGAACGACGGGCATTCCCAAGCCGATCCGCTTGACGCCCAACGTCCTCGCCATTCGCCTCGGGCAGAAGCTGACGCAGATGTCCGGCGGCGGATTCGAGCGGGTGATGTGCGCGATGAATCTCGCCAGCGCGTGGGGGCTCGACGTGTCCTTGGCGGCGCTGTGCAACGGCAAGGCGGTGATGCTGTCGGACATCGGGCGCGAGACGCTCGACATGGCGGCGCTCTATCGCGCGGACTACCTCGTCTGCTCGACCCACCAGTTGCGAACGCTGCTCGAGCTGCAGGAGGAGCGCTTGACTCCCTGCGACGCCGTGCGGTGGATCGAGGTCAGCGGCAGCGTGATCAGCGTCGCGCTGCTCGAGAGAGCGCGGCGCTTTTTCGCCGCCGCCCGCCTGATGGTTTGCTACAGCGCCACCGAGACCGGACCCACCGCCTACGCCCCCGCCGACAGCCTGCCGCCGGTCGACGGCGCGACGGGTTTCGTGGCGCCGTGGACGACGATCGAGACGATCGACGCGAACGATCGCCCTCTACCACGCGGGGCGGAGGGCCGGATCCGGTTGCGCTGCGAGAGTCAAGCCTTTTGGGGCGACGCGAGGCCGGGCGGCGAAGCGCCGTGGTTCTATCCCGGCGACGTCGGCGTCATCCGGCCCGACGGCTGCGTCGTGGTCACCGGCCGCGCCTCCGAGATCATCAACATCGGCGGGGTCAAGGTCGCGCCGACGACGATCGAGGAAGTCCTGCTTTTGCATCCCGACGTCGCCGAGGCGGCGGCGGTCGGCGTCTTCGGCGCCGACGGCGTCGAGCAGCCCTGGGCGGCGGTGGTCCTGCGCCGTCCCGTCGGCGAGGCGGCGCTCAAGCAGTTCTGCGAGGCGCGCCTGCGGCACGCCGCTCCGAGCCGCATCGTCGCGGTCGCGAGCGTCCCGCGCGTCGGCGGCGGCAAGGTCGCGCGCGCCGAGCTGCGCGAGACGCTGAGCCGCCTCGGGCGCGAGGCGAGCGCGCCGAGGGAGTCCTAGGCGGCCGCGCAGCGCCGGCAGCGGCGGAAAAACGACGGCGGCCCGTTCGGCAGGCCGCCGCGGCTTAAAGCAAAGTCGTCGAAAAAGGTCGAGAGCGCTTCGCGCGACGGCGCCGCGCCCGCCGACGATCAGAACCGGTAATTGATTCCGGCGCGAGCGACCTGGGCCGAGTCCTTCAACTTGAACGCGTAGCCACCCGAGTTCTTCGCCACGTCCGGGAACTGCATATAGAGGTAGTCCGCCTTGACCGACCAGTGCGCGTCGATCGCGTATTCGAGGCCGGCGCCAAGCGTCCAGCCCGTCGACGTGTCGCCACGGTCCAGCGAGCTCGTTGGGGAGTCGACCTTGTCCTGGATGTCGGCGACGACGACGCCGCCCGTCACGTAGGGCAGGAAGCGGTCGAAGGCGTAACCGAAGCGCCCGCGCAGGTCGGCGAAGAACGGCAGATTCGTCGAATGGTGGTCGAAAACGGGCCAGTTGACGTCACGGCTGCTCTTGGCGCTCGACCAATCAAGGTCGCCCTCGACGCCAACGACGAAGCTCTGAATCTGGTAATTATAACCCGCCTGCAAGCCGCCGACGACGCCGGAAGGAGTGAGCTTGTCGCTCAGGGGGGAGCCGAACATACTTACGTTGGCGCTGTCGCTCGATCACAGGCCGCCGAGGTTGGCGCCGACGTAGAAGCCCGTCCACGAGAACGGCGCGGCGACCGGCGCCGGCGCCGGACCCTTCGTGGTCGGCAAATCGGCCGCGAACGCTCCTTGCGCGACGAACGCGCACAGCGCGGTGGAAGCCAAAAGGGCGCGCTTCATCGCATCGCTCCACAGTGCAGTTGGGTCGCCCGAACCATAATTGTGCTTAGCGCTAACTTAGGGCCCCGCGGCTGTCCACGGGCCGCCGCCGCGACGCTCGGTCGCAGGGCGGGAGGAGATCGTTCCCTTCGGCCGCCTCCGCCGGCCCGGCGATGGACATTGCGACGACAATTCAAGCCCTTCTTGCGTCGCCGCCGCCGGTGCCGGAAGAGCACCCCCGCCGTTCGGCGAGCGTGGCGCTGATCTGGCCGCAGGCGACCGGGCTGATCGCCGGCTGCATCGGCCTGTTCACCGTCGCTTACGTCGCCTTCCAGCGCCAGGAGGCGCGGGCGTAGCGCGGCGTCCTGATCCCTGCGACGCGCGGCCGTTCGGTTGCCAGGGGCGGCGCCGTCGACTAGCTTCGTCGCGGCAGACGAAGTCGCCTGGACCTCAGCTCGCGAGCCGAACCTCGACGCGCCGAGCCGGCCGCGCAAGAGGAGGGGTTTGCGCCATGCATATGTCGAACGAAAGCCTGCTTGTCATCATCGTCGTGGGCGTCGTGGCGGGCTGGCTCGCCGGCCAACTGGTTCGCGGCCACGGTTTCGGCCTGATCGGCGACCTCGTCGTCGGCGTCATCGGCGCTTTCGTCGGCTCCTGGCTTCTGCCCGCCGTCCACATCTTTCTCGGCGCGGGAATCATCAACGAGATCATCAACGCGACGGTCGGCGCGATCGTCCTGTTGATCATCCTGCGCCTGTTGAAGGGCGGCGGCGTCTTTAGACGCTGAGGCCGCGCCCGCTCACGGCACCAGCACCGCCGCGCCTTGCAGGCGGCCCTCGCGCAGATCGGAAAGCGCGAGGTTGGCGTCGGCGAGGTCGTAGCGGCGCGTCGTCGTGCGCACCCCCGCCTTCGCGGCGATCTCCAGGAATTCGACGCCGTCGCGGCGGGTGAGGTTGGCGACCGAGACGATCTCGCGCTCCTCCCACAGCCAACGATAGGAGAAGCTCGGGATGTCGCTCATGTGGATGCCGCCGCACACCACGCGGCCGCCCTTGCGCACCGCGCGCAGCGCCGCGGGAATGAGCGCGCCGACGGGAGCGAAGATGATCGCCGCGTCGAGCGGCTCGGGCGGCGCCTGGTCGGAGCCGCCCGCCCACGCCGCGCCGAGGCCGAGCGCGAAGCGTTGCGCCGCCTCGTCGCCCGACCGGCCGAAGGCGTAGAAGGCGGCGCCGCGCCAGCGGCAGACCTGGGCGACGATATGCGCCGCCGCGCCGAAGCCATAGAGGCCGAGGCGTTTCACCGGCCCAGCCTTCTTGAGGCAGCGCCAGCCGATCAGGCCGGCGCAGAGCAGCGGCGCGGTCGCCACCGGCTCGCTCCCGGCGGGGATCTTCAGCACGAAGGCGGCGTCGGCGACCACATGCGAGGCGTAGCCGCCGTCGCGGGTGTAGCCGGTGAACCCGGGCTCGTCGCAGAGGTTCTCGTGGCCTTCCCGGCAATAGAGGCAATGCCCGCAGGCGTGGCCGAGCCAGGGCACGCCGACCCGCTCGCCCACGGCGAAGCCCTCGACGCCGGGGCCGAGCTTCTCCACCACGCCGACGATCTCGTGGCCGGGCACGAGCGGCAGCTTCGGGTCGGGCAGCTCGCCGTCGACGACGTGGAGGTCGGTGCGGCAGACGCCGCACGCCTCGACTCGGATCAGCAGTTGATCGCGCGCCGGCTTCGGCGTCGGCCGCTCCTCGAGCGCGAGCGGCGCGCCGATCCGGCGCAGGGTCATCGCGCGCATCATCGGCGGCGCTCCTAGTGCGACATCAGGATGGGAGTGGTCGGCTGGCGCAGGAGGTCGCGGCTGACGCTGCCGAACAGGCCCTCGAACAGCCGGGAGTGGCCGAAGGCGCCGGAGACGATGAGGTCGGCGTCCTGGGTGTCGAGGCTGGCGAACAGCGCTTCGAGGGCGGAAAGGTCGCGGGTGTCGATCCAGTCGGAAATTCCCGCCGCGACGCCGTGGCGGCCCAGATGGTCGGCGAGCGCGGCCGACGACGAGCGCTTCGCCCCCGTGCGCGGCGCAAAGCTGAACAGCGTCACCTTCTTCGCCTTGAGGAGCAGCGGCATCGCGTCGTGGACGGCGCGGGTCGCCTCGCGGCTGCCGTTCCAGGCGACGACGATGCTCTCGCCGACCGGCGCCGGCGTCCAGTCGTGGGGCAGGAGCAGCATCGGCGCGCCCGAGCCGAGCAGCGGCGCGTCGGGGATCTCCGGGCGAATCAGCGCCCGCGCCTCGCCCTCGCTGCGCGAGGCGACGATCAGGTCGACGCAATGGCTGAGTTCGGCGCCGACGGTCAGCGCCTCGGCGGCGGCGACGAACCGGCTCTCCAGCCTCGCCTCCTTGACCACGGCCTGGAAGTTGAAGCGCACTTGCCGCGCCGTCTCTCCCCACGCGCCGACGAAGCCGGCGTCGGCGGTGGCCTCGACGCCGGTCAGGCGGGCTCCGTGGTCGCGCGCCATCGCGGCGGCGAGCCGCAGCCGCGCCGACGAATCCGCCGTCGGGTCGAGGTAGACCATGATGTCCTTGTACGCCATGCCGCCCTCCCCAGCCGGCCCATTCCTGCCGCCGGCGCGCCTTTTCCGCGCGCCGGCGATCGCTTGTTCTCAAGCCCGGTCGGGCGCGGCCGCCTGCGTCAGGCGCCCTTGCCGATCGGGATCTCGACCTTCTTGGCGATCATCTCCGGCGGCTTGCCGACTGTCACGTGCAAGATCCCCTTGTCGAACGTCGCCTTGATCTTCGCCGCGTCGGGCGTGAAGTTCAACGGCACGACGCGGCGGAACCCGCCGTAGCTGCGTTCGACGACGCGCCAAGCCTTATCCTTCTTCTCCGATTCGGACTTCTTCTCTCCGGAGATGACGACGCTCTGCCCCTCGATCGAGAGTTTCACGTCGCCATGGTCGACGCCAGGCAGCTCGGTTGAGATTTCAACGGCGTCCTTCGTCTCCGCGACGTCCAGCGCGGCCAGCCCCGCGTAGCGGTCGGCGGTTCCCAAGCCCGCCGGCAGCCGGCGGCCGAAGTCGCGCAGCAGGTCGTCGAAGTCGCGGCGGAACCCGTCGAACAGGTCGAGGTCGCTTCCTCCAGCAAAGATAGGCGCAGGTAAGCGCATTGTCGCCTCCTCTGACAAAACGTCGTCGCCCGGAAGCCGCTCGCTTTTCCTTGACCCCGTTGCTTGCGCGGGAACGGAATTCGCTCGAAGCGGCGAGCGCCCCGGTCCAACGGCTGCACATAAGATGGGCATGGCCGCCTCCCGCCGCAAGATCGCGCAACGGCAGGAGGCGGCTATGCCCAAGAGGGGTCCCGGACGGCGCGCTGCGTCGACGACCGCTGCTTGGCCGAGCTCAGCCCTCGCCCCGGCGCGGCTTACGATTGGCGCTTGATCCGCGCCGTCAAATCGGGCATAGGAGCCGCGCCGATCGCACGCGCCGTGGGTTCTGCCCGCAGCATTCCGTTGGGGTGACCCCATGAAAGTCCGCAACTCGCTGAAATCGCTCCGCACGCGCCACCGCGACAACCGCTTGGTGCGCCGCAAGGGCCGCGTCTACATCATCAACAAGACGCAGAAGCGCTACAAGGCCCGCCAGGGCTGAGCCGCGAACGGCGCTTTCGACCTTCCGCGCGCAAATTTGAACGCCGGGCTGGGCGCGCCGGCGGGCGCGGTCCCTTTGACCCTTGCGGCGAGGCGACCTAAGTTTCGTCTCGCCATGCGCCTGACCCTCCTCGCCTGCGCCGCGCTCGTCGCCCTCGCCGGGGCGGCGCGCGCCGAAAACGCCCTCTCGCTTTCGCCCTCGCCGTCGGCCTCCGCGCCCGCGGCGGCGAACGCCGCGCTCGACGACCTGTTCGCCCGGCTCGCCGTCGCTGAGGACGACGACGAAGCGGCGGGCGTCATCGCGGCGATCGACCGCCTTCACCTGCAATCAGGCTCCGACACCGGCGACCTTTTGATGGCGCGCGCGGTCGCGACCATGGACGCGCGCGATTATCCGGTCGCGCTCGCCGTGCTCGACGCGCTGGTCGGCCTCGAGCCCGGCTGGGCCGAAGCCTGGAGCCGGCGCGCGATGGCGCGCTACCTTTCCGGCGACTCGCCCGGCGCCATGGCCGACCTCGCCCAGGCCCTGGCGCGCGACCCGCGCCATCTGCAGGCGCTCGTCGAAACGGCGACGATCCTCGAGGACGAGGGGCTCAAGCAGCAGGCCCTCGACGTCTATCGGCGCGCGCTGGCGCTCGCGCCGCGTTGGCGTCCGGTCGCCGACGGGGCGGCCAAGCTCAAGGCCGATCTGGCGGGACAGGCGCTGTAAGCTTCGCGCCGCCGTTCAGGCGGCGCCGCCGTCGGCGTCGACCACGGCGATGCGCAGGTTGTTGGTGGTGCCGGAGGCGCCGAACGGCACGCCGGCGACGACGATAACCCGCTCGCCGACGCCGGCGAAGCCGTCGATATAGGCGTGGCGGCAGGCGCGGTCGGCCATGTCGCGCTCGTCGCGCGCGTCGGCGGTGACGATGGCGTGGACGCCCCAGGCGACCGCCAAACGCCGCGCCGTGGCGACGATCGGCGTCAGCGCCAGCACCGAGCAGCTCGGCCGCTCGCGCGCGATGCGCAGGCCGGTCGAGCCCGAGGCGGTCCAGGCGCAGATCACCTTCGACTGCAGCGTCTCGGCGACATCGCGCGTCGCCCTGGCGATCGCGTCGGCGCCGGTGCACTCCGGCGCGGCGCGCTGGGCGTTGATGACGCCGGTGTAGACGCCCTCCGATTCGACCGTTTCGGCGATGCGGTTCATCGTCGCCACCGCCTCGCGCGGATATTGCCCGGCGGCGCTCTCCGCCGACAGCATCACCGCGTCGGCGCCCTCGAACACCGCGGTGGCGACGTCGGAGACCTCGGCGCGGGTCGGCACCGGGGCGGTGATCATCGATTCCAGCATCTGGGTGGCGACGACCACCGGCTTGCCAAGCCGGCGCGCCAGGCGGGTGATGGCCTTCTGCAGGCCCGGCGTCTTCTCCAGCGGCATCTCGACGCCGAGATCGCCGCGCGCCACCATCACCCCGTCGGCGATGGCGAGGATCTCGTCGAGCTTCGTGATCGCCTGCGGCTTTTCGATCTTCGCCATCACCAGGGCGCGGTCGCCGGCGATCTTCTTGACTTCGGCGACGTCTTCGGGACGCTGCACGAACGACAGGGCGATCCAGTCGATGTCCTCGTCGAGCGCGGCGATGAGGTCGGCGCGATCCTTTTCGGTCATCGCCGAGGTGGGAATGGTGGTGTCGGGCAGGTTGACGCCCTTCTTGTTGGAGATGCGCCCGCCGACCTCGACGACGGTGTCGGCGTGCCCGGGAGCAGCCGCGACGACGCGCAGCCTGACCTTGCCGTCGTCGATCAGCAGCCGGTCGCCGGCGCTGAGCGAGCCGAGAATCTCCGGATGGGGGAGAAACACCCGCGACTGGCTCCCCAGCGTCGGGTCGTCGTCGAGCCGGAAGGGGTCGCCCTTGCGCAACTGCGCCTCGCCGTTCTCGAGCTCGCCGATTCTCAGCTTCGGCCCTTGCAGGTCGACCAGGATGCCGATCGGCCGGTCGTACTCCTCCTCGAGCGAGCGGATCAGCGCCACCCGCTCGCGCATGCCGTCGTGCGAGGAATGGCTCATGTTGATGCGGAACACGTCGGCGCCGGCCTCGAACAGCGCGGCGACGGTCGCGCGATCGTTCGAGGCGGGGCCGAGCGTGGCGATGATCTTGATGCGGCGTCGACGACGGATCACAGCGTTCTCTCCAAGGTGAGGGCCGCCGGCGCGGGACGCGCCGCCGGCGTAGGTTCGGCGTTCGTGGCGCCGGGAGGCGACGCCGCGATGAAATTAGGCCGCGCGATGGTCAGCGGGCGCCCGGGTCGGTGAGCTGCACGGTCCAGTTCTTCGCTTCCTTGCCGGTGTCGACCTCAAAGAAGCCGGTGCGGTCGTAGCCGCGCACGAAACAGTCCTGCCGCCCCTCGATCTTGAACGCGCGGTCGCTGGTGCACATGAAGGCCTTGCCCTTCCACTCTCCGCCGCGCTCGTCCATGGCGTAGACGTAATAAAATTGCGCCGCCAGCGCGCCGCGCAGCAGCGTGTCGCAGTCGGAAGGCTTGAGGTTCCACCAGCCCTCGCTCACCCAATTCTGTCCGTCGGTGTAGGCGAGCGAAACGCTGACGCGGTTGGAAGTGAGGTTGCACATGCGGAAGTCGGCGCGAGCGGGCGTCGCCGTCGCTAGCGCCGAACCGATCAGCAGCCAAGGAATCGTTCGAGCCATGAGCCGTCGCGTCGTGCGCACCGGCGTCATATCCGTCGGCGGAGCCGGCGTGTCAACCGGGCGCCCGGCCGGAGGCCGCCCGCCGTCAGGTCGGGCGCGCGACATAAATGCCGGCGAGGATCGCCACGCCGCCGAACGCCTGGACGAGCGACACCGGCTCGCCGAGAAACGCCCAGGCGAAGCCCGCCGCGGCGATCGCCTCGAGGAAGATCACCAGCGAGGAGAAGGCCGCCGGCAGCCGGCCGAGCGCGACGGCGAGCAGCCCCTGTCCGCCGGCGTGGCTGATCCAGGCCATCGCCAGCAGCGCCGCGACGCCGCGCGCGCTGTGCGGCAGCACGCGCGGCTCAAGGCACAGCGCCACCACGAGCAGCAGCGCCGCGGTGATGACCGTCGCCTCGAAGGTGACGCGCGCGGCGGAGCTGACGCGCCGCGCCGCCTTCACGGTGAGGAAATAGAGGCCGAAGAACACGCCGGTGGCGACGCCGTAGACGTCGCCGATTGCGCCGGCCGGTCGAATCTCCAGGCTCTGGGCGAGCAGCGCCGCGCCGCCGACGACGCACAGCGCGAGACCGGCGAGCGTCCTCGCCGACGCCCGCTCGCCGAGCAGCAGCCAGCCGAACGCCACCACCCAGATCGGCGCGCAGGTGGCGAAGAAGGTCGCGTTGGCGACGTTGGTGTTGACGATCGACAGGTGCCAGAAGAACAGATCGCCGGCAAAGGCGAGCCCGGAGAGCAGCGTCGCCGGGGCGAAGCGCCGCGGCGCGACGAGCTTGGCGTCGGCGACGCGCATCCAGGCGTAGAGCGCCGGCAACGCCAGCGCCACGCGCCAGAAGGCGCTGGCGAACGGCCCGACGTCGGCGAGGCGGACGAAGGTCGGCGAGGCCCCCATCGCCAGCGCGCCGAGGACCAGCGCGGCGACGGGCGCCCCCGCGCCGCCGCGCCGCCTTGTCGCCGAAGTCGTTTGCGTCATCCCGTCGGCGGCCCGCGCGCTTCAAGCGAGCCGCGGCTCGCAGGTTTCGGAGCGGCCGTCCTTATTCTCGCCGCAAGATTCCAGCAAGGGGGCTCAATGGACGCCGCCCCGATCCGCGAACCCGCCGCCGCGCGCGACGCCGCGCCGCTCCGCGACGCCGCAGGGCGGGACGCCTTCCGCCCGGTCGAGCGCGTCGAAGGGGCGCTGAGCCGCGGCGCGCTGGTCATCTGCGACCACGCCGGCAATGCGCTGCCGCCGGGCTACGGGACGCTTGGCCTGCCGCCCGAAGCGCTCGATCGCCACATCGCCTACGATATCGGCGCGGCGCGCATGGCGCGCCGGCTGGCGGCGCGGCTCGGCGCGCCGGCGGTTCTGTCGACCTTCTCGCGCCTGCTGATCGACCCCAACCGCGGCGCCGACGATCCGACGCTGGTGATGCGCATCTCCGATCGCGCGATCGTGCCCGGCAACGCGCGCATCGGCGCGGACGAGATCGAGAACCGCCGCCGCCTCTACTGGGCCCCCTATCGCGACGCCATCGAGACGATGGTCGCGGCGATGCTGGCGACCGGCGAGCCGCCGGCGATCCTCTCCATCCACTCGTTCACGCCGATCTGGCGCGGCGCGCCGCGGCGTTGGAAGGTCGCCGTGCTGTGGGACCGGGACCCGCGCCTGGCGCGGCCGCTGATGCAGGCGCTCGCCGCCGAGGACGACCTCGACGCGACCGAGATCGGCGACAACGAGCCCTACGCCGGCGGGATGCCCGGCGACACGGTCAACGCCATCGCGACGGCGCGCGGGCTCGCCAACGCGCTCGTCGAGGTGCGCCAGGATCTCATCGCCGATCCGCAAAGCGCCGAGGCGTGGGGCGACCGGCTGGCGCGAATCTTCGCGCCGCTGATCGCGCCGATCGAGGCGCGGAGGCCGCAG
>CAZKHF010000004.1:0-32656 GCA_964552445.1 uncultured Bradyrhizobium sp. | reverse complement strand
CGTCGGGCAGGCCGAACTGCTTGAAGAAGCGGTCGAACGGGCTGCCGGGCGGGAAATGCGGCATGGTCTGGGAGTCGGATTCGACGTCGCTCGCGTCGACCATCTTGACCTTCACCGAGACGACCGACGACTTCACCCGGTCGACGACGTCGGCGAACGAGGCCGGGCCGGAAGACGTCTGGGCGTCGGCGGCGACAGCGTAGCTCGGCGCGAAGGCGCCGTTCTCGACGACGGCGGCGCCGATGGCGACCGCGGCGACGGCGCCGAGCAGAGCGGCGCGCAGCGAAACGCGGCGGGATTTCGGGGCGGGGACGAGAGTCATGTCAGCTCCATCGCAATTGTTTCGCCGGCCACAGGCGCGCCGGCCTGGGCGACAACATGGCTCGGCGCCCCTAACGCCGGCATGGCGTCGACATGAAAGCTTGGTAATGCGCCGCCCGTTCCCGCGCCGATCAGACGGGCGAGGCGGCGGCGTCGAGCAAAGCCCGTCGCGCGCCCTTGGCCAGTTCTTCGGCGATCGCCATGTCGATGACGATGGTCTTGGCGAGCCCGGCCTTGATCACCGCCTTCAGCGCCTCGCCTTTGCGTCTTCCGGCGACCAGGACGATCGTGTCGGCCTCGCGCAACCGCTCGAGCGCCGGCCCGGTGCGCGTCCGGTTGAACTCGACGTCGACCGGGCGGCCCTCCGCGTCGAGAAAGAGGCCGGCGATTTCCGCGACGCCGCCAGCCGCCCGCACCTGCGCGCGGCCTTCGGCGGCGATCTGGGCGGAGCCGAAATAGGTGTTCTGGTCGGAGCAGTCGCCGCAGCCGATGACGAGAAAATCGGCCGACTCCAGCACCACGCGGGTCGCCGCCACCGCGGTTTCGCCGAGCAGCGCCTGATGGACGCGCGCGTCGCGGACGATCATCGGCACCGGGAAGAGCACCGGCGCGCCGCCGAGCACGTTGGCGAACTTGAGAGTCAGCGGATAGGCGCCATTGCCGTCGTCGTTGGCCGACGCGCCGAAGACGGAGACGACGCGCGCGTCGGGCTTGGCGATCGCCGAGAAGGCGTTGATCATCTCGGCGACTGTGTGTCCGGCGCCGAGGCCGATGGTGACGGAGCGCGTCGCCATGATCCGCCGGCCGACGTGGTTGGCCGCGACGATGCCGACCGACCGGCGTCCGAGCCGCTCGGCGACCTCCGAATCCTGGTAATAGGCCTCGACCGGCGTCAGCAGGCATTCTCGGACCCCGTATTCGGAGGCGATCCAATCGCTAAGGGCCAGGGTTTCCGCGGTCTCGTGCTCGATGCCGATCTTGACGACGCCCTGCTCGCGCGCGTTCGACAAGATCCTTGTGACCTTTGAACGCGAGATCGAAAGCTTCCTGGCGACCTCTTCTTGGCCAAAACCGTGGATATAGTAGAGCCAAGCCGCTCTCACCTCAAGATCATCGCCAGACATCAACAAATATCCCATTCAGGGCCGAACGCGTCGGCGCCCCCACCATCGACGAAACCTTACTCGAATTCTTACTCTCGGACAAACGTGCGCTAGCCGAACGCTTGACACGCCGGCGCTGCAGGCGCATAGACAATTGCGCGCTTGTCGGACATTTGCGCAGTTCAGCGCGATAAGATCGCGCCGCCGCGCGGTCGGCCGGCGTAATGTCGGTTGAAAGAAGTCGGCTCTCGGGGGGTCGCCTTGATTCAACGAGCCGTCGGGGTCACGCGGTGAACAAGTCCGCAGTCTAGGGGGAGGCGAATATGGAAATAATACTTGCGACGATCAAGGCGATCGTCGACGGTCTGGGCGCTACGGTGCTCCTGCCGATCGTAATATTCTTCATCGCACTTGCTTTGGGGGCGAAGCCAGGTCGCGCGTTTCGCGCCGGCGTCACCATCGGCGTCGCCTTCATCGGCATCAACCTCGTCATCGGCCTGATGTGGACCAACCTTAGCGACGTCGCCAAGGCGATGGTCACCAGCACCGGCATCAAGCGCGACATCGTCGACGTCGGCTGGCCGTCGGCGGCCGCCATCGCGTTCGGCTCGTCGGTCGGCCTGTGGGTCATTCCGGTCGGCATCATCGTCAATATCGCGTTGCTGTTGCCCGGCTACACCCGCACCTTGAACGTCGACGTGTGGAACTTCTGGCACTTCGCCTTTGTCGGGTCGCTGCTCGTCGCGGCCACCAACTCGCTCAGCATGGGCATCGCCGCCGCGGCGATCATGGCCGCGATCGCACTGTTCTTCGGCGACTGGACCGCCAAGTCCGTCCAGAGATTCTACGGCGTGCCCACCGTCTCGGTGCCGCATCTGTTGTCGGCGATGATCGTGCCGATCGCGATCGGCGTGAACTGGCTGATCGAACGCATCCCGGGGGTGCGCAACATCAACCTCGACAGCGAATCGATCCAGAAGCGCTTCGGCGTGTTCGGCGAGCCGGTGGTGCTCGGCCTGGTGATCGGCCTCATCCTCGGCCTGATCGGCTTCTGGAACATGGAATCGAAGACGGCGATGGTCGTCAAGGTCCTGCAGACCGGCATGAACCTCGCCGCCGTCATGCTGTTGCTGCCGCGCATGGTCAAGATCCTGATGGAAGGCCTCATCCCGGTGTCCGAGGCGGCGCGCGAGTTCGTGCAGCGCCATGCGGCCAGCCGTGAGATCAACATCGGCCTCGACTCGGCGATCCTGATCGGCCATCCGGCCGCGCTATCGAGCTCGTTGGTCCTGGTGCCGATCGCGATCCTGCTGTCGGTCATCCTGCCGGGCAACCGCATCATCCTGTTCGCCGACCTCGCGGTGATTCCGTTCGTCGTCGCGATGGCCGCGCCGGTGGTGAACGGCAACATCTTCCGGATGGTGATCATCGGCACGATCACGCTGGCGCTTGGCTTCTACATGGCGATGTCCCTGTCGCCGCTGTTCACCAGCGCCGCCGTGGCCGCCGGCTTCAAGCTGCCCGAAAGCGCCGCCCAGATCACCGCGATCGGCGACGGCTTCTCGTGGATTCCTTGGCTGGTGATCGAGCTCGGCCAGTCGCTCGGCTGGCTCGGGCTGCTGATCGTCGCGGCGCTCACCGCGGTCGGCATCGCGCTCTACCGCCGCTATCCGGCCGCCCTCGAGGCGCTCGCCGGCGAAACCGAGGAGCTCGAGGCGGGCGAGTGATATGACGCAGTTCGTCCTCAAGAACCACCTTGACCCGCAGGCCGTGTGCCTGCGGGTCAAGGCCCCGAACGCGGACGCGGTGATCGGCGTCCTCGCCGACCGCCTCGCCGCGATCGGAGTCGTCGCGCAAACCTGGAAGGCCGCCGCCATCGCGCGCGAGGCGGCGATGCCGACCGGGTTGCCGCTCGCCGACGATTTCGCCGTCGCCGTGCCGCACACCGATCCGGAGCACGTCCTGCGCGCCGGATTGGCGGTCGCCACCCTCGAAACGCCGGTTGCGTTCCGGAGCATGGACGACCCCGACGCCACCGTGCCGGCGCGCGTCGTGTTCGCTATCGCGCTACGCGACAAACACGCACAGATCGATATGCTGCAGACGATCGCCGGGCTGCTGCAGTCGCCGGAGCAGCTCAGGCGGATGGCGTCGGCGAAGGACAGCGACGAGTTTTTCGCCGCTCTGGATCAGGCGCTCGAACCCATAGGGGGAGGAGAGCAGTGAAGATAAAGCGCGTTCTTGTCGCATGCGGAACGGCCGTCGCCACCTCGACCGTGGTCGCCACCGCCATCGAGGAAGAGATGAAGGCGCGGGGCATCAAGGTCGTCACGCAGCAGTGCAAGGCGACCGAGGTTCCCGGCCTGGTGCAAAACGTCGATCTCGTGGTTTCGACCACGCCGGTTCCTGACAACCTCCCGCGCCCGACGATCGTCACCCTGGCGTTCCTCACCGGGGTCGGGAAGAAGGAGGTGATCGAGAAGATCGCCCAATATCTTCGCGACTGACCCGTCTGAGAGGCAAAGTCCGGAGTCTGCGTTGACGCGAAGTTCGAACGCCCGGCATGCGCGCCGCATGTCCGAGAGGAGAAGGTTTGCGCCGTCGGTGCGGCGCCGTTGATCGGAGAGCCCATGTTCCTCGAACGATCCCTGCTGGTGGCGGTCGACGGCGGCCTGCACGCCAGACCGGCCAGCGAGCTGGTGCGGCTCGCGAAATCCTTCCAGTCGGAGGTCTCGATCGAGCTGCGGGGAAAGACCGCGAACGCGAAGTCGCCCGTCAGCCTGATGCTGCTCGGCGTCAAGGAGGGCGAGACGATCCGCCTCAAGATCAAGGGCGACGACGCCGCCGCGGCGATCGAGCGCCTGGCGGCGTTCCTTGGCGCGTCCAAGCAAACCCCTGCGCTAAGCCCCGCCGACCAGCGCAAGCGGGTCGGCGCGCGCTTCGCCATCGGCCCGGCCCACCCCTTCTTCGTCGAGGACCCCGCCGAAGAGCCCGGCGCCGCCGACCCGAAGGCGATCGACGGCAATCTCTACCGCTTCCGCAAGGCGCGCGCCGAGGGGCTCGCGGCGATCGAGCGGCGGCGCGAGAAGGCGTCCGGCGAGGCCGCCGCGATCCTTGGCGCTTTGGCCGACGTCGCCGCCGACGCCGAATGGGCGGCCGACGTCGAGGCGCGCATCGCCGCGCGAGTTCCGGTCGTCGCCGCCATCCGCGCTGCCGGGCGCGAGCTCGCCGCCCGCTTCGCCGCCGCGCCTGACCCCTACACGCGGGCGCGCGCCGAAGACGTGGTCGCGGTCGCCCGGCTCACGGCGACGTTCGCGTCGGGGCGGACCCCGGCGAGCTTGGCCGACGTCGCCGAGGGCGCGATCGTGCTCGCCGACGAGATCAGCGCGCTCGACCTTTGCGAGCTCGATCTCGGCAAGATCGGCGGCCTGGTCAGCCGCAAAGGATCGCCGACCAGCCACGCGGCGATCATCGCCCGCGCGGCGGGCGCGCCGGCGATCTTCGGCTGCGCGCTGCCGCGCGAGACGCTGCTCGCGGCGCGCATGGTCGCGATCGACGCCGCCGCCGGCGTGGTGCGGGTCGATCCCGACGAGCGCCTCCGCGCCGAGTTCCGCGACGCCATCGCCGCCGCCGCGAAGGACGCGCAGGAATTGGCCGCGTTCAGCGCCGTGCGCCCGGTCACCCGCGACGGCCGCGCGATCGTGGTCGCGGCGAACATCGGCTCGCCTAACGACATCGACGCCGCGCGCGCGGTCGGCGCGATGGGCGTCGGCTTGTTCCGCACCGAATTCCTGTTCCTCGACCGGCCGACCCTGCCCGACGAGAACGAGCAATGCGAGGTCTACGCCAAGGTCGCGGCGGCCTTCGCGCCCGATCCGGTCGTCATCCGCACCCTCGACATCGGCGGCGACAAGCCGCTGCGCGCCGCGCCGAGCGCGCCTGAGGACAATCCCTTTCTCGGCTGCCGCGGCGTTCGCTTCTGCCTCGATCGGCCGGAGATCTTTCGGCCGCAGATTCGCGCGCTATTGCGCGCCGCGGTCGCCGGCAACGTGAAAGTGATGCTGCCGATGGTCGCCGACGTCGAAGAGATCCGCGCCGCGCGCCGGCTGATCGAAGAATGTCGCGCCGCGCTCACGGCTGAAGGCGTCGCGACCGGCGCTTTCGAGCTCGGGGCGATGGTCGAGACGCCCGCCGCGGCGCTCGACGCCGCCGCCCTCGCCAAGGAGGCGCGCTTCTTCTCGATCGGCACCAACGACCTCACGCAGTACGTCATGGCCGCCGATCGCGGCAACCCGAAGGTCGCCTACCTCGACCGCGCCGATCACCCCGCCGTTCTCGCGGCGATCGACCTCGTCTGCCGCGCCGCCGAGGATGCGGGGATCTGGGTCGGCGTCTGCGGCGAGGCCGCCGCACGCCCCGATCTGGTTCCCGAGCTCGTCCGCCGCGGCGTCAGCGAGCTCAGCATGGCCCCGGCCGCCGTCCTCGCCGTCAAGCGGCTGCTGACGCGGCTCGAGGTGCGGCCGCAACGCCTCGCCGGAGAATGAAACGAGATGACCGCGCCCGCGACCGCCGGCCAAGGAAGCGAGGTCGCCGGGCGGGGCGTCGCCGACGAACAGCGCCGCGCGCAAGGCGCGGCGCAATTCCTGAAGCACGCCATCGTCCGAGGCGCCACGCGCGTCGCCGATCCCCCCGAGGACGCCCTGCCTCCCTCCGAGGGCGTTCTTGGGGCGGACGGCGGCGCCGTTGCGCCGCGTCGCGCGCAGTCGTAACCACAGGTTCGACCAACCCGCGCAAGGCGGAGGCGGATCGGCGATGACGGACACGGCGGGCTTCCGGCCAACGGCGCCCCGCGCCGCGCGCGGCCGGAGCGAACGAGGCGCATGAGCGCGCGCGCCGGCGGCTTCGCTTCGTCTGAGCGGCGTCTGTCCCACGCGGAGGCGATCGCCCTCCTCAAGGCGCTGGCGATTCCGGCGCGGCCGAGCGAGCGGGTCGGCGTCTTCGAGGCGACCGGCCGGGTCAGCGCCGAGACGGTCTTCGCGCCGCGTCCGATTCCGGCGCACGCCAACGCCGCGGTCGACGGCTACGCCTTCGCCTTCGCCAGCTACGACGCAGAGCGCGGCCGGCTGCTTTCGCTGGCGGGCCGCGCCGCGGCGGGCGCGCCTTCGCCGACCGCGGCGCGGCCGGGCTCGGCCGTGCGCGTGTTCACCGGCGCGGTCATGCCCGAAGGCTGCGACACGGTCGCCATGCAGGAAGACTGTCGCCTCGAGGCGGGCGGCGTGTTCGTCGCCGCCGGCCTGGAAAAGGGCGCCAACCGCCGGTTCGCCGGCGAGGACATGGCCGAGGGCGCCGCTGTGATCGCTCCCAGCCGCCGCCTTCGTCCGCAGGACTTGGCCGCTCTCGCCGCCAGCGGAAGGGACGCGGTCGCCTGCGTGAGACGTCCGCGCGTTTGCGTGTTCTCGACCGGCGACGAAGTGCTGGCGCCGGGCGCTTCGTTCGCGCCTGGCAAGGTCTATGACGCGAACGGCCCGATGCTCGCCGGCCTGTTCGCCCCTCTCACGCTCACCGCGCGCTACGGCGGCGTCCTTCCCGACCACCGCGAAGCGGTCGACGAAGCGTTGCGCGCGGCGGCGCTTGACAACGACCTCGTCGTCGTCTCCGGCGGCGCCAGCCTGGGCCAAGAAGACCACGTCGTCGCAGCGCTCAGCAGGGCGGGCGCGCTCAGCCTTTGGCGGCTGGCGATCAAGCCGGGCCGGCCGATGGCGGTCGGCGAGATGGGCGGCTGCCTCTGCTTCGCCTTGCCCGGCAACCCGGTCGCGGCGATGATCTGCGCGCTGCTCTACGTCTGGCCGGTTGCGCGGCGTCTTTCGGGCGAACCGTGGATCGAGCCGCGACGGCTCTTCCTGCCGGCCGGCTTCGAGATCCTCTCGCGCAAGCCGGGACGACGCGAATTCTTCCGCGGATGGATCGAGGGCGCGGGCGAGCAGGCGGCGGCGAGGAAATACCCGCGCGACGGATCGGGGCTGATCTCTTCGCTTCGCGCGGCGAGCGGCCTGATCGAAATCCCGGAAGAGGTCGAGGCGATTCGCGAGGGCGACCGCGTCGCCTTCATCCCATTCGCGGAGTATGGAATCCTCCCTGCCGACTCGCCGTGAACGCGAGCCTGGCGCGACAACGCGAGCGCCCGCCGAGGGCGAGAAGACGGCTTGAGCATGGACGAGCGTTCGATCAGACCCGGCGAGGTTGTCGGCGACGCGCCGGATCGCGCTGACGCGACGCTGATCTTCATCGGCCGCATCCGCACGCCGTTTCATTCTTTGCAGAGCTGCCCGCGCCACGGCGGCGCCGACGGGCCGCTGTGCCGGATCGAGATCGACGCGCCGTGGCGGCGCGCGATGCAAGGTCTCGCGGCCCACGCCGAGCTGCAAGTTCTCTATTGGATGGACCGCGCGCGGCGCGATCTCCTGGTGCAGGCGCCGCGCACCGGCGTCGGCCCGACCGGGACCTTCGCGCTGCGCTCGCCGATCCGGCCGAACCCGATCGCGACGTCGATCGTCGCCGTCGAAGCGATCGAGGACGGCGCGATACTGGCCCGCGGCCTTGACTGCCTCGACGGCACGCCGCTGCTCGACGTCAAGCCTTGGCCGCAAAGGATCGCACGCCCGGATCGCGCCGACAACCCGCCGGACGCGCCCGCCGCGAGCAAGCCGCCCGAGCCGGGGCGCTGACCTTCGCGCCTGCGCGCGTCGACCGTCCGGCGCGAAAAGGCGGCGGGCGCGCCGAGACGGCTTCTGCGGCGCGCCCGACGACGACGAAGCCGCCGATCAGACCGGCGCGTCGTGCCAGTACATCTCCCAGCCCAGGTAGCGCGAGGCGGCCTCGTGCACCGCCGCCGCCGAATTGGACAGGTTGGCGGCGACGTGGTGCTCGAACCCGTTGTCGCAGATGTAGCGGAGCAGGCGCTGCAGAGCGGGGATCTTCACCACCGCGACGCCGCCGAAGGTGGTCAGCGGATCGTTGGTGAAGGCGCCGCCGCCGACGTAGCCGCGGACGCGGCCGGTGACGTCGTCAGTCGAGAAACGCGCGAAGCTCATCACCCCCGCTTTCACCCGGCCGGCCACCGTGCCGTAGGTTTTCTCCTTGCCGACCGTGCCGGCCAGGATCGCCTGGTAGTCCATGTTCGTCGCTTCAAAGAAGTGCTTCGGCAAGTTGCTGCAATGGAAGCAGACCGCCTTGTCGGGGTCGTCGCCGTAATTGTTGTTCCAGTCGAGCAGCGCGCTCGGCGTCTGCGAGGCTTCCGCCAGCGCGTGCATGGCGATCGCGCCGCAGATGTCGACCTCGCAGGCGCTCGACATCAGCTCGTTGCTCATCATGCTCATGACGGCGCAGGGCACGACGCCGAAGTACTCTTCCATCGCCGACCAGCACTGCACGGCGCTGATCTTGACCTCGGTCTCGCGCATCCAGTCCTCGATGACGAAGCCGAGCTTGGCCATCTTGACCAGCGCGGGGTTGGGCACGCCAGCGGTCGGCGTGTAGTCGCGGATTTGCGCCAGCTTCTGCTGCACGCCCTTGTGGTCGTCGGCGAGCTTGGCGATGCGGCCGATGATCTCGGAGAGGTCGACCGGCTCGATCGAGACGCCGTTGGCCTCGAGAATCTTCTCGCTGAAGCGGACGGTGTTGAAGGCGGCCGGCCGCGCGCCGATCGAACCGACGCGCAGGTTCTTCAGGCCCTTGACGACCCGACAGGTGGCGGCGAACTGCGCCAAGTCCTCGTCGAACTCCGCCGAGTCGAGGCTCTCGGTGTGCAGCTTGGTCAGCGAATAGGGGATGCCGTACTGGCGCAGGTTGTTGCAGGCCGACATCTTGCCGCAGAAGCTGTCGCGGCGATATTCGATCGTCAGCTTGCCGGCCGCGTCGGGCGTCGCCTGGATCAGCACCGGCACGCCGAGCTCGGCGAAGCGCAGCGTGTTGGCGATCGCGCGCTCGTCGCCGAAGTTCGGCAGGGTGACGATCACGCCGTCGATGCGCTCGCGGTTGGCGCGGAACAGCGCCGCGCATTTCTTGGCGTCCTCGAACGTCTCGACCACGCCGAAGCGCGTGTCCTCGGGCGTCAGCACGACGCAATCGTGGCCCTTCTCGCCCAGCACCCGAATGATGTCCTCCCGCCCCGATTTTGCGAGCAGCGCCGGGAAGAAATTGCGGTTCCCGACGATCACGCCGAATGTCATCTTGCGGTCGGTCATGGCGTTTCACCTCCTGCTTGGGTCGTTCGGTCCGCGTGCGGGCGCGGGTCCGCGCCGCATCGCGAAAGATTCGTTTGTCGCCAAAAGAGTACTTCTGTTCGCGCTCGCCTTGACTTGGGTCAACGCGGCCCCGGGGCGGCGTCTCGCGCCGGCGAACAGCGCTCGATCGGCGCGACTTATGCGCCGTTGAGGTCCCTCACGCCGGCAATGAAGCCGTCAACGCCGGCCATCTCCAAGCAACGCCGCCTTTCGACGGCCAACCGAAGCCGCTTGGCCGGATGCGCGAGCTTGCGGCGTTGGTCGTCGACGCGGCGGCGGCGGATCGCGCGCTCGCAAGCGCAGGACGGCGGCGGCGACGCCGCATCCGGCGAACGTTCTTGGCGGCTTGCGTCGGCCGCCATCAGCGTCGCAGCCGCGCGGCGTCGCAATTTGTCGCCGGTCGTGAAGATGGCGCGTTCGCCGCGGCCGGTCCTTGCGCGCCAAGGCGCCGAAAAGGACGTTCATCCGGCGAATGTCGGTTGGACCGGGGCGCCGCATCGACCGGGCGCCCCGGCTTGGGCCGCGTCTGGCTCCAGTTATCTCACCGGATTTCCTTCGCTGCGAGCGGCGCCACCGCGTCGACGTTCTTGGGGTCGACGAAGGCGCCGGCGGTGTTGATGTCGAGACCGGAGAAACCGAACTTCTTGGTCAGGCAAATGTTGAGGATCGGCAGATAACCCTGCAGGAAGGGCTGCTGGTCGATCACCAGCTCCTGGTAGCCTTCCTTGATCGCCTTGGCGGTGTTCGGCGACATGTCGAAGCCGGCGAAGAACACCTGGCCGGGCTTCAGCGAAGCCGCGCGCGCGTAGACGCCGACGTTCGAGGTCATCCCGCCGTGGTCGGTGACCACGAGCTTGACGCCCGGGTTGGCCTTCATCACGCCGACGAAGATCGTCGTGCCGGCGTTCGGATCGGCGTCGGTGGCCTTGTCGATCTCCTGATAGATCACCTTGGCGCCGGTCTTCTCGATCGACTCGATCACGCCGACCGTGCGCTCGCCACGGTCGCCGCCCTGGCCCTTGAGGCCCCATACGAAGGCCAGGTCGCCTTCCTTCAGGCCGGCCCGCTTGGCCGCCTCGGCGCCGAGCGCCAGGCCGGCGGCGTGATTGGGCGCGCCGACATACCCCAAGCCCTCAGGCCCGTACTTGGCCTGCGCGTTCGGCAGCCCGGTGTTCACGGTGGTGAAAACCATGCCCTCGGAGAACGCCTTGTCGATCAGCGGATCGGTCGGCGCGTCGCCGGGAACGCCCATGAAGGCAATGCCGTCGACCTTGGTGGCGATCGCTTGCTGCAACTGGGACAGCATCAGATTCGGATCCCAGTTGGAGAAGTAGTAGGTGACCGACGGCCCGAGGTCGAGCTCGGCCTGGCGGTAGCCGTTGTAGACATTGTTGGCGAAGACGGCGCCTTGCGGTCCGCCCGGGAACGCGGCGATCTTGACGCCGGAGCACCATTTCGGCGTCGGATCGAGCGCGTAGGCCCACGAGACCGCGCCGCAGATGAACGCGACCGCCGTCGTGGTAATCAGAATGGTTCGCTTTTGCCCTTTACTCATCGGAGCCTCCCGGCTGAAGTCGTAGGCGTAGAGCCCGCGGGTCCCGTTGTTTTCGACCGTAAGATCGTTTCCGAAGCGCCGGTCATCGTTATGCACGAACACGGCTCGCGGCGACGCGCTCGTCGAACGGTCGCGCCGCTTGGGACATTGACGGACCGCCCGCGCAGGATAGGGAGAGGCCCGGGCGGTTGGAATGGCCGCAATCATCGTTTCCATGGACGAAACTCTGATCCCGCCAGTCCAGGATCCGGCTTCGCCGCGCAGACGCCGCGGATCGCCGGCGCATTCGGCGCCAGCCGAAATTCGCTTCCTTCGAGACGAAGCGGTCGTCAGCGAGGCGGTCGCGGCGAGGCGGCTCGACGCGCGCGCGCGACGGCGGCGCCCTCGCTCCCAATATCGTCCAGGAGTTCGGCCGCCAGAGCGCAATTGGGGTCCTTGTCGAGAACGGCGCCGAGCAGAGCGCGCGCCTTCGCAATGTCGCCTGTCCCCATCGCCGCCTGAGCCGCCATGACGTCGGCGGCTATGGTTTGGCGTCGCTGCAAGTCGTCGTCGAAGAGCAGCATCGTCGGCAAGGAGGTTGCGAAGTAGTCGATCTTCGCCGGCTTCGCCCGAAGCGCGTCGGCGTAGGCGCCGAGATCGGCGAGCAGCCGCTTGGCCGCTCCGCCGCGTCCGAGCCGCCGAAGCGCCAGCGCCGAGAAATAGGTCTTGTCGGAAAATGCGCGGACTTCCATGCCGAGAAAGTCGCCTTCGAACTCGGCCGCCCGGCGCCAGTGACGAACCGCCGAATCCTCGTCGCCGGCGAGCGAACACGCGCATCCCAGCCAGTAGAAGACGTCGGCGCAGTTGGCGAGGGGGTGGCGGGCCTCGCCGAGAGACGCGGGCGTGGCGAGCGCCGTCGTGAAGAGCTTTCCCGCCGCGCCCGCGTCTCCCGCCGCCAGCGCGCGTCGGCCCAACCGCACGTGGGCGCGAGCCCATTGTTCGACCGCCAGACCCTCGCCGCCTTCCCATGGCTGGAAGATGCGGTCAGAGAGGATTTTCGCCGCTTCGAGCGAGCGCCCGAGCCGGTTCAGAAGCGAAGACAATTCGATGGCGAGGTCGTCGCGGCGATCAACGAGATCCCGACGGCGATTAAGTTCCTCGAACCGTTCCGCCGGCGTGCGTCCGACCCGCTTCCACAGCTGGTCGCGCTCGTAGAAGACCCGGGCGTCATCGGGAGCGGCGGCGTGCGCCCGATCGTAACAGTCGAGCGCGCGGCCGGGATCGCCGAGAATGTTGAAACAGCCGATGCCCAGATTGCGCCAAGCGATGGAGAAGGACGGATCGACGCCGACGGACCGTTCCCACAGTTCGACGGCCTCCCGGCGCCGCCGCCGGTCGTAGAAGAGGTTGCCGAGATAATAGGTCGCCTTGGCGTCCTTCGGGTCGGCGGCGATGGCGGCTTCGAGCACGGCGACGTCCTCGATCCGCGAAGGGAAACAATAGTCGCTCGGCGCCGCGGCGGCGGCCTTTCGCAGCCGCCCCGCTTCCTCCGCTCGGCCGAGGCCGTCGGCGATAGCGGCCGCGTGGTAGAGCGGCATCGGCGCGCCGACGGGTCCATGGCGCTGAACGTAATCGAGCAGAACGTCGAGCGCCGTCCGCCGCTCGCCCGCTCTCGCATAGTCGAGCGCAAGGTCGAGGACGAGCTGCGCGTCGCCGTCGACCGGACGCCCGCTCAGGTGACGCGCCCAAATGTCGAGCGGATCGAGCGCTAGCGTCTCGCGCAGGCATGCTTCCGCTTCCGCCGCGCGCCCGAGCCGACGCAGGCAGATGGCCTTGAGGTCGCGCGCCCTGAGGTCGTCGGCATCGCGGCGGCAGGCGATCTCGACATGGGCGAGCGCTTGCTCGTAGCTCCCCCGAGCGGCGTCGATCTCAGCGAGGACCACGCGCGCGGGGCTAACCCAGGCGGCGTTCCACGCGGCCTTGTAGAAAGCGTCGTAGGCGTCGTCGACGCGCCCTCGATAGGCCAGCGTCAAGCCAAGGCCGTAGAACGCCTCCCCATCGTAAGGGTTGGGATTGCGGCGCTGCAGTCGCTCGATGGCGCGACGAAAGCAGGTCTCGGCGTCCGCCAGCTCCGCGCGATTGAGATGCTGCTTGCCCACCGCCACGTTGCAGCGGGCGTCGAGCGGATCGCGGCGAAGCGCCTCGCGCCAATAGGCGTCGGGCGCGCGCGTGGCGTGACGGTACTGGTCGAGATGCACCCCCGTGACCCAGAGCTCGTCCGCGGACGCGATCGCCTCCGGCGGCGGCGGCTCGTCCGCGAGCTTGAGCGGCTCCGCGTCTTTCGGCGTCATCGGAAGATGAGCGACAAGCGCGCGCCCTTCGCCGTTCCGCACCGTGACCGTCAGATCTTCGGCTGCGAAGCCTTCAGGAAGGTCGAACGTTTCGACGACCGGCGCAGCGGGATCGAGGTCGCGCGACCAGGACGCCAGAACCTCGCCGCCGACGGCCGCCTCGATGCGGCCGCCGATCGCCGTCGCGACGACCTGGACGCCGATCCGCACGCGCGGGCCGTCGCGGCTGACGCTGACGGCGGCATCGGCGGTCGCGGCGGTCGGCGGACCGATGCGACGGAGCGGATACCAGAACTCGGAGAAGGCCTTGGTCTCGCCCGGCGCGAGGAAGGAGAAGTCGGGCTGATTGTCGGTGAACGCCCCCGCCATCAGCTCGATATAGGGGTGATAGACGCCGTTCTCGTCCGGATCGGTCAGGTTGCGATCCCAGGCGTAGCCGAAAGCATGGTTGCCCCAGGTCCATTGCTTCTTGCCCACGACGATGTGATGGTCGGCGACATGGACGACGCCGGCGTCGGCGGCGTGATCGTAGCCGCCGAAGAAGTCGCCGCGGCTGTCGACGCACATGTAGCTCGTCGGCACGGGAATATTGGCGTACCAACGCAGGTCGTTGGCGGCGTAATCGCCGGGCGGCGCAAACTGCGCCGGGGTCAGTGCCTCCGGCGCGCCATCGCGGGCGCGGCCGGCGTAGTCGACGCCATAGTAGCGATCCGCGCAGAAGGGGAAGGCGCTCGTCGCTCGCTTGGCGTGGTCGGCGACTGCGGCGACGTCGCGCGGAAAGAAACTCTGGTAGCGCTCATGCACGTCGGCGGCGGCGTTCGCCCACCACAGAAATGTCTGCGGCAGCGGCGTGCGGTTGTACAGACGGACGCGAAGCTCGACCGCGGCCCGACCGGGCGCAAGACGCACCCCGTGCATCCCCTTCATCCGGTTCATCGGCTCGTGTTCGCTGAGCCAGACCGTGCGGCCGCCGTCCGCCTCCTCCTCGATCTCGACGGCGACCGGCATGAACGTGCTGGGGCGATGATGCTGCGGCCAGTTGAACTCAATTCCGCCCGACGCCCAGGGGCCGGCGAGCCCGACAAGCGCCGGCTTGATCACCGGATTGCGGTAGACGAGATCGTAGCCGTTCGCCTTGTCGACAATGGCGTAAATGCGGCCGCCGAGCTCGGGCAGGACGACGACGCGGAGGCGCTCGTTCTCGAGGTGGACGGCCGACCAAGCCCGCTCGACCGGGCGATCGGCGATGCGATCGATGAAAGGCAACGGATAGACTCGCCCGCTCGAGCCCTGGAATACCCGCTTTTCCAGAAACATCGGGTTGCGGTCGGCCGGCGCCGGTTCGTAGGTCGGCAGGACGAGCGGCGCGATCCAGGCTTTGACGGCGCCCTGAATCGACGCAGGGGCCTCGGGAAGCGGCGCGCGTTTCATGTCAGTCTCCTGCCGATCGAATCGAGGCGACGCTACGCGCCGAGAACCGGCCGCGGAATGGCCGGAATGATGGACATCATAGACAATTCTCTGATACGTTCTGCGCCGGATGAGCGAGGAACAGCCTCGAATCCGGGAGGGTTTCCCCGGCCAACGATCGGTGGTTCTGCCGCGGCCGGTGGTTGCGGCATGGCTCGACAGCGACCCGCTTTGGGGCCTTGTGCCGAGCGACGTCGGTCACTATCCGCGTGCCCAATGGCATTTCGTCGAGCGGCCTGAAGGCATCCCGCAGGCGGTGATGATCTATTGCACCGACGGCGAGGGGTGGGCTCGGATTGGCGAGACCTCGTTGCGCGTTCGTCCCGGCCAGATCCTCTTGACCCCGCCGGAGGTCGGCCACGCCTACGGCGCCCACGGCGCCGCTCCATGGACGATTTACTGGGTTCATCTGGCCGGGCCGAAGACCGCCGCTTTGGCTCGGACGCTCAAGATCGAAAGCGGCCCGCCGATTTGGTCGCCGGGACCCGATCCGGCGATACCGCCGCTGTTCGAGAAGATCATGACCGTTCTCGGCCACGGCTACACGCCCGACAACCTGCTTTCCGCATCAATGACGCTCGGCCAGCTGGTGACGCATCTCGTCGTCACGCGCCATCGCCAGACGCATCAGGACGACAATCTGGATTTCCGCATCGACCGGGTCATCGAGATGATGCGGGGCAACCTCTCCAAGTCGCTTCGCGTCGCGGACCTCAGCGCCGCAGCGAGCCTATCCCCTTCGCACTTCTGCGCCGTGTTCAGGAAGCGCACTGGGTTTTCCAGTCTCGATTTCTTCAATCGCCTCAAGATGCAGCGCGCCTGCTTCCTGCTCGACACGACCGACCTGTCGATCAAGGCGATCGCCGCCGAACTTGGCTTCGACGATCCGCTTTATTTCTCAAGGAGCTTCCGCCGCGTGCACGAATGCTCGCCGGCGCAATACCGGGCGATTCGCAAAGGTTGAAGCGCCGAGGCTCGACCGCGCGCGCGAAAGCGTTCCCGGCCCGGGACGGCCGCTCGCCGCGCCGCCGCCTCCGCACGCCGGATTCTCGCCAGCCTCGCGTCCTTGGTTGCGAGGCTCTCCTTGATCCGACGGCCGCCCAGCCTTGGAGCGAGGTCGCGGGAACCCGCCGGCGAAAATGGCGGACGCCGTCGCCGGGCGTCGGACGCGGACAGGCGTGGGGCGATGGGACGCGCCGGAGTGCGCCAGCCCAGGCGCACGAACGGCCTATCGTCGAGCAAGCCATTGATTTTCATGATTATTTTGATGGTGCTGCAAGAGAGGATTGAACTCTCGACCTCCCCCTTACCAAGGGGGTGCTCTACCACTGAGCTACTGCAGCGCTTGGCGCGGCCGGGAAACGCCCGGCGCGTCGAGATGAACGCGGCGCTTTTGCCACACGCCGGCGCGCGACGCAAGAACCGCGCGCGCCGCCCCTCTTTAGCCGCTAGGCCGCGCCGCTGCCGAGGAGGTCGTGGAAGTGGACGATGCCGACCACCTCGCCCGCCTCGACCACCAGCAGCGCCGATATCTTGCGGCTGATCAGCTCCAGCGCCTCGGCCACCAGCGCGTCGGGCGCGATCGTGCGCGGCGAACGGGTCATCACCTCCTCGACCGGCGTGTCGACCAACAGGTTGGACCTGAGATGGCGGCGCAGGTCGCCGTCGGTGATGATGCCGACCAGCGCGCCGCCTTGGTCGAACACGCCGACGCAGCCGAAGCCCTTCGAGCTCATCTCGACGATCGCGTCGGCCATCTTCGCCCCGACGCGGATGCGTGGGATGCGCTCGCCGCGATGCATGACGTCGCGCACGTAAGCGAGCTTGGCGCCGAGCTTGCCGCCGGGATGGAAGACGCGGAAGTCGCGGGCGGTGAAGCCCTTGCCCTCGAGCAAGGCGATCGCCAGCGCATCGCCGAGCACCATCTGCATGGTGGTGGTGGTGGTCGGCGCGACGCCGTTCGGGCAGGCCTCCGGCGCGATCGGCAAGCGCAACAGGATGTCGGCCTCGCGGCCGAGCGCGCTGTCGGGGCTCGCCGTGACCGCGATCAGCGGAATGGCGAAGCGCTTTACGTAGGTGATGATCGCCGCCAGCTCGACCGTCTCGCCCGACCAAGAGATGGCGACGACGACGTCGCCGTTCTGCATCATGCCGAGGTCGCCGTGGCTCGCCTCCGCGGCATGGACGAAACTCGCCGGCTGGCCGGTCGAGGCGAGCGTCGCGGCGATCTTGCGCGCGACATGGCCGGATTTGCCCAAGCCGGTGACGATCACCCGTCCTTGGGCGCGGGAGATCAATTCGACGGCGCGCTGGAAAGCCGCGCCAAGACCGTCCTCGCCCGGCGCCTCCAGCGCCTCGACGAGAGCGTTTAGCCCCTTCTGCTCGGCCGAAATGGTGCGCAACGCCGATGCGAGGGGGCTCACGTTCGTCCTATTCATGGCGGCCTCTTAGCACACGGCGCGGCCGGAAGGCGACCCCGCGCGCCGCCGACCCCGGCGGGTTCGACGAGCCGTTCGATTTCAAGAAGCTGTTGCGCCGACGACGCAGAGGCGATCCCCCACGGCCCACTGCGTCGCCGCGGTTTTTCACCCGACTCGCGCAGCGCGCCGCGGTCAATGTCGTCGCCGCCGTTGTGCGCTTGTCTATTGCTGAATGGTCACGGAGTAGTTCAATGTCGAACACCCGGACACGCCGTCCTTGACGGCGCAAACTTTCAGCGCAAAGCCGTCGTCGCCGGAGAAGCCGGGGCGCGGACGGTACTCGTATCCAAAAGAGTGCGTCTTCAACGTTCCATGCCTTGGCGACGATGCGACGAAAACTCGCGTGAACTCGTAGCCAAATCCAGGGGTAAATTGCTTTAAACCAATTCCATGACCGTCACACACCGCGCTAACTGACTGAACGTCATTAGTGTCGGGTCGGAAGCTAAGTTGACTCACGCTGCTACATTTTCCCATCGCGGCCGGCGACATTGTCGCCAAGACTATGGACGCAAGCAATAACTGTCTGACTAGCATTGACATTCTCCATTGTATAGGGACGATCGACGCTCTGCCATTGCGATAGCGTTTCTTCGCGGCGACGGCGACCGAAGCGCCGTCGCCCTGACAATTCCTGCAGCCGCCTAGCGGCTCACGTCCGCCGTCCTGTGCGCAGTCGGAAAGTCGCCGACGGCGACGCCTGCGTTCGGCCCCGACAGCGTCAGCGTGATGTTCGGAATCTTCAGTTTGTCGCCGACTATTATTCCGCTCTCGCGGACGCTGCCGTCGGGCCAAGTGTAAACGACAACCGCCGCGCCGCCGTTCACGCTCAGGACCTCAATGCTCATCGGCCACTGTCCATCCCACGCGCCTGACCATTTCCCCAAGAAACGCTTGGCGTTGTTGGCGGCGGCGTTCGCGACGCCGGCTACAGTCGCGGAAAGAGCCGCCAATAGAATTGTCCGTCGCGCAAACATTGTTCTCCCCCTTTTGTTGAAAGCGCTGCGCCGAGTCGCGCCTCGCGGCCTTCGCCTCGATGCGCGAAATACTTACGTTCGACCTCGCACCCGACGTCTCTCAACTCAATACAAGCATCTTTGCCGGGTATTCACCCCGCCAGATTCGGAGTAACCAAAGGATCGCGGCGTTGTCGCGCGTCGTGGCCCCGCGCAGAGTCACCCCCTCCTCGTGACTCCGAGAGCGAGCCTCGCCGCTATCGGACGGCGACTTTTCGCAATGACCAACTTCGGCCGGATCATCGCCGCTTCCGAAGCGATAACGCGCCAGCCAGACCCTTTCAACAGGTCGGGAGGCCGGACCAAAGCCTATCCGGTCAATGTCGACGCGTGATTTGCATCCGCCCCCTCACGCGAGATTTCTGAGCTTTCCGTCGTCAGACTGCAAATTTCCCCACGTTGGCTCAAATTCGCGGCGAACAGCTCGTGCGGCGCTTGAAACCGATGCTGAAAGCGAGATCGGCCATCTCACCGAGGACTCGGGGGGATCGAGCCTTGGTGCGCGAAAATGTCGCTGAACAGAGCGGCGATGTCGCCGCTCCTCAGCCGACGATTTGCGCCTCGCCCGGCGAACGCAGATTAAGCGCGCATTAACCATGCCGGCCTAACCCTCGCAGGGGATTGCGCGCTTTGTCGAACGCGCGCTCCAAGGAGCGATCGTGCGGCCGCGCCTCTTCGAGCCTCGCCGAGTTCGACGCCTTGCGCTCAGCGGATTGGCCGCGGCCTCGATGCTAGCGCTCGCGCCGGCGCCGGCGCGCGCGCAAGTCGCGGCGACGGCCGCTTCGGGTTTGCGCGGCGACGAGGCGACGCCGATCCTGGCGGCGGCGACGGACGACGCGGCGAGCCTCAGCGCGCCCGGGTCCGACCCGAACGGCGCAGCGCCGCAAAGCCAAAACGCGCCGGCGGCCAAAGCGAAGAGGCCCGCCGCCAAAGGCGCGGCGAAGCCGCGGCTCGGTTATTACCCCGGCGCCCAGCGCCTCGGGCTGCGCGGCGGCCCGCCCGCGCTCGCCGACGGCGCGACGCCGCCCCCGACCATCGCCACGCCGGCGCCGCCGCCGGCGCGGCGCCGTCCCGCCGACGACGACAAGCCGTTCGACCCGACCGGTTTCGACGTCGGCGCGCTGCGGCTGACGCCCTATCTGGAGCAGGATTTCGGTTGGGCGTCCAACCCCGGCCAGACCGCTGGCGCGCAAAAGGGCTCGCCGTTCGAGACCACCGAAGGCGGCGTGTCGGCGCAGTCCGTTTGGTCGCGCAACGACCTGCGCGGTTCGCTGAAGGCCGGCTACACGGATTATTTCGCCGCGCCGGGCGACGACGCCCCTTACGCCAACGGCGTCGTCGACGGCCGCCTCGACGCGACCCACGACCTCTCCTTCGACGCCGAGGGACGTTTCAACATCGCCGAGCAGACGCTCGCCTCGCTCGGCGTCGCCAACGGCGGCGCGACCTCAAACCATCCGCTGGTCGAGACTTTGGGCGCCACGTTCGGCGGGACGCAAAAGTTCGGCGACCTCGCCGTCGCGCTGCACGGTACGCTCGACAGCACGCTCTACCAGAACGCGACGCTCGCCGACGGCTCGCTCGACCGGCTTTCGAGCGACGATTTCAACGACTGGGGCCTGCGCGCGCGCTTCTCCTATCAAGTCTCGCCGGGATTGTCGCCGTTCCTCGAATTCGGCCTCGACGCGCGCCGGTATTTCGACGGCGTCGACGAATACGGCTATGCGCGCGACTCCGCCGGCGTCCTCGGGCGCGCCGGCGCGACGCTGGCGTTTACGCAGAAGCTCACCGGCGAAGCGAGCCTCGGCTACGGCGAGCGCTCCTATCAGGACGCGCGGCTGGCGGACATGCGCGCGCCGTTGATCGACGCCTCGCTGATCTGGTCGGCGACGCCGCTCACCACCGTCACCGCCAAGGCGCAGACCAGCCTGGCCGACACCACCATGGCCGGCGCCTCCGGCGCGATCCAGCGCGCCTATTCGATCGAGATCGCCCACGAACTGACCCGCCGCTTCACGCTCGACGCCACCGCGGGGTACTCGACCGACCATTATGTCGGCGCGGCGCAAAGCGATTCGACCGCGAGCCTCGGGCTGCGCGCCGAGTATCATCTGTCGCGCGACCTCGTGCTGAAGGCGAGCGCGACGCGCCAGCAGTATCAATCGAGCGCGCCGAACTCGAACTACATCGCCAACGTCTTCATGCTCGGGCTCAGGCTGCAGCGCTGAGCCCGAGCGCCGCCCGGCCTAAAGCGCGAGCTTGCGCAATTCGGCGCGCAAGGCCTCGGCGAGATCCTCGCGCTCGAGCGCGACGGCGAGGTTGGCGGTGAGGAAGCCCAGCTTCGAGCCGCAGTCGAAGGTCCGCCCGTCGAACCGCACGCCATGGAACGACTGCGTCGTGGCGAGCTGCTTCATGCCGTCGGTGAGCTGGAACTCGCCGCCCGCCCCCTTTTCGAGGCTCTGGAGGATGCCGAAGATCTCCGGCTGGAGAATGTAGCGGCCGGCAATGATCGAATTGGAGGGCGCCGCGCCACGCGGCGGCTTCTCCACCATGCCGATGATTTCGAAGGTATGGCCGTCGTCGGCGCCAATCCCGACCACGCCATAGTATTGCGTCTCGTTCGGCGGCACCTCCTCGACCGCGACGACGTTGCCGCCGTAGCGTTGGTAGGCCTCGACGCACTGGGCGAGGCAGCGCGTCTTGCGCTCCCCGGCGACGGTGATCATGTCGGGCAGCAACAGCGCGAAAGGCTCGTCGCCGACCAGGCTGCGCGCGCACCATACCGCGTGGCCGAGGCCGAGCGGGAAGTGCTGGCGGGTGAAGCTGGTCGAGCCGGCGGGCAGGAGGTCGGCGGCGAGCGCGGCGATCTCCTTCTCCTTGCCGCGCTTGCGCAGCGTGTCGTCCAGCTCGTAGTTGATGTCGAAGTGGTCTTCGATGACGCCCTTGTTGCGCCCGGTGACGAAGATGAATTGCTCGACGCCCGCCGCGCGCGCCTCGTCGACCACGTGCTGCAGGATCGGCCGATCGACGACAGTGAGCATCTCTTTGGGGATCGCCTTGGTCGCGGGCAGGAAGCGCGTCCCGAGGCCGGCGACCGGCAGCACTGCCTTGCGGATGGGTCTGAACATGCGAGCGAAACCTTTCCCCTCGATTGTGCGGCGCGCCGCCTAGAAAAGGCAAGAGGGGCCGCGAATCGAGCCCTTAAGCCATTCGCCGTAAATGTCCCATCATCCATTCGGAGTAAACGCCGGTTCGGCCGTCGTCGCAAATTTGCTAAGGTGGCGGGGACTTATCGGAGAACGCGAGGGAGCGATGGCGGTTCTGGTCACTGGCGGCGCCGGCTACATCGGCGGGCACATGAATCTCGGGCTTCTCGACGCCGGCGAGAAGGTGGTCGTGCTCGACAACCTGTCGACCGGCTTCGCCTGGGCGGCGCCGGAGCCGGTCAAGCTGGTGGTCGGCGATTTCGGCGACGCGGAGCTCGTCTCCAGCCTGATCCGCGAGCACGAAATCGACGCCATCGCCCATTTCGCGGCCAAGATCGTCGTGCCCGAATCGCTTGTCGACCCGCTCGGCTACTACCTCAACAACACCGCCAAGGCGCTGAACCTGATTCGTTGCGCGGTCGAGGGCGGCGTCCGCCATTTCATCTTCTCCTCGACCGCGGCGGTCTACGGCGACGCCGGCGCCGAGCCGGTCAGCGAAGACGCGCCGCTGAAACCGGTCTCGCCTTACGGCCGCTCGAAGTTGATGGTCGAATGGATTCTCGAGGACGTCGGCCGCGCCCACGGCCTGCGCTACGTCGCGCTACGCTATTTCAACGTCGCCGGCGCCGACCCGCAGGGCCGCCTCGGGCAGTCGACGCCGAAGGCCACCCACCTGATCAAGCGCGGCGCGCAGACCGCGCTGGGCTACTACCCGAGCATGGACATCTACGGCGAAGACTATCCGACGCGCGACGGCACCTGCGTGCGCGACTACATCCAGGTGACTGACCTCATCGACGCCCATCTCGCGGCGCTCGCCTATCTGCGGGCGGGCGGCGACAGCCTGGTCTGCAATTGCGGCTACGGCCACGGCGCGACGGTCAAGGAAGTGGTCGACGTGGTCAAGCGCGTCTCCGGCGTTGATTTCAAGGTCAACCATGTCGGCCGGCGCGCCGGCGATCCCGCCTCGATCGTCGCCGCGGCGGAGCGGGTGCGCCGCGAGCTTGGCTGGAGCCCCAAACGCGACGACCTCGAGGAGATCGTCCGCGAGGCGATCGACTGGGAGCGGCGGCTGCACAATCGCCTCGGCGACCCCAGCCGCGCCGACGGGAAGCCCTAGGGCGCCGGCGGACGCGCCGCACGCGGCCTCGCGCGCTGATCCGGGCGCGGCCGCCCGGATCAGCGCGGCTCACGCCTTCGCCGACAGCGCCAGCTTGCGCAAGTCGAACTGCCGATCGGCGGCCTCATCGGGCGTCAGCGGCACGCCGGCGGCGAGGATGCGGCGCGCCGCCATATGGTCGCCGCTGCGGTTGACGCTCTCGACCGCAGCCAGCGTCGCGCCGCGAAAGCCGAAGACGGAGAAGGCGCGCGAGCGTGGGTCGCCGCGCGCGACCCAGCGGTCGATCCCGTGCGACAGGCCGACGATCTGCAGCTTGAGGTCGCCCTGATCGCTCCAGAACCAAGGCAGCGCCGCATAGGGCTCGGGCTTGCCCGCGAGCCGCCGCGCGACGCAGCGCGCCTGGTCGACCGCGTTCTCAACCGACTCGAGGCGCAGCGGGCGCGCGCTCATTGGGTGCGGGAAGCGGGCGCAATCGCCGATCGCCGAGACCGCCGGATCGGAGGCCGCGAGCTCGGCGTCGACCACGACGCCGTTGGCGCAGGAAAGACCCGCCTCGCGCGCGAGGCGATCCTCGGCGAGCACGCCGACGCCGACGATGACGACGTCGGCCGGCAGGCGCGTTCCGTCGGTCAGAGCGACCGCTTCCGCCGCGCCGTTCGCGCCTTCGATCGCGGCGACGCCGACTCCGAGATGGAACCTCGCGCCGAAAGCTCGATGCGCGGCGAGGAAGAACGACGACATGATCGGCGAGACGACACGCGCGAGCGGCCGCTCAGCGATCTCGACCACCGCGACTTCGGCGCCGAGCGCGAGCGCGGTGGCGGCGATCTCCAGCCCGATGAACCCGGCGCCGACGACGACGACGCGCTGGCCAGGCTTCAGCCGCTCGCGGATCGCCTGCGCGTCGGCGATTCCGCGCAGGCCGAGCGCGCCGTCGAGGTCGAGACCGGGAACGGGCAGCGGCCGCGGCCGCGCGCCGGCGGCGAGGATAAGATGATCGAACGGCAGGGCGCCGCCGGAGGCGAGCTCGATTCGCTTGCCGGAAAGATCGATCCGCCGCGCCCGCTCGCCGAGGCGCAGCTCGATCGCCTTCTCGCGATAGAATTGCTCGGCGCGCAGCGGCAGGCCGGCAAGATCCATCGCGCCCTTGAGGAACGCCTTCGACAGCGGCGGGCGCTGGTAGGGCAGGCCGGGCGCGCCGTCGAGCAGAACGACGGAATCGTCGCAGCCCTCCTCGCGCAAGCTCGCCGCGGCCTGCACGCCGGCATGGCCCGCTCCGACGATGACGATGGCGCGCCGCGACATCCCTGCTCCTGCGATTCCTGCGGTTGCGACGAAAGCGCGCGGGACTTTCGGCGCGCGGCCGACGCCCTATCACGAAACCCGGGTCCGACAATAGGCGAGGGCGCCGATCAGGTCAGCTGCCGCCATGGCGAGCGGCCGAACATCAGCGATCCCGCGACGTAGAGCGCCGCGTAGAGGACGGCTATGGCGAGGCCGGCGAGCGCGATGTCGAGCGCGTCGCGAAGAAAGTGGAGGCGCGCGATAACCGCGTCGGCTTGGCAAAACAGCGCCGGCGCGGCCGCCGTCGCCGCGCCCGCGGCGAAGACGACGATGGCGACGTTCTCGATCAGCTTGGCGTTGGGGCTGAACCAGCGGCGGCGCAGTCCGAGGAGGATGAGCAACGCGAAGTTGATCCAGGCGCCAGCGGCCGTCGCCAGCGCGAGACCGACCGGCCCGAGGAAGCGATAGAGGCCGACCTTCAGCGCGAGGTTGACCGTCAGCCCGACGAAGAAGCACTGCATCGGCGTCGTCGTATCGCCGCGCGACTGGAAGCTCGCCACCGCCGAGCGGATGAGCACCATCGGAACGAGGCCGAGCCCGTAGGCTTCGAGCACCGCCGCCGAGCCGCGCGCCGCCTCGGCGGTGAAAGCGCCGCGCAGAAAGGCGCCGCGCACCGTCTCCTCCGGCAGGACCAGGAAGGCGGCGAGGAAAGGCGCGGCGAGCGCGAAGGTCAGCGCGATCGAGCGGTTCTGCGCGCCCGCGGCGCCGGCCTCGTCGCCGGCGGCGAGGCGTCGGCTCATTTCCGGCAACAGCACCGTTCCCGCCGCGACGCCGATGACGCCGAGCGGCAACTGGTAGAGCCGCTCCGCGTAGTACATCGACGAGTTGGCGTCGCCCGGCAACAGCGAAGCGAAGATCGTGTCGGCGAGGATGGCGATCTGCTGGCCCGCCGAGCCGATCACCGCGGGGCCGAGCGCGGCGAAGAACTGCCTGACGTCGACGTCGAAGCGCGGGATCGCCAGGCGCTCCAGCACGCCCCGCCGGCGCGCCTCCGCCATCAACAGCGCGAGCTGCGCGGCGCCCGAGACGCACACCCCCCAGCTCGCGGCGAGGCCGGCGTTGGGGAACAGGAACGCAACGGCGAGAAACGCCATGACGAAGAGGTTGAGCAGCACCGGGGCGAAGGCCCCCATGCCGAAGAAGCCGTGGGCGTTAAGGGTCGCGGTGTGCAGCGTCGCCAGGGTGATGAAGGCGAGATAGGGAAAGGTCACGCGCGTCATGGCGACGGCGAAAGCGAACTTGTGCGGGTCCTCGCCGAATCCCGGCGCGATAATCTCGACCAGTTCCGGCGTGAAGAGAAGCGCGAACAACAACAACGCCGCCTGCGAGAGCAGCAGCAGGGTGAAGATCCGGCTGGCGAAAATTTTGGCGCGCTCTTCCCCATCGGCGATCAACAGCCGCGAGTAGGTCGGCACGTAGGCGGCGTTGAACGCGCCTTCGCCGAAGATGGCGCGGAACTGGTTGGGCAGGCGAAGCGCGACGACGAAGGCGTCGGCGAGCGGGCCGACGCCCATCACCGCCGCGATCATCAGATCGCGGGCGAAGCCGGTCAGCCGGGACAGCGCGGTGAAGCCGCCTACGGAGATGAAGTTGCGATACATGCGCCTTTCTTCGAATCAGCGTCGCGGAAGATAACGCCGTTTCAGTGATCGACGCCTTTACGGCGCTCCCGCCGGGAAGCCGCGCGCCGCCTGAATCGCGCTTTCGCCAGCCGCGCGGCCGTTTTCGCGCCGCCGGCCGCCGCTTTTCCCGCCTTCAGACCGCCGATCGGCCCTTCCGGCATTGGCAGCGCCCCGGCGGTCGGGTAAAGAGCCTTGCCGCAGGCGCCGTTGAGGGCGAGGCGGCGCCGCTTTCCGGCCGCGAACCCGCAAGCGAAGGCGGCGATAAGAAGGACGCGCGATGGTCGAGGCGGAATCGACGCACGAAGGCGAAGCGCCCGGCGCAGCGCCGGCGCAGCGCCCCTCGCCTTTCGCCGAACTGCGCGGCTTCCAGATCGCGCCGGCCGAAAGCGCCGTTGCGGCGGGCGCCGCCGACCCGGCTGACGAAGAGGTGCGCAAGGCCGAGCTCGCCAAGGAGCTCGCCGCCCGCGCGGCGCGTTTCGCCGAGGCGGTCGACGAGTCGTTGACGCTCGCCAGCGACGGCGCGATCCGCTGGCTCGGCGACCCTGTCGCGAGGCTCGCCCCCGGAGAGGCGACGCTGAAGCCGCGAGCGATCGTCCTCGCCGACGACGCGCTTTCGGCGGAAGGCAAGGAGACGGTCGAGCGGCGCGTCGCGCAATGGCTCGACGCCCACGTGCGCAAGACGCTCGCCCCGCTGCCGCAATTGGCCGAGCCCGAGCCCCTGCCCGAGGAGGTGCGCGACCTCGCCCTCAAGCTCGCCCAGGCGCTCGGCGTGCTCGAGCGCGAGCGCGTCAAGGCGCAGGTGAAGGCGCTCGACCAGACCGCGCGCGGCGCCCTGCGCAAGCTGGGCGTGCGCTTCGGCGCCTACTACATCTTCGTCCCGGCGCTGCTGAAGCCCGCCTCGCGCACGCTGTGCGCGCAGCTTTGGGCGCTCTCCCGCCGCGACGCCGACAACGGGACGGCCGCCGAGCGGGCGCTCCAGTTCGCCGCTTCGGGCCGAACCTCGTTCGCGATCGAGCCCCCCGCCTCGGCCGAAGCCTACCGGGTCGCCGGCTTCCGCATCTGCGGCGAGCGCGCGGTGCGCGTCGACATCGTCGAGCGGCTGATGGATTTGATCCGCGCCGCTTTGCCCCGCCGACCGCCGAACGCCGGCGCGTCCGGGGGGGAGAACGTCGAGGGCTTCGTCGTCACCAGCCAGATGACGTCGCTGACCGGCTGTTCGGGAGAGCGCTTCGCCTCAATTCTGAATTCGCTCGGGTTCGCCAGCCACATGGTGAAGAAGGCGGCGTATCTCGCCGCCGTCGCGCTCCGCGCCGCCGTCGCCGCGACCGAGCCGGCCGCGCCGCCGCCGCCCGCCGAGGCGGCCAGCGGCGAGGCCGCGCCCCCGCCCGCCGAGCCGGCCGTCGAGGCTGCGGGCGGCGAGCCGGCGAGCGCCGCGGCGCCCGCCGCCGAGCCGATCGCCGAGGCGGCGAGCGAACGAGAAGCCGCGGCCGAGGGCGCCGCGACGACGGGCGAGGAGACGACCGACGAGGCCGTCGCCAGGTTGGCCGCCGAAGCGGAAGGGGAAGAGAGGGCGAGCGAGGCCGCCGCGGAGGCGGCGTCGCCGCCGCAAGGCGAACCCGCTCTGCCCGAAGCGGCGCCCTCCGCGGACGAAGAGATCGTCGCGAGCGCGCCTCGGCCCGAGGCGCCGGAGGCGCCCGACGTCGCTGTCGCCGGCGCGAGCGGCGAGGCCAGCGCGCCCGCCGCCTCGGACCCGCCGCCGACCGAGGAAGAGCTGATCGAGATTTGGCGCCCGGCGCCGCATCACCCGCGCCGCCATGGCCGGAGCCACGTCCGGCCGCCGCACGGCGGCGAGGCGGCGGCGCCCGGCGAGGCGCGCGGCCGCGCGCCCGGAGCCCAGCCGCGCAAGCCGTGGCGGGACCGTCCTCCCGCGGCCGAGGCGCGGCCGGCGGCGAATGAAACGGCGCGGCCGGCGGCGGATGGTTCGGCGGCCGACGCCGCCGCCGCGGCCGGCGGACCGCCGCGCGAGGACCGCCGCCCGCCGCCGCGAAGGGGCCCGTTCAAGAAAGGCGGGAAGGACGACGAACGCCGGACGGCCGAGCCCGCGGGCGGCGACAAAGGGCGTTCGCGCGCCCCGCCGCCCGAGCCGCGCGTGAATCTCGACTCGCCGTTCGCCAAGCTGCTCGACCTCAAGCCCCTGCTGAAGTCGCGCGACCCGACGAAATAGCCGGCGCGGCGCGGCCCGCGGACGCGCAAGCGAAGCCGCCGCGGCGATTGATCGTTTTGGCGAGCGAATGTTACTATCGTCGCCCGATTTCGGCGCGCGGCGATCGGAATCGGTTGAGAGGAAGAATTGAGAGGAAGAGAGGTCGCCGGCGATTTTCGCCGCGGCGCTCGATCCGACGAGGGACGGCTCGATGACGTATGTGGTGACGGAGAACTGCATCAAGTGTAAGTACATGGATTGCGTGGAGGTCTGTCCCGTCGATTGCTTCTACGAGGGCGAGAACATGCTCGTCATCCACCCCGACGAATGCATCGACTGCGGGGTGTGCGAGCCCGAATGTCCCGCCGAGGCGATCAAGCCCGACACCGAGCCGGGGCTGGAGTCGTGGGCGCGCGTCAACGCCGAATACGCGAAAATCTGGCCCAACGTCACCGCGAAACGGGAGCCGCTGCCCGACGCGAAGGATTTCGACGGCCGACCGGGCAAATATGCGGAGTTTTTCTCGCCCAAGCCAGGTCAGGGCGATTGAGGCGACCGCCGGGCGGACGCGAGACTCATTCACACGCCGCGATGGCGTTTATTAACCGTTAGTCCGATCCCTTTTGATTTTTCGGCGAAATTGTGATAGGACGTCGTTAATGGAGCCCGCCGGCCCCTCGCGAGATTATTGTGTTCTTCGAACATCCCGTTCGAGGGCGATCTGCGTTGACAATTGAAGGATCGACGCCCGCATGACGGAATAGCGGCGGCGGGCAGTTTTTTTTGCGTTTGGAGAGTTTGCACCATGGCTGCGCGGAAAAAGGCGAATAAGCGAGCGTCGAGAACCCCAGCGAAGAAGACCAAGGCGACCGCTCCTTCGACGCCGTCCCGCAAGCGCAAGCCGGTCGGAGCGTCGGCCTCGGCGCGTCCGGCCCAGTCGGCGACGAAGAGCAAGGCCGCTCGGCCGGCGAACGCCAAGGCGAGCCCGAGCAAGACCGAGAGCGCGCGCCGCGCCGCCCTCGCGGCCCGGGCGACGAAGCCTGGGCGCGTCGCCGAGAAGGCGACCAAGCCGATCGCGGCGCAGGCGCCCGCCGCCGAGGCGGCGCTCCCGGCGCAGGCGCGCCCGCTGGTCGACAAGCCGGCGGTGGTCGTCGAAGCGAAGAGCCCGCGCGAAACCGCCGCGGCGACGCCGCCGGCGGGGCTGGCCGTCGTCGTCAAGCCGAGCGTCGCGCCCGCCGCCAAGCGGCCGCCGGTCGCCGCCAAGCCCGGCGAGCGCGTCGAGGACGTTGCCGTGCAGAAGGCGGCGAAGCCGGCGCGCCCGGGCTTCAAGCTCAACGAGTTCGTCGTCTATCCGGCGCATGGAGTCGGGCAGATCGTGGCGGTGGAGAACCAGGAAGTCGCCGGGTTCACGCTCGAACTGTTCGTCATCAATTTCGCCAAGGACAAGATGACGCTCAGGGTGCCCACCGCGAAAGTGGCGGGCGTCGGCATGCGCAAGCTGTCCGAGCCGGAGGCGGCCAAGCGGTCGCTCGACATTCTCACCGGCCGCGCGCGCATCAAGCGCACCATGTGGTCGCGGCGAGCGCAGGAGTACGAGGCGAAGATCAACTCGGGCGACATCAATGCGATCGCCGAGGTGGTGCGCGACCTCTATCGCTCCGAGGCGCAGCCTGAGCAGTCCTATTCCGAGCGACAGCTCTACGAGGCGGCGCTCGATCGGATGATGCGCGAGATCGCCGCGGTGCAGAAGCTGAGCGAGATCGACGCGCTCAAGGTGATCGAGGTGCAACTGAAGAGGTCGCAGCGGCGCGGCGCCAAGGGCGAGGCCGCCGACGGCGAGGAAGCGGCGATCGAGGAAGCCGCCTGATTGCGAAAGCGAGCGTGACGCCGGCGCGCGCCGGCGTCGTTCGTCTCTATACAAGCGGCGCGGGCCGCGGCATCCTCCTCTCGGGCGTGGCGGGCGATTCGAGGCGGAGGGCTTTATGCGAACAATTATCGTGATTAGCGCGCTGGCGTTTTCGCTCGCCTTGGGCGGCTGCATGAGCAATCGCGAAGCGAACGGCGCCTTGATCGGCGGCGCGGGCGGCGCGGTGGTGGGCGGCGTCGCCACCCATTCGGTGGGCGGCGCGCTGGTGGGCGGCGCCGTCGGCGCGGCCGCGGGCGTCCTCATCGCCGACCTCACCAGGCCCCATCGCCAGTGGCATTGCCACTACAGCGCCTCGGCGGGGCGCCGGGTCTGCCACTACTGGTGAGCTTCGCGGCGTCGGCGCGCCGTTGACCGGCCAAACGGCGAGGAGTGGCGGCGGTCCGGCGACAGCGGCGCCGCGCGCCCCTCCCGGCCCCATCGCCCCTCGCCGCGTCGAGGCGGCTCGGAGGCGAGGGAGGGGGCGCGGTCGCGCGCGGCGTCAGCTCAGCGCTTGCACTTGTTGTCGTTCACGTCAAAGGCGAAGCCGACGACCGGGAGGAAGGCCGAGGCGAACGCCTCTTGGGCGGTCAGCTCGCGGCATTGCGTGTTCCAGACGATGGCGGCGTCGAGCATCACGCTCGCCGCGCCGCCGATGATGTAGAACGCAGGCCAAGCATGCGCCGCGTTCCAATTGTGGCCGTAGTGGTAAACCGGTCCGGTGGCCTGGGCGGGCGACGCCGCCCACGCCATGACCGAGGCCGCAAGCGCCGCACCGACGATCTTGCGCATGTTCATAAGACGCCTCCTTAGCGATACGTGAGACCGGCGGTCGTCGCCGACCGCGTCACGCGACGCCGACGGCGAAGAGAATAGGTCGCCTTCCAGTTTTCGACAACTATTTAGTTCTACGACAAAGGACGAGGCGTCGCCGCGACGATGCTTGGCGTCGCCACAGTTGTTTTAAAGCCAAAATAAGTGACGCTTAACGTCCCGAGAGCATTACTTGCCGTCAAACGGACTTCCGGAAAGCATCCGGCGCTCCAAGAAGGATGGCGCTCCAAGAAGGATCTTGCCGCGCCGGGAGGCCGGACCGCACGGCCGCTCCGCGCGGGAAAGAAGGGGTTTGAGCGCCGACGATCCTATCGACCAGCACGCTTTCGGCGCGGCGGCGCCCGTCTCGCGCGGGACAAGAACCGCAAGCCGACCGGCGCGTCGCTCACGCCGCCGCCGTCGTCTCCGCCGCGAGCGCGAAGCCCTCGCGCGCCGCGGCGAGGTTGAGCGCGGCGAACTTCGGCGGCGTCTCCAGGCGCACCGCCTCTTCCAGCGCCTCCGGCGGGCACAGCCGGCCGAGACGGGCGAGCGCGCCGAGCGCCACGACGTTGGCGACGCGCGCGCTGCCGAGCGCGATCGCGCGGTCGCTCATCGGCAGGACGCGCGCGCCGAAGCCGCTTGGCGGCGGCTCGGCGACCAGCCGAGCGTCGACCAGAATCAGCCCGCCGGGCTTGACCAGCGCCAGCGAGCGGTCGAGCCCGATCTGCGACAGCGCCGCCATCATGTCGAGCCGGATCGCCAACGGATAATCGGCGGGGTCGTCGGCGACGACCAGGTCGGAGAAGCAGAAGCCGCCGCGCGAGGTCGGCTCGTAGCTCTGCGATTGCGCGGCGCGGCGGCCGGCGAGCGCCAGCGCGCGGAACAGCATGCGCATGCCGGTGATGAGCCCCTGCCCGCCGCTGCCGGCAAGGCGGACTTCCAGTCGGCCGCCGCTCATCGTCGCTTCTCCGGGCGTCCGCGCGCGGCGCGTTCGCGGCACAGCCGCCCGTATTCCGGCCGGTCGTGCTTGGCCAGCACGCCGGTGCGCAGCCGGTTGGGCTTGTACTGGCGGTCGGCGACGTCGGCGAAGCTCTCCGGCCGCATTTTGGCTTTCTGGCTGAGCATCATTTCCGGCGATTCGCCGAGATCGTTCTTGCGCCCGTAGATCTCGGTGCAGTCGGAGATCGCTTCGACGAAGGCGAAGCCCTCGTGGGCGACCGCCGCCTTGATGACGTTCTTCAGCGCCGGCGCCTGGCGCGTCACCTCGCGGCCAACGAAGCTCGCGCCCGCCGCCTCGGCGAGCGCGCAGGCGTCGAAAGCCGGTTCGACGTTGCCGTCCGGCGTGGTGGTGGTGAGGCGGTGGAGCGCCGTGGTCGGCGACACCTGGCCGCCGGTCATGCCGTAGACCTCGTTGTTGAGCATCAGGCAGGTGAGGTCGAGGTTGCGTCGGCAGGCGTGGATGAGGTGGTTGCCGCCGATCGCCAGGCAGTCGCCGTCGCCGGTGATGACCACCACGGTGAGGTCGGGGCGGGCGAGCTTCAGCCCGGTGGCGAAGGCGAGCGGGCGGCCGTGCGTGGTGTGGAAGGTGTTGGCGTCGACATAGGCGCCGACGCGACCCGAGCAGCCGATGCCCGACACCACCGCGAGCTTGTTCTTGTCGAGCTTGAGTTCGTGCACCGCCCACAACAACGCGCGTAGCGCGATGCCGTGGCCGCAGCCCGGGCACATGAAATGCGGCATCATGTTGAGCCGCAGATAGTCCCTGATCTCGAAGGGCGAGCTTGCAGCGTCATCCATTGGCGGCGAGCTCCCGAATCTTGGCGGCGATATCGCCGGGCGCGATCGGTTCGCCGTCGATGCGGTTGAGCCGGGCGATCTTGCCGGGCGC
>CAZKHF010000003.1:0-35295 GCA_964552445.1 uncultured Bradyrhizobium sp. | reverse complement strand
CCGAGCCGGCGATGAAGGGCCAGACGGCGTCGTCGTCCTACAAGCCGGCGAAGCTCTCTAACGGCGCGCGCGTCATGGTGCCGCCCCACATCGCCCCCGGGACCCGGGTTGTCATCCAGACGGAAGACGGCACGTATATAGAGCGGGCCAAGGACTAACGCGTTCCCCCGCGCCCGCGTCATGGCGCCGGCCCACATCGCCGCCGGCGCCCGGGTTGTCTCATCCAGACGGAGGACGGCGCGTATATAGAGCGGGCCAAGGACTAACGCGTTCCCCCGCGCCCGCGTCATGGCGCCGGCCCACATCGCCGCCGGAACGCGGGACGGGACGTACATCGAGCGCGCCAAGGACTAGCGCGTTCCCCAATTGTCGAAAGGAGGCGTCAGATGCGGCTCGGGGTCATTGGTCTGGGGCGCATGGGCGCGAATATTGTGCGGCGGCTTACGCGCGCCGGCCATTCCTGCGTCGTCTACGATCGCGATCCTGCGCCGGGCAAGGCGCTGGCGGCGGAAGGCGCCGAGGCGGTCGATTCGCTTCCCGCCCTGGTCAAGGCGCTGACGCCGCCGCGCGCGGTTTGGATCATGCTCCCGGCCGGCGCGCCGACCGAGGGCACGATCGAGGCGCTGCGCCCGCTGCTTGCGCGCGGCGACTGCGTCATCGACGGCGGCAACAGCTTCTGGCAGGACGACGTCCGCCGCGGCAAGGCGCTCGCGGCCGACGGGATCGACTATGTCGACGTCGGCGTCTCCGGCGGCGTGTGGGGGCTCGAGCGCGGCTATTGCCTGATGATCGGCGGCGACGCCGCGGCGACGCGGCGGCTCGATCCCGTCTTCAAGACGCTCGCCCCCGGCCGCGGGACGATCCCGCCGACCCCAGGACGCGAGGGGCGCGACCCGAGCGTGGAAGAGGGCTATCTCTACGCCGGCCCCTGCGGTGCCGGCCATTTCGTCAAGATGGTGCACAACGGAATCGAATACGGGCTGATGCAGGCGTTCGCGGAAGGCTTCGACATCCTCAGCAGCGCCGACGCGCCGACCGTGAAGCCCGAGCACCGCTTCGCCTTCGACGTCGCCGACATCGCCGAGGTGTGGCGGCGCGGAAGCGTCGTCAGCGCCTGGCTGCTCGACCTGACGGCGAGCGCGCTCGCGCGCGACGGCAAGCTCGAGTCCTACTCCGGCTACGTGGAAGACTCTGGCGAGGGGCGCTGGACCCTGCTGGCGGCGATCGAGGAGGCGGTGTCGGTCGAGGTGCTGTCCGCCGCGCTCTACACCCGCTTCCGCTCCCGCCAGAGCCACACCTTCGCCGAGAAGATCATCTCGGCGATGCGCAAAGGCTTCGGCGGCCACATCGAGCCGCCGACCGGGAAGGTCTAAACAAACGCCGGCCTTCGCCGCGGCTTGCGAGCGGGTTTGAAATGGCGCAATCGTCCGCGCGCCGAAGGGACCCGCGATGAGAGCCGTTCTCTATGAAGCGTTCGCGCAGCCGCCGAAGCTGACCAACGTCCCCGAGCCCGTCCCCGAAGCCCACGGGGTGGTCGTGCGGGTTCGGGCGACAGGCGTCTGCCGCAGCGACTGGCACGGCTGGATGGGGCATGACAAGGATATCGCGCCGCCTCACGTGCCCGGACACGAGCTCGCGGGAACGGTCGAAGCGGTGGGTAAGGACGTCCGCAAATGGAGGCCGGGCGATCGCGTGACGGTCCCCTTCGTCTGCGCCTGCGGCGAGTGCCCGCAGTGCCGGGCGGGAAACCAGCAGGTCTGCGACCATCAGTTTCAGCCCGGCTTCACCCACTGGGGGTCGTTCGCCGAGTTCGTGTCGATCCATCGCGCCGACGTGAACCTTGTCGCGCTGCCGGAGGGCCTCGATTTCGCCACCGCGGCGAGCCTCGGCTGCCGCTTCGCCACCTCGTTTCGCGCCGTCGTCGACCAGGGCGGGACCCGCGCCGGGCAGTGGGTCGCCGTTCACGGCTGCGGCGGCGTCGGGCTCTCGGCGGTGATGATCGCCAGCGCGATCGGGGCGAACGTGGTCGGGATCGATATTTCCGACCAGAAGCTCGCCCTGGCGCGCGATCTCGGCGCCGCGGCGACGGTCGACGCCAATTCCGTCGCCGACGTCGCCGAGGCGGTGATCGAGCTGACGCGCGGCGGCGCGCATCTGTCGATCGACGCGCTCGGCCATCCCACGACCTGCTTCAACTCGATCAGCAGCCTGAGAAAGCGCGGCAAGCACGTTCAGGTCGGATTGATGTTGGCCGAGCACAGCGCGCCGCGAATCCCGATGGACAAGGTCGTCGCGCGCGAGCTGGAGCTGCTCGGCAGCCACGGCATGCAGGCGCATCGCTACGGCGCGATGCTCGACATGGTTCAGTCCGGCAAGCTTCAGCCGGAGCGGCTGATCGGCGAACGCATCAGCTTGGAACAGTCGATCGACGCGCTGATGAATATGGACAAGTTCGAGTCGGTCGGCGTGACCGTGGTGACGCGATTCTGAAACCGGGTCGACGCCCGCTCGCGTGCGCAGCCGCTACGGGTTCGTCTTCTTGCCTCGGCCCTATCCGCCACGCAGGGCGGCTGACGTTCTTGCCGACCAAAGCCCTCACCAGCCGACCCTGTGCGCTATCGACTTCGTTCGCGGTTGGCGGCAGACGGCGGGTCGCGTCGAGTAAACCTGATCGCCAGATGCGCGAGGCGACCGCCGCAACGCGCGCCGGCAGACGCGCTCAGCGAGCGAGCCTGCGCCGAAGGAGAAAGAGCAGCCGACCGGCTGACGATCTTCGCCGCGGCGACGTGAACCGCGTCCACGCTCAGAAGCGCTTGAGCAACGGCCAAATCGCCGCGAGCGGCGCGTGCGGTCGACGCAAAACCCAGATCGTCAGGCCCGTTTCGGAGGGCTTGGCGAGCGCGTCGTCGGTGAGTCCGGCGGCGCGAATGTCGTCGTAGGCGTCGGGGAAGTCTGGGGCGCCGCGCCCCAGCGCGATGAGCGTTTCCCCGGACGCGCCGCCCGGGCCCCAGAGATAATAGGACGTGTTGCCGCTGATCGTCGGCGGGCCGCCGAGCGCCGACCCATAGAGGTTCAGAGCGGCCGCCTCGCCGTAATTGTTGGCGAAGAAGACCGCCTGCGCCCGCTCATCGGGCGGCAGGCCGCGATAGACGGCGGAGACTGCGGCCGCCAGTTCGGGCCAGCCGAACATGTCGGCGAAAATCGGCGGCAGGTCGCCAAGGTCTGTGATTTGGAACTGGTTGTCTTTGACCGAGTAGTGCGTCGCCTGCATGTAAGCGACCAACGTCGCCGGCGGCAGAATGGGCAGCGCTATCGGCGCGGCGCGAATGCCGAAGACGGCGACGAGGGTCGCCGCGGCCCATTGCGCCGCCGGGCGCCTGAGCCACGCCTCCCAGGCGACCGCGCCGGCGGCGAACAGAATTGGGTAGGCAAAGGCGCTATAGTAGGCTCGCCCGCCAGCCCCGACGACGACCGCCACAACTGCGACGCAGGCGATCCCCAAAGCGCGCAGCTCGGGGCGCGGCGGCCGCGCGACGAGACGCCACAGACCGGCGAGCCACACCGGCGCCGTGAAGGACCCGACGAAGAACGCCTGCTGCAAGAGCGAGGCGAGCGGGGTCTGTGCGACATTTCTCAGGAGGTTGTCGCTGACGACCTGCAGGAACGGCCAATTGTGCTGCGCCTGCCAGACGACGTCGGGCGCCGCCAAGGCCAGCGCCAGTCCCGCCCCGACATAGATCCACGGTCTCGCCAAGCTCCGCCTGAGCGGCGTCGCGACCACGCCGACGGCCAAACCAATGAGGAAAAGGGCGATCAGGTCATAGCTCTCCAGGCTGACGCCGGCGACCGCGCCGAGCGCGAGCCACCACCGTTCGTCGCCGCTTTCGATCCGACGCGTCAGAAACCAGGCGCAGGCGAGCCAGGTCGGCGGTTGCAAACAATGAGTGGTCAACAGCACGCCGAAGGTCATCAGCGTTGGCGCCAGCAGGACGCAGAGCCCGGCGAGCGTCTGGGCGAAGCGGCCGCCGCCGAGCTGGCGGGCAAGATCGGCGGCCAGCGCGACCGCCGTCGCCGCCGCCAGCGCCGGAACGAAGCGCAGCGGCGTCAGCGCGGTCCCGAACAGCTTGTACGAAGCGGCGGCGATCAGCGGAATCAGCGGCGGCTGGTCGACGTAGCCGAGGGCGGGATGCAGTCCGCAGACGATGAAATAGAGTTCGTCGCGGAAGAAGCCATAGTGGCCGTTGGCGAAGAGGTGGACCACCAGGCACGCGGCGCCCAGCCACAGCCCCGGCGCGGCCGCGGCCTGCCGGACCGACGGCCGGATGGCGTCGAAGGCTGGCTCAGCGGTCATATCTCGGACCTCGCCCGTTCGTCGCGACCGCGCGAGCGCCGCGCTCACTCGTAGTGTTTGAGCGCGCCCCAGATTTCGGCGATCGGCGCGCGCGGCTGACGCAGGACCCAAATCGTGAGGCCGGTCTCGTAAGGCATCGCGTAGGCGGCGTCGATGCGGCCGACGGCGCGAACGTCGCCATAGTAGCGGCCGTAGCCGTCAGCGTCGCGGCCCAGCGTGATCACCACCTCGCCCGAGGCGCCCCCCGGCCCCCAGAGGAAATAGGAATTGTGGCCGCTGATCGCCGGCGGGCCGCCGAGCGCCGGCCCATAGACGTCGAGCGCGGCGGCCTCGCCGTAGTTGGGGGCGAAGAACACCGCTTGCGCGCGCTCTTCGGGCGGCAGGTCCTGATAGGCCGCGGAAACCGCCGCCGCCATTTCGCGCCAGCCGAACATGTCGGCGAAATATTGCGGCAACGCCGAGAGCTTCATGTTCTCGGTCTGGGTCGCCTTAAGCGAAAAGCCGACCGCCTGCATGTAAGCGACCAGCGTCGCCGGCGGCAGGATCGGCAGAGCGGTCGGCGCGGCGACGAGGCCGGGAACGACGACCGCCACGACCGCGATCCCGCGCGCGATCGGGCGCTTCAGCCACGCCTCCCATGCGACGCCGCCGGCGGCGAACAGCGCCGGATAGATCGGCGTGACGTAATAGGCCTTGCCGTTGGCGGCGATGACGATCGCCAGCAGAACGACATAGGCGATCGCCAGCGCGCGCAGTTCCGGATGGGGCGGCCGCACGCCGAGCCGCCACAGGCCGACGAGCCAGACCAAGGCCGACGTCAGCCCGACAAACAACGCCTGCTGCAGCAGGAAGCCGAGCGGCGACCGCCCGACGGCCTTGCCGCCGACGTCGGCGCCGGCGACGCCGAGGAACGGCCAGCCGTGCTGCGCCTGCCACAGGACATTGGGCAGCGCGATCGCCAGCGCCAGCGCGGCGCCGGCGTAGAGCCACGGCCGCGCCAGGCTGCGCCGCAGCGGGGTCGCGACGGCGCCGACCGCGAACGCGGCCATGTAGAGGGCGATCAGATACTTGCTCTCGAAGCTGACGCCGACGACGGCGCCGAAGGCGAGCCACCAGCGCTCGTCGCCGCTATCGACGAGACGCACGAGGATCCAGGCGCAGGCGAGCCAGGAGAGCGGCTGCAGGCAATCGGTCGACAGCAGCACGCCGCCGGCCAGCAGCGCCGGCGCGAGCAGAACGCAGAGCCCGGCGAGCGTCTGAGCGAAGCGGCCGCCGCCGAGGCGGCGGGCGAGGTCGGCGGTCAGTGCGACCGTCCCGGCCGACGCCAGCGCCGGGACGAGCCTGAGCGGCGTCAGCGCGGTCCCGAACAGTTTGAAGGAAGCGGCGGCGATCAGCGGGATCAGCGGCGGCTGGTCGACGTAGCCGAAGGCGGGATGCAAGCCGCAGACGATGAAATAGAGCTCGTCGCGGAAGACGTCGTAATGCGCGTTGGCTACGAGATGGACGAGAAAGCACGCCGCGGCGAGCCAAAGCGCCGGCGCGCCGGCGATTTCCGGCCATCTCGTGGGTCGAACGGCGTCGTTGGTCGCTGCGGCGGTCATGCGTCGAGTCCTTGTCGTGCGAACGCGCCCGCCTCCAGCGGAGTGGGCGGCGCGAACTTAGCATCCGACCGATATCCGCAGGAGGCCTGCCCTTTTTGCGACGACATTAGCCCGACTGAGGTTTTTCGGCGAGTTCGGGCGGCGGCGAGCCCGGTTGGCGCGCCCGGTCCCGCAAGCGCTCGGCGCGGTTCTCCCCATCGCCGTCATGGCTAATCGCGACGGCTCGACCGTGGTTTCTTGGTTCTTCAACGGACTGCGGCTGAGGGGAGGCGATAAGACGGGGGCGCGCCGAGTCTGCGACGTCGCAGGAAGCCCTAATAGAACCCGATCGGAAAATACTTCAGATAGATCTCGGCGTAGACGCCCTTGGCCGACAGCCGCGCCAGCGCCCAGTCGATGGCGCGGCGCAGGTCGGCGTCCTCCTTGCGCACGGCGACGCCGACGCCCTCGCCGAAGAAGCGGCTTTCGGCGTAGGGCCCGCCCTTGAACGCGCAGCAGTCGCCCGAATCCTGGCCGGCGAGCCAAACCGCGAGCGTCAGCCCGTCGGCGAAGGCGGCGTCGAGCGCGCCCGCCTTCAAGGCTTCGCTGAGCGCGGCGAAGCTCGGATAGGGCTTGAGCGTCGCCGCCGGAAAGAACAGCGCGAGATAGCCCTGATGGGCCGACCCCGCGACGACGCCGACCGTCTTGCCGGCGAGCGTCGCCGGCGTCGCGTCGGCGAGCGGCGAATCTTTCCGCACGGCGAAGCGCGCCGGCGTCTGGTAGTAGGGCTGGGTGAAGTCGATCTGGGCGCGCGCCGCCGCGCCGCCCGAGATCGAGGCGATCGCCGCGTCGCCCTTGCCGGTCTCCAGCGCGTCGACCAGCGTGTCCCAGCGCCGCGCCTGGATGGTGCAGCCGATGTGCAACTCCTCGCAGATCGCCCGCGCGATGTCGACGTTGAAGCCGACGAGCGTTCCGTCGGCGAGCGCGAAGTCGAGCGGCGGATAATCGTCGGCGGTGAGAAAGCGAATCGCGCGCAGGCCGGAAAGGTCCGGGCGCTCGAGGTGCAGGTCAGGGTCCCAGAAGCTCGGCGCCGCGACGCGCGCCGGCGTCTCGCCCGCCGCAGGCGCGGTCGCCGCGAGCACGATTGTTGCTACTACTATGCAAACATTCCTCATGACAAAGTCGTTTCGACTTGTTTATAAGTATACGGCCTCGAAGAGTACATCGTGAGGGGCGCCGGAAAGCGCAAACGCTTGTCGCGTTCGCGCGTCTGGCGGCGTGTCGTCGAGTTTCGTAGCGTGGCCGATTCGTTCAGGCAAGCGTATCCGGGCGGCGACGCCCGGCCGCGTCGCGTGGAAGGGACGCGGGAACAGCGCGACGGCGCGCCTGGCGCCGCCGTGATCGCGCCGGAGATCGCGTTCCTCGTCGACGAAGGTATCGACCCGGGCCTCCTGCTGGAGGCGACGACGGCCGCCGCGCGTTGCGGCGTCGACGCCGACGCGGCGCTGCTCGGCGAGGCGCTGGTCGCCGAAGAAGCCTATTACCGCGCCTTGGCGCGGCGTCTTGGCGTTCCCTATTTCCACAGCGATCTGGCGATCGCCGACGACGTCGACGCTGAGCGCGCGGTCGCGAGCGGCGTCGCGCCGCTCGCCGCCAACGGCGCGGGCCTGCGGGTCATCCTCGCCCCGCGCGGCGCGATGACGCGTTGGCTGCTTTTCGCCGCCACGGCGCGGCCGTTGCAGAAGAGCTTCGCCATCAGCTCGCCGCAGCGTCTCAGCGCGCTGGTGCGCGCGAAAGCGGGCGCGCGCGTGGCCGAGGCGGCGTCGCGCGGCCTCGAACGGCGTGATCGCGCGCTGTGTGCGCGTGGCGGCTTGAGCTATGGCCAGATCGTCATCGCCACGGTCCTCGCCGGCGCCGGGCTCGCCTTCGCCCGCGTCGACCCTTCGCTGCCGATCGTAGCGTTCTCGGTCGTCCTGTGGCTGGTCTTCGCCGCGGCGATCGTCGTGCGCAATCTCGCCGTCGCCGCCAGCACCGGCGGCAACCGCCCCCCTCCGCCGCCTGCCGACGCAGAGCTGCCCGTCTATTCGGTCGTCGCGGCGCTCTATCGGGAAACGGCGATGGTCCGGCCGCTGGTCGCCGCGCTCGACGCGCTCGACTATCCCAAGGCCAAGCTCGACATCAAGCTGGTGGTCGAGCGGCGCGACATAGAAACGCTGGCGGCGATCGTCGCGCTGCGCTTGCCGGCGCGCTACGAGGTGATCGTCGCGCCGCCGGGCGCGCCTTCGACCAAACCGCGCGCCTTGAACGTCGCGCTGCCGGCGCTGCGCGGCGAGCTGGTCGTCGTCTACGACGCCGAGGACCGGCCCGACCCGGACCAGCTTCGCCTCGCCGCGGCGGCCTTCGCCGCCGATCGCGGCCTCGACTGCCTGCAGGCGCGCCTCGTCATCGACAACCCCTCGGATTCCTGGCTGAGCGCGATGTTCGCCATCGAATACGCGGCGCTGTTCGACCTGCTCGACCCCGGCCTCGCCGCGCTCGGCCTGCCGCTGCCGCTCGGCGGCAGTTCGAATCATTTTCGCGCGCGGACGCTGCGGCGGGTCGGCGGCTGGGACGCCTGGAACGTCACCGAGGACGCCGACCTCGGCGTCCGCCTCGCGCGTGAGCGCGCGCGGGTGGGCGCGCTCGCCTCAGACACGCGCGAGGAGGCGCCGAGCGACCTCGCTTCGTGGTTCCGCCAGCGCACGCGCTGGCAGAAGGGGTGGATGCAAACGCTGATCGTCCATTCGCGCGAGCCCGCGCGCGTATTGCGCGCGCTCGGCCCGACCCGCGCGCTCGCCGCCGTGGCGCTGATCGGCGGTTCGGTGCTCGGCGGGCTGTTCGGGCCGGCGCTGGCGGGCGAAGCGCTGTGGCACGCCGTTCGCGGCGACCTCGCCAAGGAGAGCCTGTGGAGCGTCGCCGGCGACGTGGCGATCTACACCTTGATGGCGTTGGGCCTGATGACCGTGCTCGCGCCGGCGGTCGCGGCGAGCCGCCGACGCGGCCTCGCCGCGTCGGCGGCGGCCTTCGCCTCGCTGCCGCTCTATTACGCGCTGATCTCGGCGGCGAGCTGGGCGGCGCTGATCGACCTTGCGATTCGGCCGTTCCACTGGGCCAAGACCGAGCACGGCCGATCCCGCGCCGCGGTCGCGCGCGCCTTACGCGGGCGCCCGCACGCTCGCGAATTGTCGCAGGCGAACAGCAGCTTACGCGGCGCCTCTACCCTCCTGCAGCCTGGCTTGCTAAATGCAGCGCCCGAGCGCAGCCTTTCGCCGCCGCCGCGACGGCCAAGCTGGGCGCGGAGAGAACTGGGGTGAAATCGAGGACGGTTTCGGCGATCGCCGTCGCGGCGCTTTTTGTCGCGGCGCGAGGCGCCTTCGCGCAGGATCCCGCCGCGGGCGCGCGGGTTTTCGACAAATGCAGGCCCTGCCACCAGATCGGCGAAGGCGCCCAAAACTTGGTGGGGCCGGTCCTCAACGGCGTGGTCGGCCGGCCGGCCGGGTCCTTTCCGGGCTTCCGCTACTCCGACGCCAACAAGAACTCCGGCCTCGTCTGGGATCCGCCGACGCTTCAGGTCTACCTGAAGAACCCGCAGGCGCAGCTTCCGCGGACCCAAATGGCCTTTCCCGGCCTCGCTTCCGACGTCGACATCGCCGACGTCATCGCCTATCTCGCCCAGTTCGGCGCGGATGGCGCGAAACGCTGACGCGCGAGCCCGTCGTCCCGCCGGTCAACGGTCGAAGCGGTCGTGCGCGACCTCGACGTAGACGCGCCCGGGACCCATCGGCGTCTCGAACCGCTCGTCAAGGCTGACGCCGGCGGACGCGCGCATCGCCGCGACCGGCGGGCCGCCGAACGGGCCGGGCGCATGCGGCGGGCGCAACCCGGCGGCGAATTCCGTGTCGGCCGCGACATAGCCGCTGATGCGGATGCAGGCGTCCGAGCCGGGGACGGCGAAGTAGCCTTCGCCCAAAGCATTGCAACGGCCAATCTGCGCCGCGCTCGGCGGCTGGCCAAGCGGCGACGCTTCGCCGGCCAAGCCGCCCGACGCGGCGGCGGCGACTGAGGCCGACAGCGCCCACACCGACGCGCGCGCCGTGCGCTGGGCCGCCTTGGTCAACGTCTTCGCTCGATTCATGGGCGGAGCCATCGGCCGCCATCGTGGCCGCATGAAGGCGACCGCCTCGCGACGCCGGCGTTATCCCGCGTGCGTGGCGCGGCGGCAACAGCGCGTTTGTTCAGCGCCAGTCGCCGTAACGACTCTGGATGAGCGCCAGCGCCGCCACCGCGGCGGTGTCGGCGCGCAGGACGCGCGGACCGAGGTTGAGGCGCACGACGCGCGGCAAGCGGAGAATGGCGGCGCGCTCGTCGTCGTCGAAACCGCCCTCCGGTCCGATCAGCAGCGACACGCCGGCGCCCGGCTCGACGCCTTCGAGCGCGGCGACCGGGTTGGCGACCGGCGCGTCCTCGTCGCAGAACGCCATCAGCCGCTCGGCCGGCCACGCCGCGAGAATCTTCGTCAGCGGCGCCGCCGGGTCGATCTCGGGCAGCCAGACCACGCCGCATTGCTCGGCCGCCTCGCGCGCGTTGGCGGCGAGCCGCTCCAGATTGACGCGCGTCGCCTGCGTGCGCCGGGTGATGGTCGGGCGCAGCCGGCGCGCCCCCATCTCGACCGCCTTCTGCGCCATGTAGTCGAGCCGCGCGTGCTTGAGCGGCGCGAACAGGTATTCGACGTCGGGGGGATACTCCTGCGGGCGCGACCGCGCGCCGATCGTCAGCGCCGCGGCTTTGCGCCCGGCCGGCGCGAGCGAAGCGGCGAACTCGCCGTCGCGCCCGTTGAAGACCAGCACGCGCGCGCCGACGCCGAGCCGCAGCACGTCGAGGAGGTAGTGGGCTTGCGGGGGCGAAAGCGCCGCGCTCTCCCCCTGCCGCAGGTCGCGGTCGAGGCAGAGGCGCGGGGTGGTGAAATCGACGCGGGCCATCGCCGAAGGTCCTTTACGAGCCGCGCGGGCGAAGCGGGCCGCCGACGCGCGGAAAGCCACGCCCGTACCACGGCGGCGGGCAAGAGCGAAACGGCGCCGCCGCTCGCGCCATGATGCGGCGATCGGCCGCATCGGCGCGGCGGTCGGCCTCGCGGGCGAGCCGGCCGAGCGCCCGGCGCGCGACTTCCTATCGACGACGCCCGCCGCAAGCGGCCATGGATTTCGCCGTCGGCTGCTCGGACAGCCTAGCCGTCGCCGGTCGGCGGCGATGGGTCCGAGATCTTGCGCCGCGCGCCGCGGATTCCACTTGCCAGGCGAGCAATGTTCTGCAAATGTTCCGTTCGACGACGTTGCGGCGCCCGCGCGTCGGAGCGTAAGGGGCGAGCGGAATGGTGGCGCGCGTCGCGACGGTCGCGTTCGAGGGGGTCGACGCCCGCGCCGTCGACGTTCAAGTGCAGATCGCCCCGGGCGCGGTGGCGTTCGTGATCGTCGGCCTCGGCGACAAGGCGGTGGTCGAATCGCGCGAACGGGTGCGCGCCGCGCTCATCGCCTCCGGCCTGGCGCTGCCGGCGCGGCGAATCACCGTCAACCTCGCTCCCGCCGATCTGCCCAAGGAGGGCAGCCACTACGATCTGCCGATCGCTCTCGCGGTGATGGCGGCGATCGGGGCGATTCCCGCCGACGCGCTCGACGGCTACGCAGTGATCGGCGAGCTGGCGCTCGACGGGACGGTGACCGCGGTGGCCGGCGTGCTGCCGGCGGCGATCGCCGCCAACGCGCGCGGGCTCGGGCTCGTCTGCCCGGCCGCCTGCGGGCCCGAGGCGGCGTGGGCCTCCGCCGACCTCGACATCCTCGCGCCGCGCTCGCTCATCCAGCTCGCCAATCATTTCAAGGGCTCGCAGATCCTCGCGCGCCCCGCGCCGGCGATGCGCGCGGCCAGCGGCCCGCAGCCGGACCTGCGCGACATCAAGGGCCAGGAAAGCGCCAAGCGCGCGCTCGAGGTCGCCGCCGCCGGCGGCCACAATCTTTTGATGTGCGGCGCGCCGGGCGCCGGCAAGTCGATGCTGGCGCAGCGGCTGCCGTCGATTCTGCCGCCGCTGACGCCGCGCGAGCTCTTGGAAGTGTCGATGGTCCATTCGGTGGCCGGCGAGCTCGCCGGCGGCGCGCTCACCGACCGACGGCCGTTCCGCGCCCCCCACCATTCGGCGTCGATGGCGGCGCTCGTCGGCGGCGGCGTCCACGCCAAGCCCGGCGAGATCTCGCTCGCCCACCATGGCGTGCTGTTCCTCGACGAGCTGCCGGAGTTCAATCCGCAGGCGCTCGACAGCCTGCGCCAACCGATCGAGAGCGGCGAGGTGGCGATCGCGCGCGCCAATCACCGGGTCGTCTATCCTGCGCGTTTCCAGCTCGTCGCAGCGATGAACCCGTGCCGCTGCGGCCAGGCGGACGAGCCCGGCTATTCCTGCCCGCGCGGCCCAAATGCGCGCTGCGTCGCGCAGTATCAGGCGCGGCTGTCGGGGCCCTTGCTCGACCGCTTCGACCTGACGATCGACGTGCCCTCGCTCGCCGCCGCCGACCTCATGCGGCCGGCGCCGGCCGAAGGCTCGGCCGAAGCCGCCGAGCGGGTGCTCGCCGCCCGCCAGATCCAGCTTGAGCGCTACCGCGCGCTCGGGCTCGACGGCGTCGGCTGCAACGCCGCGGCGCCGGCTGACGCCGTCGAGACCGTCGCCGCGCCGGAGCCGGCGGCGAGGGCGCTGCTCGGTGAGGCGGCCGAGCGGCTGCGCCTCTCGGCGCGCGGCTACCATCGCGTGCTGAAGCTCGCCCGCACGCTCGCCGACCTCGACGGCGGCGGCCCGGTCAAGCGGATCCATCTCGCGGAGGCGCTGAGCTACCGCGGCGCTCAGGAGCGCTTCGCCGTCGCCGCGTGAAGCGTCGCCGGGCGGGACGAGCGCGCGCCGATCGCGCGAATAGCTTGACCGGCCGCAAGGGTTTCTCAACCGCACGCTGTCATTCTTGGCCGCGCCGGCGCGTCATGGCCGGAGACGGTGTGTGGAATGATCGATTTCCTCAGCGACGCAGCGCTTCTTCCGCTCAAGGGGCTCGCCATCGAGGCGGGCCCGTTCGCCGCGCTCACGCTGGCGCTTGCGGCGGGCGTGGCGCGACTCGGCTGGTTGCGCCGCCGCGTCGCCGCGCGCGCCGCGGCGGCGGAGGCCGCCGCCGAAAGCCTGCGCGACGAAGTGTGGCGGCTGAAGGAGGAGGAGGCCGCGCGCGAGCGCGCCGAGGCGGCGGTCGAGGCCAAGTCGCGCTTCCTGGCGACCATGAGCCACGAAATCCGCACGCCGATCAGCGGCATCCTCGGCATGGCGGAGCTGTTGCGCGACGCGCCGCTCGACCCCGAGCACGCGAGCTACGTCGAGGCGATCCGCGGCTCCGGCGCGGCGCTGGTCGCCCTGGTCGACCAGATCCTCGATTTCTCCAAGATCGAGGCGGGAAGGTTGACGCTTATCAGCGAGACCTTCGACCTGCACCGGCTGGTCGAAAGCGTGGTCGAGCTGCTGGCGCCGCAGGCGCAAGGCAAGGGCCTGGAGATCGTCGCGTCGATCGCCGCCGACGCGCCGCGCTTCGTTCTCGGCGACAGCCTGAGATTGCGCCAGGCGATCACCAATCTCGCCGGCAACGCGGTCAAGTTCACCGAGACCGGCGGCGTCGCCGTCGGGGTCGAGCGCGCCGCCGACGGTCGCCTGCGGTTCAAGGTCGCCGACACCGGGCCGGGCGTTCCGGCCGAGCGCCGCGCCGCGATCTTCGAGGATTTCGAGCAGGGCGACGGCGCCGAGGGGCGCCCGCGCGAGGCCGCCGGCGTCGGTCTCGGCCTCGCCATCGCCAAGCGCCTGATCGCGCTGATGGGCGGCGAGCTCGCCCTCGCCGACAACCCGGGCGGCGGCTCGGTCTTTTCTTTCGCCGTCGACCTGCCCGCCCAACTGGACGCCGGCGCGCGCGTCGACCGGCCGAGGCTCGCCGGCCGAAGCGCCTTGATCGTCGCCCGCTCGCCTTTCGAAGCCCCGGCGCTCGCCGCGCGGCTCGGCGAAGCTGGCGTCGCGGTCGCGCGCGCGGAAGGGCTCGAGCAGGGGCTCGCGGCGCTCGCGGTCGGCCCGCGGCCCGACCTGGTGATCGTCGACTGCGCGCTCGGCGTCGACGCGACCAACCGGCTGGCGCTGGCCGCGCGCGCCGCCGGCGCGCCCAAGAGCCTGGTGCTGTTCTCGCCGTTCGAGCGGCGCGCGTTCGGCGCGGCCTCGCTCAAAGGCTTCGACGGCTGGCTGGTGAAACCGGTGCGCGCGCGTTCGCTGTTTGATCGCCTCAGCGAAGAGTTTGCGCCCCCGGCGGCGGCGCCCGCGCCGAAGCCGCGCGCGCGCGCCAAGCCGCGCCGGGCGATGCGCGCGCTCATCGCCGAGGACGATGACGTCAGCGCCATGGTGGCGCGGAAGGCGCTGATGCGGCTTGGCTTCGAGGTCGCGCGGGCGCGCGACGGCGAAGAGGCGATTGCGCTCGCCGGCGCGGCGGCCCGCGGCGAGACGCCGCCCTACGACGTCGCGCTGATGGACATCCGCATGCCGGGCGCCGACGGCTTCGCCGCCGCGCGCGAGGTCCGGCGCCTTGAGCGCGAGAGCGGCGCGAGGCGCGCCGCGCTGATCGCGCTTTCGGCCGACGCCGCTGCGCAGGACCAGCGGGCGGGCGCGGAAGCGGGTTTCGACGCCTTCCTCACCAAGCCGGTCGATCTCTCCCGCCTCGCCGAGGCGATCGAGCGCACGCTCGCCGGCGCGCCGCCGCCGTCCCTCGCGGCGCGCGCGCGGATGTCGTAATCGTCATAAAAGTGTGTGGCAGGCGTGATCTGAGATCGCTTCCGCCGAAGCATGTCGGAGGGGTCGATGGCGCAAGGGTCGCTGGCGCGGGCGCGGTTCGCCGCGCGGGGGTTTCCGCGCCGACAGATTCGCGACCTGATGGGGTTGCCGAAGACGCTCGCCTCGATCGGCCCGCTCGACGTGCGGCTCGCCACCACCAAGGTCGAGATTCGCCGCGCGCAGAAGTTGCGCTACCGCGTGTTCTTCGAGGAGGGCGGCGCGATCGCCGATCCGACGGCGCGGCTCATCCGCCGCGACGTTTGCCGCTTCGACCGCGTCTGCGATCACCTGATCGTCGTCGACAACGCAGCGCCGCGCTTCGACGGCTCGCCGACTGTGGTCGGCGCCTACCGGCTGCTGCGCGGCGACGTCGCCCAAGCGAACTTCGGCTTCTACAGCGCCTGCGAGTTCGACGTCGCCTCGCTGGTCGCCCGCCATCCGGGCAAGCGGCTGCTCGAACTCGGCCGTTCCTGCGTCGCCGCGGACTATCGCGGCAAGCGGACCCTGGAGCTCCTATGGCGCGGCATCTGGATCTACGCCCGCCATCATGACGTCGAGGCGATGTTCGGCTGCGCGAGCTTCTCGGGCGCGGACCCGGTCGCTCACGCGGCGCCGTTGCGCTTCCTGCGCGCTGAAGGCGCTGCCAACGCGCTGTGGGACGTGCGCCCCCTTCCGGCGCGCGCCATCGACCTGGCGACGGCGATGGACGCGCCGTTCGACGCGCGCGCGGCCTTCCGCGCGCTGCCGCCGCTGGTCAAGGGCTACTGGCGGCTGGGAGCGAAATTCAGCTCGCGGCCAGCGATCGACGTCGGCTTCAACGCCGTCGACGTGTTCGTGGCGCTGCCGGTAGCGGAGATCGCGCCGCGCTATCTCGCCTATTTCGGCGACGACGACGACGACGCGCCGCTCGCCGCGTGAGTTCGCGCCGACCGGCGCGGCATTTTCAAATCCGGAAAAATGCGCTAGGGAAGCGGCGCGCGGCGCCCGTAGCTCAGCTGGATAGAGCGTTGCCCTCCGAAGGCAAAGGCCGTGAGTTCGAATCTCGCCGGGCGCGCCAAAGAAGACGAAGATGAGAACTCGGCGCGATGGCTCGTTTCGGTATCTCCGGCGCTGAGTTCCCACGATGGCGCAAGCAGTTAGTCATTTCGTGAGGCGGCAAAGGTCTAAATTGGGAGGCGTCTCGTAGTGGACTGGACCCCGAAGTTGAGACACGGGTAAAAGGGTGACATGGCTTCCGAGGAGAAACCATGTCGGAACCGGGGAAGAGTCCGCGACAGTTTTCGAGCGCGTTCAAGGAAGGGATCGTCTTGCGGCTGGAGGCCGGCGAGAAGATCGCGGCTGTGGCCGAGGAGACCGAAGTGCGGCGCAAGCTGTTCTATCAGTGGCGCGACGCCTATCGGTCGATGGGGACGGCGGGCTTCAACTGCAGGCGGGGGCGGAAGCCGGGAACGACGCGCGGGCGGGCGTTCTCGGGCGTCGCGCCGTCCATTCCGTCGTCCGTGTCGGACGTCGGCCCGTCCGCCGCGACGCCCGAGAACGCCTTGGCGCGGGCTGAGGCCCGCATCGGCGAACTCGAGCGGGTGATCGGACGCCAGCAGACGGACCTGCATTTTTTTCGCGAAGCCTTGCGGCTTTGGGACGCGACGAGCCCGAGCGGCGGCGCGCCCATCTCTACGCGGTCGTCCAAAAAATGACCGCCGACGAGTCGCAAGGCTTTCTCGAAGACGACGCCAACATCCGGCGCCTGTGGCGCCCCTCGGAGAGGTGTCGCGCGCCGGCTACTATCGCCATTTCGGCCCGCACGCCCCCGCGCGCGAGGACGTTGACTTGCGCGACCTCATCCAGCGCGAAGCGCTGGCCGATCGACATTGCGGCTATCGACGCGTGACCCACACGTTGCGGCGACAGGGACTGATCGTCAACGCCAAGCGGGTGCTCAGATTGATGCGCGAGGACAACCTGCTCAGCCTGCGCGCCAGGCCCTTCGTCCCACGCACAAGCGACAGCCGGCACGGCTTCGCGATCCGGCCGAACCTCGCGCGCTCGCTGCGTCCCACCGGCCTCGACCAGCTCTGAGTGGCCGATATCACTTACGTCCGGCTGGCCGAGGACTTCGTCTATCTCGCCGTCGTCATCGACGCGTTCTCGCGCAAAGTGGCGGGCTTTTCGCTCGCCGGCCATCTCGAGGCTTCGCTCGCTCTCGAAGCGCTCGACCATGCGCTCGCGGCGCGCCGGCCTCCGCCCGAAAACCTCATCCACCATTCCGACCGCGGCGTGCAGTAAGCGTGTTCCGACTATGTCGAGCGGCTGGAGGCGCGCAAAATCGCCATCAGCATGAGCCGCCCCGGCAATCCTTACGACAACGCCAAGGCCGAGAGCTTCATGACCCGAAGGGCCGCGAAGCGAATACGGTGAAAACCGAGGAGGTGAACGGCAAAGCCTACGCCAACCTCGACGACGCCCGGCGGCAGATCGGCGCCTTCATCGAAACCATCTACAATCGCCAGCGCCTGCGCTCGGCGCTCGGCTACAAACCGCCGGTCGAGTTCGAAGCCGAACTGCGCCCGGTTGCGCCAACGCTAAACCAGGACGAAGCGCCGTAACTCAATTAGCGTGTCTCACGCGAGGGGGGCAGTCCATAGCGCTGCGCCAGCTCCGTCACGGTCGCTTGTTCCCGCATTGCTTCGACGGCGATCTCGGCCTTCAAGGCCGCGTCAATCTTGCGTCTCGTCTCCTTCATGGTTCGCTCCGTCCACCAGACGGAGCGGCCGCCTTCCAACTTAACCCTTGGCCCAAAATTGGGGTCCGCTTAAGTCAGATCTGTCGCGCCTCCGCCGCGCCGCCCGAGCAGCCATCGGTCAAGCGCTTGAGGCAAGCATGGCGGACTGATATTGTTTACTCGTCGGGCGCGACTTGCGGTCTTAGGCGGGTCTGTTGTCGCGTTCTTCTCCTGCGGAGCGAGCATATGCAGGTGGGCCCAGAGGAGGCGATGGAGGCCGACGTTTCCCACCATAGCCGCGAACCGGAGCGATTCCGGTCGCGACCGCGACCAACCAGCGTCAACCGCAGCGTGGCGCGCGCGTTGCGCTTGCTGTTGGACGTCGCCGGCGGCGCGAATTCGCTGAGCTTCGCCGAGTTTCAGGCGCGCCATAAGCTGCCGAAGGCCACCCTCCACAAATTGCTCGCCACCTTGGAGTCGATGAGTTTCCTGCGCCGCGATGCGGCCACGGGGAAATATTCCGTCGGCGTCGCCGCGCTCGAATTTTCGGCTGGTTACGCTGCTGGCCCGGACGATCTGCCGAGCATTCTCGCTCCGATCATGCAGCGGTTGGTGAACGACTGGAAGGAGACCATCCACCTCGGCGTGATCTACGGCGGGGAAGAGGTCATGCTGCAACGGCTCGATCCTCCCAACCAGATCGTTCGCATCGGGGCCATCATCGCCCACCGGCATCCCGCCTACGCCACCGCGGGAGGTCTGGCGGCGCTGGCCGTGACTCCCGACAAATCGTTCCTCGACGCTCTGCCCGAGGAACTCCCGCCGAGGACGAAGAACACCGTCAAAACGCGCGCCGAGCTGCTCGCGCGCCTCGAGGAGATCCGAGAAAGAGGCTACTCCCTCGACCTCGAGGACGCCTATCTCGGCGTGCGCTGCGTCGGCGTCGCGGTCGCCGTTCCGCGTTGGCCGGTCGTGCACGTCAGCTTCACCTTGCCGCTGCAGCGGGCGCCGATCGAGCGCCTCCGCGCGCTCGCCAAACCGCTGATGGCCGCGGCCAAGGAAATCGAGAAGATCCTCTTGGTGACGACGCCGCGCGCTTAGCCGCTGCGCGGCGCAGGACGCCCCGCTCGCCGCAGAAGGAAGTTATGGGTCGGACGCTGGCACGCCGCGAGCGCCCGCCGTTCTCATTCCCCGGTTCGCCGTCCTGCCCGGCGCAAACACGCCTCGGTCAGTCCGCGCCTCTCTTCCGCAAGCCCCCGAGCGCGTTCTTGAGATTGTCGGCCCATCCGCTCTTGCGGCCCGAGCCCTGCCCGCTTCCACTGATGAACATAACCGCAATGATAATGAGGATGCCCTTCACCACCATCTGCGGTTCCGAGCTCAGCTGGTACAGGTTCATGATATTGCCCAGCACGGCGATGATCAGGCCGCCTGCGACGGCGCCGATCGGCGCGCCGCTCCCGCCGGCGAGAGAAGCGCCTCCGACCACCACCGCGGCGATCGAATCGAGCTCGTATCCCTGCGCGAGCAGCGAGCTTCCTTGGTTTAGCTGCGCGGCCAGGATGAGGCCGGCGAGAGCGCTCGCGAGGCCGCCGATGAGATACACGCTGAATATGCACTGACCCACCGGCAAGCCGGAAAGACGCGAGGCCTCGCGATTGCCGCCGATCGCATAAAGCCGTCTGCCGAAGGTCGTCTCCCGCATCACGTACGCGGCGATGAGCATGACCACCAGGAAGATAACCACGGGGGTTGGCACCGGCCCGATCTTGCCGGCGAACCAGCCGATAAAATTGTCGTCGGTGATGCTGATGAGCGAGCCTTCCTGCACCATGTAAGACGTTCCCCGGGCGATGCTCATCATCGCCAAGGTCGCCACGAAGGGCGTGATGTTCGCTTTAACGACCAGCGCGCCGTTGATCGCGCCGCACGCGCCGCCCGCCACAAGGCCGGCGATCGCGGCGACGGGCGCGGGATAGCCCGCTTTCATCAGCACGGCGGCCACAACCGTCGTCAGAGCGGCGATCGAGCCGACCGACAGGTCGATGCCGCCGGTCACCACCACGAAAAACTGCCCGACCGCGATCACCGAAACGACGGCGGCGAACGTCAAAACGTTCCAAATGTTGCGTGTCGTCAGGAAATAAGGCGACGCCATAGTGCCCAATACGATGGTGCCGACGAGCACCCACAGCAAGTAGTTATAGAGCACGTACTTGCGAAAACCGGGCCACAACCTGGCTCCCGCGTTCGACGCCCCCTGAAGTTTGATCTCATGGCTGCTCATGTCAACGAGTTCTCTCATGTTCGCCGGCGTAAAGTTTCAAGATTTCTTCGCCATGTGGATCGATCTCGGCATAATCCAGGTCGCCGACGAGACGCGCGCGCGACATCACCAGAACCCTGTCGCACATCTGGGCCTCTTGCAATTCCGAGCTGACGATGACGACCGAGCCACCATTCGCTGCAAAGACCTTGATAAGATCGTAGATTTCTTCCTTCGCGCCGATATCGACGCCGCGGGTCGGCTCGGAGAAAATAAGAATCTTGCACTTGCTGGCGAGCCACTTCGCCAAGACGACCTTCTGTTGGTTGCCGCCGCTCAGCGTCTCGACCGGCTGCTCGGGCCCCGCTCCTCCCACCTTTATGCTCAGTGCGTCAATCATTCCCCGCGTGACTCGTCCCTCCAACTTCCGGTCGATGACGGAAAGCCGGCTGAACGCCCGGTGGCTGGCCATGGTGATGTTGCTAACCACCGACATCGGCAGGACGAGCCCTTGCGTCTTGCGTTCGTCAGGCAGAAATCCGATGCCGGCTCGGATTGCGTCGGCGGGCGAGCGGATGTCGACCTGCCTTCCCTCGACGGCGATCGTCCCTTTCACGCGCTCGCGGGCGCCGAAAATGCAGGCGGCGAGCTCGCTCTGGCCGTTGCCGACCAGACCGGTGATGCCGAGAATCTGCCCTTTGCGCAGGTCGAAGCTGACGTCGCGGACTGCAGAGCCGTCGTCGAGGCCGCGCACGGAAAGCACCACCGCGTCGCCGCCTCCAGACCCGAGACGCGGCTTTCTCTGACTGCCGATCGTCTCTCCGACCCGGGTGGACTTCAGATCTCGCCCGATCATCGCGCGGACCAGATCGGTCGCGCTCGTGCCGGCGACGCGGTAAGTCCCGATCCTTTCCCCGTTGCGCAGCACGGTCGCGGTGTCGCACAGCTGCTGGACCTCTTCCAGCCGGTGAGAAATGTAGATGAGCGCGAGCCCGCGCGACCGCAGCACCCTGAGGACCTCGAACAGCCGCTCGACATCGGGTTGAGGCAGGGTCGCGGAGGGCTCGTCGAGCAACACGACCTTGGCGTTGCGGCGCAAGGCCTTGGCGAGCTCGACGCCCTGCTTCTGGGCGACGCTCAGCGTGTGGACGGGACTGTCCACGTCCACCAGGTGGCCGAGCCATTCGACCGCCTGCGCCGCCTCGTCCCTGACGCGTCTCCAGCAGACTTTGCCGAAGCGGTTCGTCGGCATGTCGCTGATGAAGATGTTCTCGGCCACCGACAGCCCCGGGACGAGGCTAAGTTCCTGGAAGATCGTGAATATGCCAGCGCGTTGGGCTTCGTGCGGCGTGCGCAGGGCGACTCTTTGCCCGTTGAGCAGGATCGCGCCCGAGTCCGCCTGCTCGGCGCCCGAGATGAGCTTGATCAGGGTCGACTTGCCGGCGCCGTTTTGACCGAGAAGGGCGTGAATTTCGCCCCGTCTCACCTGGAGGTCGCAGTTGTCGAGCGCCTTCACGCCCGGATAGGCCTTGCTGAGCCCCTGGACCTGGAGAACGACCTCCGCGCTCGAGGCTGAAGCCGCCGCCGTCAGCTCGGCGCCTCCGCCGCCGACAGGCCCGCGCTTCGCCGCACCTTGCAGAGCGGCTTCCGCGCCGAAGCGCGCCCCCGTTGAACCGGACATGCTCATTGTTCCGACCGATAGGTGTGCGACAATCCGTAACTCGTCACCACGTCGCGCAACGACGCGATGTCGCTCGCCTTGACGGGCTCGACGTCGGCCAAGGGATAGTCGCGTCCGATGTCGTTATACTTGCCGCGGCCGAGTCGATGGTACGGCATGAGTTCGTAGGCCGCGACGCCAGGCATGCGCGCGCGCACAAAATCCGCGATGCTGGCGATCGTGTCGGCGTCGGTGATCCCGGGAACGACCGGCGTGCGCACCACGACCGTCCCCTGCTTCCGCCGCATGTGTTCGGCGAGCCGGATCGCGTTGTCCAAAATCATCTTGTTCGGGCGTCCGACGACCTCCTTGTGCCGCCGGCTGTCCATCAGCTTGATGTCGATGAAGACGAAGTCCACGAACTCGAGGATCTGCTCATACTTCTTCCATGAGGCGTAGCCGCATGTCTCCATCGCCACGTGCAGCCACGATTCCTTGCACGCCTGCGCCAGGGCTTTGAGGAACGCAAATTGGTACATCGGCTCGCCGCCGGTGAAGGTCACGCCGCCGCCGCTCTGGTCGTATATCAGGGCGTCCTTCATCACCTCGCGCAGCACCTCCTCGACCGTCATTTTCGGTCCGATGAGCTTGCGCGCGCCGCTGTAGCAACGCCCGAGGCATGCGAACGAGCCATCCTTGTAACAATGGGCGGCGCATATGCTGCGATCGGTGCGCATCGCGTTCGAACGCGCGTCGATCGCGCCGTAAGGGCACAGGGTCAAGCAACGCCCGCAGCGGATGCACTTATCGATGAAATAGGCGAGTTCCGGGTGGCCTTCCTGCGACTCGGGATTACAGCACCAAACACAGTGCAGTGGGCACCCCTTCAGGAACACGTTGGTGCGGATCCCGGGGCCGTCGTGCAGACTCCACCGCTGGATGTCAAATACTCTGCCTTTGAGATGTTCCATTTGCCGGACGGACTCCACCGCTCGCCCCCTCTCGCTTGCCGGGCGTTCTCCAGAGGCGAGAGCACGAAGCCGGGCGAAGGATGGAGGATGGACCCCTCGCCCGGCGAGTCTTCACTGCAACCGTTCTTCGGTGCGTTCGATGATGTCCTGCTGCACGGTCTTGTCGAGCCCGACGAAGTAGGCCGAGTATCCCGCGACGCGGACGATCAGGCTGCGGTACTTGTCCGGGTCGCGCTGAGCCGCCTCGAGCGTCGCCCGGCTCACGACGTTGAACTGCAGCTGCATGCCGCCGCGGGCGAAATAGTAGTCGAGAAGGTTGATCAGCCGCTTCAGGCCGGTCCGGCCTGTCGGCGCGGGACGTCCGACGCTCGCGGCGGCGAGCGCCGCCGGAGTCCCCGCTGACGCCGTCTGCGTGGCCACGTTCATGGTGAGGTTCCTTCTTGCTGGTGACTGTCGGTTCTGGTGACTGTCGGTTGGGATTGACGCCGCTAGTCCCGCAGATCCTGCGGAAGCAGCTTCATGTTATACAACGACCCCTCAGAGAGTAGAACCAGTCTAAGTTTCGAGACCGAATTGACCGCCGCGGTCGGGCCGAGGGTATCGGTTCCGCGGAACGGCGACTGACCGTCGGCGAGCGGCGTGCCGGCCTGGCGACCGTCCGGAAGGGCGCCGATCATCTGGCCAAATGGCGTGTTCGACGAGACGGTGGTCGTCGAAGCCTGGAACACACCGCCGATCGGCCCGCGCCCGTAGCGCGTGTTCTTGTGCTTCGGGTACTCCTCGCAGACCATCATCAGCGCATCGCGCGCGATGAAGTCGACGTCGTCGATGTCGTTGCCGTACTTCGGAATCGACAGGCACATCTGACGGATTTCGGGACCCGTCGGGTCGGTGGCCATGTCGCCGAAGTTCGTCTGGAGGGCGTGCAGCAATTGCTCGCCGGTCAGCAGCTTCTTTTCGAACACGAGCTGCCTGATCGCGTAGAGGCTGTTGGCGACGTTCGCCAGGCCGATCGTCTGCTGGCCGGTGAAGTCGTACTTCGCTCCGCCGCGCTTGAGCGACTTGCCGCGCTCCAGGGTCGTTTCCGGGCAGGCCATCACCCCGCCCAAAGGCTCATCGATGTACTCTTCGTAGGTCCGGTCGATCGCGTTGTCCAAAACGACCTGAAGATGCAGGTAGTACATCGCCTGCTCTTTGAACGACTCCCACACCTCGTCGTAAGTCTTGAACGAGGAGAGGTCCTTGTTGGAGCTGTTCGGGTTCAGCGTCTCGCCCGAGACCGGATCGTGGCCATTGTACAGCGCCATCTCCAGGCACTTCGCCAGCGAGTACCAAGCGCCGCCGGTGCGCCCGCCGCGGCGACCAGCCGGGCCGGGCTCGGCGCAGCCAACGATGCAGTAGTCCGCAGCGTCCAGATAGGAATAACCACGGTTCATCAGCGCGGCGATATACATGTCGTCGTTGGAAACGGCAGGAAAGCCGGTGCCGAGCCGAATCGTCTCGGCGACCTTCATCTTGTAGGCTTCCGGCGCGTTCTTGTGCCAGCGCGCGTAGTGCGACGGCTGGACGGTGCGCGTGTTCTGGATCGCGTCGAGCACGAGATAGGTCACCTCGTTGGTCGCGTCCGCCCCGGTCTCGGGGTTGGTTCCGCCGATCGTCAGATTTTGGAAGATCGGCTTGCCGCGGAAGAACAAGGTGTCCATCCAGCTCCGCACGCGCTCGACCACCGAAAGCATGACGAAGAAGTTCTGGATGAGCTCCAGGGCGCCCTCGCGGGTCAGCCGTCCGGCCTTCACGTCCGCCATATAGAGGTCGTTCATGTCCTGGTCGAACCGCCCGAGGCAGACGGCCTGGGCGTTGTCTTCGACCTGGGCGGCGAGCTGCATGAACGTCACCGCCTGAAGCGCCTCGCGGAAGGTGCGGGCGGGGTTCTCCGGGACCCAACGGGCGACCTCCGCCATCTGGAGCAGTTCCTGCTTGCGCTTAGGATCGGCTTCCTTCGCCGCTTCCGCCTCGGCGAAATCGGCGTAGCGATGCGCCCAGTCGATCACCGCCTGGCAGGCGACCACGACCGAGTCGTAGAACGCCGTCTGCTCGAGGCTTTCCGGAGCGGTGAGATCCAGCGCCGCCCGCTTCTCCTTCGCCGTGCGGATGATGTAGCCAAGGCCATGTTCGACGTGCCACTTGTAGGGAACGGCGAAGTGGCCGTCGCCGCCATGGACATAGTTGAGCTCGTTGATCGCGCCGATGCGGTCCTGGGCGATCAGCACCTCTTTGGGCAGCCGCGCGTAGACGCGACGCTTGTGCGTCCGCGGCTTCCAATACTCGATGATCGACTTGAGCTCGGGAAGCCATGTTTCATCGACGGCAAACTTGTCGGCCGGACGCTCCGGCATGTAATACGGTTTCTTGTTGAAGATCTCCTCCTCCAAGAAATCGACGGTAAACTCGGGGAAGAGCGGCGAGTAATTGGGCTTGCTGGCCAAATTGCCCAGCAGCAGGCTGCCGGGCAGCAGGTACAAGCTCATGTTCTTGAGAGCATGCTCGAGCGCCCTCGCTCGGCGCATGATGTGCGGAAGGTGTTCAGTGCGCTGGTACGACTCGGTGGCGTAGCGCGCGCGCTCGATGCAGATGCCGGCCGGCACTGAGTTCACATAACCCAGCATGCGCTCGATACGCTGGGTCCGGACCGGGGCGATGTCGTACTGAAAGTGGAGGGGCCGGTCAGCCTCTGCTTGGGTAGTGCTCACGGACGCGTCCTTTCGAGGCAGAAGTCAAATACGTTCAAGGTGGAAGCCAGGCGGCGCGTAGGCGATAGCCCTACTCGCCGTCTGGCCAATTCACGTTATACGGTCACCCGCGCCTTCACTGCACGGTGTCAACCAGAACCTTCGAAGGATCATAGTACTTCGCGGCGTTCGAAACGTCGAAGGCGACTGTGTCGACGAACACGGTTCCCTCGGGCGCATGACCGCTGGCGGCGCGGATCGCCATGTCGACCGCGGCGACGCCCTGCCGATACGGTTCGTTGGTGGTGAGGACCTGAACCGGACCCTTCGGGTTGTCCATCATCTCCTTCACCGTGGTTTCGTACCCGTCGTATTCCGCCATCACGATGTTGTCCCAGATGCCGGCCGCCTTGAGCGCCTGCACGAGACCGGCATGCATGACGTCGCTCTCGCTGAAGACCACCTTGAGGTCGGGATTGGCGGTCGCGATGTCGCGCATGACCGGCATGGCGTCGTTGGGAATCCAATGGCCGTAGCGCATCGGCAGATAGGTCAGCGGAACGCCCTTGCCGGGGTTCTCATCGACCCACTTCTTGTAGCCCTCCATGAACCCCTTCGCGCGCAGATCGCTGAGAACGTCGCCGGGGTAGCCGCCGATGACGACCGCCTTGGCGCTCTTCTCGCCCGGATATTTCGCTGCAACCGCGGGCGCCAGGAGATAGCCGCCGCGCGCGCCGGTCGCGACCTGATCCTCGACGACGTACCCATAGACGGCCTTCAGCAGGGAGGCGTCCAACGCGCAGTTCACCGCGACCACCGGAATCTTGGATTCGTTCGCGGCCTTGATCGATTGCGCCAGCCCAAGCGGATCGTTCGGGTTGATGACGATGGCGTCCACCTTCTTCAGGATCAAGGTGTTGACGTCCTCGTTCTGCCGAACGGTGTCGCCGTTCGCGTCGAGCACGTCGAGCTTGACGCCTTTCTTGGCCGCTTCGTCCTTGGCGCCTTGAATCAGGGTCTTCCACCAATCGCTGCCCGCGATTCTACGCTGCGAGAACCCCAGCGCGATCGATTTGGCGGAACTCTCCGCCGCCGTCGCCTCGGCCATGAACGGCACAGCCACCATGGCCGCCACGCCGACGGCGATCGCCAAACCCCACTTACTCATATTCATATTGCCCTCTCCTCTCCTAGCACGTCCTCTTATTTCAACCCCTCATTATTGTCCTATCCTTAGGAAGGCGGCCGAACGCTTCGGCGACCAACTTCCGGACCTCGAGGACGTCAATGAGGCGCGGCGTCCTCTCATGAGGCGGCCAACCTCAGGCCTTGAGGGCCTCAAGGTTGCGCGCTATCCTCTCAGAACGGCCGCGACGAAATCCCCTTGTCGCGCCGAAGGAGAATGCGCCGTGGCCGGGATCGGCTCCTGCGTATCGCCGCCTCCGCCGCCGTCTCCGCGGCGTCGAGAACGGTCGCTGACGATCTGCTTGTCCTTGGCGCGCGCCGCCTCCCCCACATCCCGCAACCCTCGCCCCAGTGAGAGCCGCGAAGAGCGGATAGCTCCGTCTTTCAGCGTCAGCTCCTCCCTCAGAGTAGTTCCTATATAGGAACTAAGTTCCTGGTCGAGGTGTGGCACAATGGCCTCTTCGCGTCAATTGACACGACGTCGCACCATCGCGCGCCAAGCCGCCGGCGCGTCCGAGACCGTTCGGCGTGGTGGACGAAGCAGGCCCTGGCCCCAATCCTCTCCGCATCGGGCGCACGAAGAGCCCCCGTCTGCGGCGCGCCGCCCGAAGAGAAGTCGCAGGCCGCGCGCGCGATCCCGCCCCCGCGGCGACCGCGCAAGCCCGGACGATCGGGCCGAGCCGGCGCGCGCGGTCAACGCGACGGCGGGGTCAGGACGCCCCGCGACACGAGCTTCTCGATGCAAGCCGCGCGCGTCGCCTCCTCGCGCGCCAGCCATCCTTCGGTCGGCGCGGCGTGGAGATACTGATTCTTCGGATAAATGGGCCGAGCGTAGATCGCGGCGTATTGCTCAGTCCGCAGGTCCTTGAACTGACTGTAGAGACCATTGGCCATGCGGACCTTGCGGAGCGCCTCGACGTCGATGACGGTGGCGACGAACGAATCGCCGGATGTCCAGCCTGTCTGCTGCGCGACGATGGTTCCGCGGTGATTGACGATCATCGAGCGCCCGCCGAACAAGTCCTGGATTCCTCCGTCGGCCCGGATTTCAGGGCCGAGGTTCGGCGAGACCACGTAAACTTGGTTAAACATCGCGTGAGCGCGGTTCTGCAGCTCCCACATCCCCGCCATCACCGACGGTTCGATCAACGTCGGGCGAATAATGATCTCGGCGCCGTTGAGGCACAGGCCGCGGACGATTTCCGGGTAGACGCCTTCGTGACATATGCAGACGCCGATGTTGCCGATTTCGGTCCTGGCGACGGGATAGATCGCCTCCATCGCGTCGCCGCCGCCCTTCTTGGCGATCCAATCGTCCCAAATGTCGTGGGGATTGCAATTGCCGAGCATCCCGCCTTCGTACGCGTCGCTGGTCGCCTTGTAGCGCTTGTAGATGATCTCGCCCTGCGGGCTGACGATGAAACCGACGTTGAAATAGCGGTCGGGAAAATCGGCCTCTCGGACCATGTAGAGTTCGGCCGCGACATACGCGCCGATCGCCTTGGCCTTGCGTCCGAGCTCTTCCGTCTCGGGACCCGGGATTTCCATTGCGTACTTCGCCTCGACGGCGCGGTCGCCGGGTCGATTGGGGATCAGCCCCTGAATGGCCATTTCGGGGATGACCACCAGACGCACCTTGGCGCCTTCCCAAGCGCCCGCCATGCAGGCGGTGTCCATGAACTCGCAAATGCGTTTGACATTGCGCAGGGCGTCTTCGCGCTTCTCGATCGTGATCGTGCGCGGCGAGAGAGCGACAACCGAATACGGCTCGACCATAGACAGTTCCCCCCTGTTCCGGCCTCGGTTCGGCCATGGGCGGCGTTCGCCACACAAAAGGGAACTTAGTTCTCAAATGCGAACTAATCAAGCAGCAGCCGCCGCGGCGCGAACGCGCCGCCGCCGGCGCGGAAAGACCCCGGGGCGACGGCGGCTTCGCGCCGCGGCGGCGCGCGGACCGGCGCCCTATTTCGGCGTCGCCCGGTAGATCGGCCCTCGGTCGACGACCGCCTGAAGCATCCCGTTGGCGACGTATTCCGGCGTCGCGGTGGGGTCGAAGGCGCGTTTTTCCTGACCCGGATAGCCGATCAGCTCGCGCACGCGCGGGTTCATGTAGTAGGCCGCGGCGGCGACCAGCCCGATCGCCGCCAACGCTTCCGGGTCCTCGACGTTCAGCGCGCGAGCGGCCGCGGCGGGCTCCTTGTGGGCGACGGCCTGAACGCCGCGTCGAAAGGCCTCCTGAAGATCGGGGCGCAGCGTCAGGATTCGCTCGAACGTCGCTCCCGCCTCGGCCCCGCTCGCCGACGGCGCCCCATCGGCTTCCGGGATCAAAACGTCGGCGATGGCGAGGAACGCGGCGCGGATTTCCAAATCGGAAGCTCGGTTCATGCCGCCACCTTTTGATTGCGTCGCTCGGCGATGAGATGCTTCACGCTGCGCAGCGCCACCGCGCAAATGGTCCCTGCGGGATTGAAGCCTGACGAGGTGACGAACACGCTGCCGTCGTAGACGAACAGGTTCGGCACGTCGTGCGCCTGGCCCCATTGATTGACGACCGAGGTCTTGGGATCGCCCCCCATGCGGCAGGTGCCCATGAGGTGGCCGGTCGCCATCAGGCTGGCGCCGGTGTTGTGCTGGCTGCGATCGACCATGAGCGGCCTGACGGTGAGAGCGACGGCGCCGGAGGCGTACATCGCCTCCTTGGCCCGCTCGAGATGGAACGCCGCCAGCCGCCGCGTGTTCTCGGAATAGTTGTAGATGATCTTCGGCGCCGGGACGCCGTCGCTGTCGGTCAGCGTCGGATGGAGGACGACGCGATTGGCCTCGTCCGGCAGATCGTCGACCATGATCCCCCATTCGAACGATCGTCCGAACGTCTTCTCCCGGTTGCGATGGAAGGCGAGCCCCCATTGCTCGTCGAAAGCGAGCCCGGGCGTCGGCGGCGCGCCGAGCGGTCCGCCGCTCGGCAGGACGTGCCACTTGGCGCCGCGCGCGAATCCGCGGCGCGCGTCGGTCTCGTAGAACTGCATCGACTGGATCGACTGACCGTTCGGACCGAGCCAGCTCTCGAGCGGTTCGTCGAAATGGCCGACGACCGTCACGTAGGGATGCAGCATCAGATTCTTGCCGACGAGGCCGGAGGAGTTGGCGAGGCCCTCCGGGAATTTCGCCGACTTCGAGGCGAGCAGCAGTCGCGGCGTGCCGACGCCATTGCAGCAGACGATCACGACGCGCGCCAACTGCCTTCGCTCTCGTCCATTGCGGTCGACGTAGATCGCGCCCGACGCAAGCCCCTGCTCGTTGACGGCGATTTCGCGCACGCGCGCGCCGGTGACGAGGCGCAACCCGTGCTGGAGCGCCGCCGGCAAGTGGGTCAGGTCGAAGGAAGCCTTCGCGCCTTCCGTGCAGCCGTTGCGGCAGGTGGCGAGCAGTCCGCAAGGGTTCCGCCCCCGGTAAGGCAGCGAGTTGATGGAATTCGGGCCCGGCCACCAGTGCCAGCCGAGCTTGTTCATCCCCTCCGCCGCCTTCATCCCGATGCGCCCGATCGGCAACGGCGGCAGCGGCGGCGCCTTGCCGGGAGGATAAGCCGGATCGCCGCCCAAGCCCGAGACGCCGACCTCGACGTCCATCTCGTCGTAGAAGGGCTCCAGGTCCTCGTAAGCGAAAGGCCAATCCTCGGCGACGCCGTCGAGCGTGCGCGCGCGAAAGTCCGAGGGCATCAGGCGCTGCCAGTGCGCGCCGTAGAGGATCGTCGAGCCGCCGACCGCGCTGTACATCAGGATCGGCACGTCCGATTCGCTGGTGTCGATCGGGTAGTCGCTTTCGAGGTCGCGGACGTTCGGGTTGGGATGCCAGCGCTTCTGCGTCATCAGCTCGAATTCGGGCTTGTCGCCCCAAAACTCGCTGCTGTCGACGCGTTGCCCCTGCTCCAGGCAGACGACATTGAAACCATTCTCAGTAAGATGTTTCGCTGCGACGAGGCCCGACGCGCCGGCGCCGACGATGAGAACGTCGGCGACTTTGGAACCGCGATCTGCGGCCATGCGAACCTTCTCCTGGTGAGGTTTGAGATCGTTGGTTCGGCTTCTCGCGCCGGAGGGAAGCTATAGCTTGCCAGACGCAGGTCGCGTTTGCAATAATTAGAACCGGGTTCCCTCATGCGAACGATGTTCGAATAACCGGCGGCCCGTCGCGCGCGCAAGCGCGTTCGTCCTGATTTCGCGCTGGCGGCCGACGGGCGACAGCGACCGGAGAGTCTTCAACCGCCGCGACGCGGCGGCGGCCAAGGGAGGAGATGGGACAGGTGCAGATCGGCGTCGCGTTGCGACTCGTCCCCGATGCGAGCGGAGACCTCGACATCGCCGAGAACGGCCAAGACATCGATCGCGAATGGGTCGATCTGAAGCTCAACGAATTCGACGATCAGGCGCTCGAAGAGGCCTTGACGCTCAAGGAGAACGCGGGCGCTACGGTGATCGCGTTCGCCTTCGACGGCGTCGGCGCCGATCGCCTCCTGCAGAGCGCCCTCGCGCGCGGCGCCGATCGCGTGATCAAGTTGCGCAATCCTTTCGGCGACGGACTGCGCGCGCGCGCCGCCGCCAGGCTTCTCGCGCCAACCATACGCGAGCTTGGCCTCGATCTCGTTCTCACCGGCGTTCTGGGGATCGACGAGATCCACGGCCAACTCGCGCCGTTTCTCGGCGCGACGCTCGATTGGCCGCATGTCAGCGTCGTCAGCGAGATTCGTTGCGATGTAGGCGCGCTGCTCGCGCGCCAGGAGACCGACGGCGGCTTCTCGACGACGCTACGCGTCCGCCTGCCGGCGGTGATCGGCGTGCAGACGGCCTCGCGGCCCATCCGGTACGCGTCCGGCGCCAAGCTGCGCCAGTTCATCGGCCAGAAGATCGCGCTCACCGACTCCAACGCCGACTGCGGCGACCTCGCGGCCGAGCTCCTGCGCCTGGAGCGACCCCGGAGCGACAAGGGCGCCATCATGTGGGAGGGCGACGCCGACCAGGTGGCCGAGGCGCTGCACGACCTGCTGGTCGCGCGAGGGCTGGCGAAGGAAACGATGCGATGAACGGCGACGTCCTCGTCTACGTCGAAACCCGCGACGGCGCCGTCAAGCCGTCCTCGCTGGAGCTGCTGACTGCGGCGCGACAGCTCGCCGACGGCGCCGGCGGCATGGTCGACGCCCTGGTCGCGGGCGGGCCGCTCGGCGCAGTCGAGGCCCTTTCTGGCGTCGCCGATCGCGTTCTCGTCGCCACCCACCCCGCTCTCGAGCAATATCTTCCGGAGGCGCACGCGGCCCTGCTGCGAAGCGTCGTCGCCGAGCGCAATCCCGCGCTGGCGTTGTTCGCCTACAGCGCCGCCGGGCTCGATCTCGCCGCCGACGTGGCGGCGCGAACCGACCGCGCGGTCATCGACTATTGCGTCAAGCTGTCGGCGACAGGGCGCGAAATCGAGACGACCAGCCTGATCTACGGCGGCAAGCTGCGCGCCGTCTCGCGGGCGCGGTCGCCCGCCGTCGCCGTGATCGTGCCCGGCGCCTATCCCGAGGCGCGGCCCGATCCGGCGCGGCGGACGACGACGGTTGAGATCGCCGCGCCGCCGCGGCTCGACGCGTTGCGCACCGCCTTCGTCGTCGAAACGCGCCCGGCGGAAGGGACGGTCGACCTCGCCGGCGCCGCCAAGATCCTTTGCGTCGGCCGCGGCATTCATGACAAGGACAGCGTCGAAGTCGCCCGTCAAGTCGCCGACGCGCTCGGCGCCGAAATCGCCGGAAGCCGTCCGGTCATCGACAACGGCTGGCTGGCCAAGGAGCGGCAGGTCGGCAAGTCCGGATGTCGGGTGAAGCCGAAGCTTTACCTGGCCGCGGGGGTTTCCGGCGCGCCGGAGCATCTCGAAGGCATGAGCGGCGCCGAGCTGATCATCGCGATCAACACCGACGCTCGCGCGCCGATCTTCGGCGTCGCGCATTTTGGCGCGACCTGCGACCTTTTTGATCTGCTCCCTGCGCTCGGCGAGCGGCTCGGCAAAGGCCGCGCGGCCTGATGACGGCGGCGAGCAGTCTCGTTCTGTGGGCGCTGGTCCTCGCGGCGTTCGCGCTGTTCGTCTGGCGCCTTCGCCGGTTGATCCGCGCGATGCTCGCCTCGGCGCCCGCGGCGCGGTTCGACAATCCGCTCGAACGGCTGCGCGGCGTAGCGCGCGCCGTCCTCCACCAACGGCTGTTGAAGCTGCGCTATTCCGGCGCCATGCACGCGATGATCTTCAGCGGCTTCCTCGTCCTCTTGACCGCCATCGCGCAGTCCTTCGGCTCGGCGATGTTTCCCGGGTTCAGCCTGCGCCCGTTTGGCGGCGAAACCTGGATCGCCTGGCTTCAGGATCTCTTCGCCGTCGTCCTGACGCTCGGCGTCGCGATGGCGGCCTGGCAGCGCTACGCGATCAGGCCGGCGCGGTTCAAAGGATCCAACGCGCTCGACGCGTCGATCATCTACGTTCTCATTCTCGCCGTCGTCGTCAACATGCTGCTCGAATCCGGCTTCCGCATCGCCGCCGGCGACACGGGAGCAGGCGCTTGGCGGCCGGTGAGCCAGGGCGTCGCCGACCTGCTCCGGGCGATGGGCGTCGACCCGCTCGCCGCCGCCGGCGGTCGGCGCGCGGCTTACTGGGCGCACGTTTGCGCCATTCTCGCCTTTCTCGTCTACATCCCCGGGTCGAGGCACCGCCACACGTTTCTCGCGGTGTTCAACGTCTACTTCCGCGGCCTTGCGCCGAAGGGACAGCTGCCTCGCGCGCCGGCGCTGCAGGCGACCGGCGCGGCGACAAGCGTCGACGGCTTTCGTCAGCTCACCTGGAAGGACGTGCTCGACGTCGCGACCTGCACCGAGTGCGGCCGCTGTCAGGACGCGTGCCCCGCCTACGCGGCGGGCTTGCCGCTGAGCCCGAAGACTCTGGTCCTCGACCTGCGCGACGCGATCATCGCCACGCCCGGCGAGCCGACCCGAGACGCCACGCTATGGGCGTGCACGACTTGCCGCGCCTGCATGGAGGCGTGCCCCGTTTATATCGAGCACGTCCCCAAGATCGTCGCGTTGCGCCGGCGCCTGGTCGAGCGGGGCGAGATCGAGCCGATGCTGCAGGAGGCCTTATCGAACCTGCAGCGGAGCGGCAACTCCATGGGCAAGCCGGCGCGGGCGCGCGCGCGCTGGACCAAGGACCTCCCGTTCAAGATCAAGGACGCGCGACGAGACCCGGTCGACGTATTGTGGTTCGTCGGCGACTTCGCCTCCTACGACGTTCGCGTTCAGGAAGAGACCCGCAAAGTCGCGACGCTGCTGCACGCCGCGGCCGTCGATTTCGGCATCCTCTACGACGACGAGCGCAACAGCGGCAACGACGCGCGGCGCGCCGGCGACGAAGGGCTGTTCGAGCTGCTGGCGCTGCACAACATCGAGACGCTGTCCGGATGCAGCTTCCGGCGGATCATGACCACCGATCCGCACAGCCTGAACGCGCTCAGCCAGGAGTATGCGACGCTTGGCGCGCATTACGCCGTGATCCACTATTCGGCGCTGCTGTTGGAATTGGTCGAGTCGGGTCGGCTTGCGCCTCGATCGGCGCGCGGAGCGGTCGTCACCTACCATGACCCTTGCTATCTCGGCCGGTACAATGGCGGCTACGACGCGCCCCGGCGACTGATCGAACGGGCCGGCTATCGGCTGCGCGAGATGGCGCGATGCAGAGAGAACTCGTTCTGCTGCGGCGCCGGCGGCGGGCGGATCTGGATGGACGACGGCGCAAGCGTGGAGCGGCCGAGCGAGAACCGCATCAAGGAAGCGCTTGCGCTCGGCGACGCGCGCTACTTCATCGTCGCCTGCCCGAAGGACAAGGTCATGTACGCTTCCGCCGTGCAGGCGCTTGGCGTCGAGGATCGAATCAAGGTTCGCGATCTGGCCGATCTTGTCGAATTCGAAGGCGATGTCCGGTCGCCGACGCCTCGCACGACCCAACAGGCGGAGGATCGAGTCTGACGCTGCGAACGGCGTAAGCGGAGACCCAAGGGCGCCGCTCTCTACGCCGACCTTCGCTCGGTCATCGAAACCGCCTGCCGCCGCGCTATCGGCGCCTTCCAAGCCATTCTCCTCACCCTCGCCAGCAAACCCTTGCAAGCCGCGCCGTAAAACTCGGGGCCTGAGCAGTTGCCGCGCCCAGCGATCAGCGGGTGTCTCGTCTACCCGGATAGATGCTGTCGGATCTCCCGCCGCCCTCGGTCGCTGACGCCCGACGTCTAGTCGGCGGAAGCCGTCGCCGTGCTCGGCTCCGACGCGGCGATCTCGAAGTTTATCTCCGGAGACGCGTCTTTCAGCGCCTTCAGGGCGCTCTCCGCGCCGACCTTCTTCATCCACTCGGCGAGACTGTTGCCGCCCAAGAAGTCGATGCAAATGTAGTCGAGCGCCTTCGAGTTGCACTCTGCGCCGGACGTCTTCTTCGCCTTTTCGATCGCAACAGTCACGGTTTCGTTCTGGTCGTCGTAGAGCTTGAAGATCCAGGTGTGAGCAGCCGTCGAGCTATCGGGCTTCGCGCCTTCCGACGACGACGCGCTCTGCTTGACGAGCTGTTCGAGCTCCGCCCGCGTTTTCGTGGCCGCAAGACTGCTCCACTGCTTAGCGTTCTCGTGCGTCAGCACCGGCGCGAGCGCGCGCAACTTCGTCCATCCGATTTCCTTGAACTGGGCGGCCGAGATGCTCGCGTTCCCGACGACCTCGTGGTTGCGGATCAATGCGCGGGCCTTGGCGCGCCGCATCCCGACAACGGTCTCGACCCGCTTGTTGAACGACGGGTAAGGGTCGAACCACATGCTACTCTGGATCGTGTCCCGTTTCGTGGTGTAGCAGCGGCGGCGTGATGACCGCGCTCGCCG
>CAZKHF010000002.1:29693-35908 GCA_964552445.1 uncultured Bradyrhizobium sp. | reverse complement strand
CCGGCGAAGGTCGCCGCGGTGAAGGCGATGATCGCCACCGCGCCGACGATCACCGCCGCGATGCCGATCCACAGATCGGTTCGCTCATAGCGGATGAACCGCGGCGTGATGCGCTTGTCGATCACGTAGCTCTGCTGGAAGAACAATTGCCACGGCGCGATGGTGGTGCCGACAATGCCGATGATCAGCAGCATCAGGTCGCTCGTCTTGCCGGTCGCCGGAATCTGCGGCGTGACAAGGTCGCGCGCGACCTCCGCCAGCGGCGGATGGACGAGGAAATAGATCGGCAGCAGCAGCAGGCTGCCGAAGACGAGCAGCATCGCGAACCGCTCGAAGCGCCGGAAATCTCCCGTGCTCACCGAGGCGATGACGAGCCCCGCCGTCGCCACGACGCCCACGGCCTTGTTGACCCCGAGGTAGTCGAGCCCCAGGCTGATGCCGATGAACTCGGTGACGATGGTCAGCGCGTTGAGCAGGAAGAGATCGACGAGGCTGAACGCGCCCCAGAACCTGCCGAAGCGCTCGAAGATCAGCCGCGCGTGGCCGACCCCGGTCACCGCGCCGAGGCGCAGCACCATCTCCTGATTGACGTAAAGGACTGGGATGAGCAGAGCCATCGTCCACAGCAGCGCCGTGCCGTAAGTCTGCCCCGCCTGGCCGTAGGTGGCGAAGGCGCCCGCGTCGTTGTCGCCGACCATGACGATGAGGCCAGGGCCGAGAACCGCGAGAAGCGTCGTGAGGCGACGCTTCCACGTGTCGCGCGGAGCGACGTCGTTGTGGAGGATGGTTCCGAAAGCGCCGTGAATGTCGCCGAGATGCGCCTGGTCGAGCACGGCGGCCTCGACCGGCGGAACGATTTTGACGTTCATCGTCATGGTTCGTCTCCTTCGCCGCTTCCGGCGCGGAGACGGACGCCCCGACGATCAATCGAGAGGGCGCGCGCGCGTGGAGACGGCCGTTGTTCGCGTTGAGAAAGAAATAGCTGTTCCCGCCCGGCCCCGCAGAGCCTTTCCGGCGGGACGACTAGAGCCGTCGTTCAAGCCGGTCTCCCGTGGTTGGCCGCCAAACCCGGCGCAATGCGGACCGCGAGGTCCCCGCCCGGTTCGTCGACGCAGTCGTCGTAAACAAACGCCGCGCCCCGCCGCTCCGGCCCTCATGCCCGTCGCTCGGTTTGCGTCGCCTATCTGAATTTCAAATCGCTGATTTCGCCGCGAGCCGAAGCCCAACGACAAAACGGCCTTGCGCCCTTGGGTCGCGATTGTCAACCCGAAAAGTCGACGTCGCGTTAACTCCGCGCGCGCCGCCGCGCCGCGGCCGTTCGCGCGCGCTTGCCGGCCTGCAAAGTCGCCCCTCGTATAAGCCTATTGACAGTAAGTTGCCATAGGCTAAATTTGTCAGCGGTAGCCAACCTGGACGGCGGCGCGAGCCGCGCGCCGCGAAATGTGGGGACCGACCGATGAGCTTGAGCGCAATGGAGCTGTCGCGTTCGTTTTCCGGGCTGCCGGCCGCCGCCGGCGATCAGCCCGAGCCCGAAGACCTCGCGCGCGCCCGCGACCGTCAGAAGGTGTTGGGCGCGCGCTTGGCGGGACGGCCGTGGCGCTTGGCCTGGCTGTTGGCTGGGCCGGGCGTGCTGGTGATGCTCGGCGAGAACGACGGACCGAGCATGGTCTCCTACGCGACCACCGGGGCGACCTACGGCGTCGGCTTCTTCGTCCCCTTCATTCTGCTCACCTTCCTGATGGCCTACGTCGTCCAGGAGATGACGGTGCGTCTCGGCGCGGCGACCCATCGCGGCCACGCCGAGCTGATCTTCGACCGATTCGGCCCGTTCTGGGGCTATTTCGCCATGGGCGACCTGGTGCTCGGCAACCTGCTGACGCTGGTCACCGAATTCATCGCCATCCAGGCCGGGGGCCTCTACTTCGGCGTTCCGCCCTGGTTCTCGGTCGGGATTGGCGTGGCCATGGTCATCGCCTCGCTGGGGCTGCGGCGCTACGCGACCTGGGAACGCGCGGCGATGGGGCTGGCGATCTTCAATCTCTTGTTCGTTCCGGCGGCGCTGTTCGCCCATCCCGACGGCTCGGCGCTGGCGCGGGCGATGGCGACCTGGAGTCCTTTGCAGGGCGGCGTCACCACGGCGTTCGTGACCTTGATCATGGCCAACATCGGCGCGACCGTGACGCCATGGATGATCTTCTTCCAGCAGAGCGCGGTGGTCGACAAGGGCCTGACGGTCGCCGACGTGCGGGAAGGGCGTCTCGACACCGCCGTCGGCGCGCTGATCGCCGCCATCGCGGCGATCGCCACGGTGGTCGCGACGGCGCCGTTGTTCGCCGCGGGCGTCGACGTCTCCAAGTTCGTCAGCGGCGCCGACTTCGCCAGCGCGCTCGCGCCGGTGATCGGCTCGACCGGCGCGACGCTGTTCGCGCTCGGCGTCATCGAGGCCGGCGTCGTCGCCGCGATGACCATCTCCACGAGCTCGGCCTACGCGTTCGGCGAAACCCTGCAGGCGCGGCACAGCCTGAACCTCAGCTTCTCGCAGGGCCGGCTGTTCTACGGAACCGCGATCGTCTCGGCGGTCGTCGCCGCCGCCATCGTGCTGATCCCGGGCGCGCCGCTCCTGGCGATGACGCTGACCGTCAACGTCATCGCCACGCTGCTGATGGCGCCGGCGCTGCTGCTGCTGCTCTTGCTGGTCAACGACCGCGAGATCATGGGGGCGCACGCCAACGGCCGGCGCGCCAACTTGCTCGGCGGCGGGATCGTCGTCGCGCTGATGCTGGTCGGCGCGCTTTACGGCGTGATCACCGTGTTCCCCGGCCTCTTGGGCAATTGAAGGAGACGAACATGTTCAGTCCAACCCGTGGCGTCGAGGTTCTTGAGGCGACCCAGCTCGCCGCGGCGACTAAGGCGCCGCTGCCGCGGCGCGTCCTCGGCCGCGGGACCCTCGCCCTGCTGATCGCGCTGCGCGTCTATGTGTTCGTCGCGGTGCCGATCGTCGCCTACGCCTTCGTTCATGCGCTGTTGACCGCGCCGTGACGCGGCGGCGCAGTCCGCCGGCGTTGATTCGCCTCGAAATCCGCCATTGCCTGGCGATTGGAACGCCCCTAGACAAGGCCGCGCGCCGGCGCCGTTGACAAATCGCGCCGGCGGCGAGCGGAGGCGCGTGAGCGGCGGCGATGGCGGACGGTCGCGAGGGCGCGGCGGCGCCGAAGGACGGAGTTCGGCCCTATCCGGGGCCGCGCTTCTCGTGGCGGCTGGTCGCGTTGGCCGCCGGCCCGGGATTGGTGGCGATGTTCGCCGACACCGACGCCGGCAGCGTCATCACCGTGGCGCAAAGCGGCGCGCAATGGGGCTATCGCCTGCTCGCGCCCAACCTGCTGTTCATTCCCTTCATGTTCATCGCCCAGGAGCTGGCGCTGCGGCTTGGCCTGGGAACAGGGCAGGGCGCGCTGGAGCTGACGCGCCGACGCTTTGGCCGTATTGCGGCGGCGGCGCTGCTGGCGGCGCTCGCGGCGAGCTGCTTCGGCGCGCTGGTCAGCGAAATGAGCGGGCTCGCCGGCGTCGGCCAGTCGCTCGGCGCGTCCGCCGGCGCGACCATGGCGCTTGCGGTCGTGGGGCTGATGGCGATGGTGATCACCGGGTCCTATCGCTCGGTCGAGCGCGTCGCGCTGTTCCTCGGCCTGTTCGAGGTCGCCTTTCTGGCGATGGCCTGGCGCGCCGCGCCGGGCTTCGCGCCGATCGTCGAGGAGGCGGCGAGGGCGCCGCTCAACGACCCTGACTACCTCTATCTGCTGGCGGCCAACCTCGGCAGCAGCGTCATTCCCTGGGCGCTGCTCTACCAGCAGTCGGCGAGCGTCGACAAAGGGCTCGGCGCGCGTCATCTGGGCGGGGCGCGGCTGGAGACGCTCGTCGGCGTCGTCTTCTGCCAGGCGATCACCTCGGCGCTGCTGATCGCCGCCGGCGCCACGCTCGCCAATGGCGGACCGATCGAGACGGTGGCTGAGATCGAAACGGCGTTCACCGCGACCCTGGGGCCGACGTTCGGCCATGTGGTGTTCGTCTTCGGCCTCACCGGCAGCGCGCTGACCGCGGCGATCGTCGTCTGCCTGACTCTCGCCTGGGCGGTCGGCGAGACCTTCGACGTCGGGCGCTCGCTCGAGCACAGCCCGGCCAAGGCGCCGTGGTTCTACGGCGCGATGGCGGCGATGCTGGCGGGAGCGGGGGCGCTGGTCGCCTCGGGCGCCGATCTCGTCAAGCTGTCGATCGCCGCCGGCGTGGTCAACGCCGCGCTGCTGCCGATCGTGCTCGCCGCGCTCTATTTTCTCGCGCGGACCGCGCTGCCGGAGCCGCTGCGCCTCAAGGGCGCCTATGCGGCGGCGGTGGCCGCCGCCTTCCTCGCCATCGGCGCGGTCGGCCTCTATTCGGGCGTCGCCGGCCTGCTGTGACGCCGCGCCCTTGGGGCTTGCGCGCGGCGCGTCGCTCGGGCAGGGAGGGCTCGGGCGGCCAAACGGCGCCCGAAGCGGGATGGATGATGAAGCGAGCGATGGACTTCGTGTGGCCGATCGTCGGGTTGTCGGCGGTGGCGCTCGCGTCCTGGCTGTTGCTTCGCGAGCTGAGGGGGCTTTCGCTCGCCGAGCTCGAAACCGCGATCTCGGCGATTTCGCCGCCGCGCTGGGCTTTGGCGATGATCGCCGCCGGCGTCTCCTACGCGGCGCTCGCCTGCTACGACCAGGTCGGGCTCGCCCATCTCGGACGGCGGCTGGACGGGCGGTTCGTCGCGCTGGTGTCGTTTTGCGCCTATTCGCTGGCGCACAATCTCGGCGCTACGATCTTCTCCGGCGGCGCGGCGCGCTATCGCGCCTATTCGACCAAAGGGCTCGGCGTCGCCGAGGTCGGCGCGCTGGTCGCCTTCTGCGCGTTCACCTTCGCGCTCGGCGTCGCCTCGCTCGGCGGATTGACGCTGCTGTTCCATCCTGAGCTGGCGCGTCGCTACGTCGAGGCGCCGGATTGGGCGGCAAGGCTGGTCGGCCTCGCGCTGCTGTCTGTCCCCTCGCTCTACGCGATCGGCTCGCTGTTGCGTCTTGCGCCGCTGAGGATCCGCGGCGTCGAGCTCGTCTATCCGCGCCCGCCGGTCGCCGCGCGGCAGTTGCTGGTCGCTCCGATGGACCTGATCGGCGGCGCTGGGATCATCTATTTCGCCTTACCGAGCGCGGCCAATCCCGGTTTCGCGATCGTGCTCGGCGTCTATGTCGCTTCCTTCGCGCTCGCGCTGGTCAGCCATGCGCCGGGCGGCCTCGGCGTGCTGGAGTATTCGTTTCTCAAGGGAATGCCGAACACGCCGGCCGCCGACGCGCTGGCGGCGCTGCTTGTCTTTCGGCTGCTCTATTTTATCTTGCCCTTGCTGTTCTCGCTCGTCGCCATCCTCGCCTTCGAACGCGGTCGGATCGGCGGGCTCGTTCGCGGGAAAGACGGAGACTGAACAATGTCCGCGACCTTGAGAACCGACGCCAACGACGCGCTGCTGGTCATCGACGTCCAGAACGACTTCGTCGACGGGGGCGCGCTGGCGGTGCCGGACGGCGCGGCGATCGTGCCGACGGTCAATCGGCTGATCCGCAACTTCGCTCAGGTCGCGCTGACGCAGGACTGGCACCCCGCGGGCCACGCCTCGTTCGCTTCCTCGCACCCGGGCGCGAAGCCGTTCGACGTCGCGACCTTGGCCTATGGCGAACAGACGCTGTGGCCTGACCACTGCGTGCAAGGGTCGCCGGGCGCGTGGCTGCATGCGGCGCTCGACGTCGAGGCCGCGTTCCTCATCTTGCGCAAAGGGTCCAACGCCGGGGTCGACTCCTATTCGGCGTTCACCGAGGCGGACCGCAAGACCACCACCGGCTTGGCGGCGTTGTTGAAGGCGAGGGGCGTTCGCCGCGTCTTCGCCTGCGGGCTGGCCACCGACTATTGCGTCGCCTATTCGGCGCTCGACGCGCGGTCGGCGGGCTTCGACGCCTTCGTCATCGACGACGCCTGCCGCGCCATCGACGTCGGCGGCTCGCTCGACGCGGCGTGGGCGAAGATGAACGCCGCCGGCGTCTGGCGCGTGCAATCGCGCGAGATTCTCGGTTGACTGGCCTTACAATGCTCTAAGCGCAAAGGCCCGGCTCTAAGCGCAAAGGCCCGGCTCTAAGCGCAAAGGCCCGGCTCTAAGCGCAAAG
>CAZKHF010000002.1:0-29593 GCA_964552445.1 uncultured Bradyrhizobium sp. | reverse complement strand
AAGCGCAAAGGCCCGGCTCTAAGCGCAAAGGCCCGGCTCTAAGCGCAAAGGCCCGCGCGCGGCGCGCTCCATAAAAACGCGGTGGGCCCCGACGCGCTGTGGCGTAACGGGGCCCTGTTTCGCCTTTGCGAAACGTTCTGAGAGGTTACAGAAATTCTTACAGCCAACCGCACGCTTGGCCTTCGCGCCGGCGGCCGTTCGATGTTGGCCGTTTTGCTTCAGACGCCGTTCCGCCTTCGGGTCTCAGGCGGCTTTGGCGTCGTGACCTCGATCGCGTCGAGGTCAATCAGTCTTGCCCGGCGGAGTCATGGCTAACCCCGTTCTTTCTGCCGGCGGCGTCCGCCGGCGTTTTGTCCGCCGACGCGCCGTGCGCGTCTCGTGGACATGGCGGAATCGTCCGCCTATGCGGCCCGGCTGTCAAGTTGGATTTTCGTATCGTTGTTTACCCACGCGCGGCGCGGCAGGCCTGCTCGGCGCTGACTTCGCGGCCGACCTTGCCGAAGGCGGCGCGAGCGTTGCGTCGGGGGCGAGCGGCGGATGGCCGGAGACGAATGCGCGCCGGCCGACGACGCGGGCGCCTTCGGCGCGTCGGGAAGAACCAGACCCCTCGCTTGCAGGCGCTGTCCGACGCGAGCCCTCCGCCGCTCGGAAACGCGATGCGGCTGATCGGCGAGACCTATCGGGCGGCGGCCTCGCGGCGCCGATTCGCGCCGCTATTGCGCGGCGGTCGGCAGCGGCGGGAGAGGCGGGTCGATGGCGTCGGACGGCGCGAAGGCCTGCATCGTCGGCGGGGCGACCGGCGCCGCGGGCGCGTCATGCTGCGCGTCAAGGAACGCGCGCCAGTCCTCGCGCGTGCCGTGGAAGACGTTGCGGTCGACGTGGCCGTCGATGCCCGGCGCCGAGCCGTCGGCCTGGTACTGCCAGAACTGCCACTCGCGCGCGCCGTAGCGCACCGCGGGGTGGTGGCGCGTCGAGCGCACCCAGATCGGATAGTCGGCGAACGCGCCGCCGGACAGGATCGCGTCGTAGAAGTCCGGCGAGCTGTAGATGATCGGCTTCTTGCCGTAATGGCGCTCGAGCTCCTCGATCATCACCTTCATGTCGGCGACGGTCGCGTCGCGTTCGAGACGGCGCCGGCAGGTGCGCGAGTCGGGCGTCGGCTCGACGTCGAGCACCGGCGGCAAGGCGTCCGCCTCGACCGGCACGTTCTGCTCGAACCATCGCGCCTCCTCGATCGGCGGCCGGCACCAATAGACGAAGTGGTAGGCGCCGCGCGCGACGCCGGCCTGTTTCGCGCCCTCCCAATTGGCCTGGAAGCGCTCGTCGAGGTGGTCGCCGCCCTCGGTCGCCTTGATCCAGGCGAACTTGACCCCGCTGTCGGCGACGGCGCGCCAGTCGATGGCGCCCTGGTACTTGGAGACGTCGATGCCCTGGATGGGATAGTCGGCGGGCTGGGGATAGCCGTCGTCGAAACCGAGCGGCCCGGTCCCGCCGCAGGAAGCGAGCGCGAAGCCGAGCGCGGCCAGGAGGCCGAGGCGCTCCGGCGCGCGGAACAGGCTATGGCGCGGATTTGAAGGCATCGGCTCCAGGGACGAGGACGCGCGGCGAACGACAAACGGCATTCTATCTCACTCGTGGAAGAGGAGGGGCAAGTTAGAGCGAGGGGGGTAACGCTTCGTTAATCGCCGGCGGCGTCTGCTCGCAAAGCGCTCTCCGCCGCGCAGGGACGATCGAACGAGCGCAAACGCCCTTGCGGCGGCGCGCGGCTAATGACAGATTCTCGGCGAACAATGACCAAGCGCTCCAGACCCTTGCCCCTGACGTTCTGGAAGTCGGACGACGGCCGCGAGCCGGCGCGGGAATGGCTCGACGCGCTGCCGCCGGAGGACCAGCGCGCGATGGCGCGCGCGATCGCCAGGGCGCAATTCGGCTGGCCGCTCGCGCCGCCCGCCCTGCGCCGCCTGAGCAAGAACCTTTGGGAGCTGCTCGCGCCGTTGCCGAGCGGGGGCGAGGCGCTGGTCGCGCTCGGTTATCACGCGGGCGAGCTGATCGCGCTGAAGGGCGTCGACAAGAAGCCGCCGACGCCGCGCGCCGATGAGTCGGCGGCGGGGGCGCGAAGCGAGGAGGCCGCGACCCCGTGAGCAAGATCAATCCGCGCCTTGGCTCGACCTTCGAAAGCTGGCTCGACGCGCGCGGCTGGCGCGAAGAGGCGACCGCGGCCGCGGTGAAAAGCGTCCTCGCCGACGAGGTCGCCGCGGCGATGAAAGAGCGCCGCCTCGCCAAGGCGCGCATGGCGGCGCTGATGGGCCTCAGCCGCGCGCAGTTCAACCGCCTGCTCGACCCCAGCAAAGGCGACGCGACGCTGGAGACGCTGCTGCGCGCCGCCAAGGCGGTCGGACGCGAGCTGCGCCTGGAGCTCCGCTGAGCGCCAGGCGCCGTCCGCCCCTGTCGCCGACGCGACAATTTGTGACACAGTAAGGCTAACGGATCCGCGGCGCTGCGCGTGCTCCCAAAGGCGGCTCCTGTCATTGCGCGCGAGCTTTTCCCGAGGGCGGAGGCGGGTGCGCGGCCGCTCGGTTCCCGCGATCAAAGGCCCGGCGCCGTGGCGAGATTGACCCGGAAGCGGTCGCGTCAGCGCCGATAGCGCCGGGTCAGTTCGGCGCTGGCGCGGCCGCGCTGCTTTTGCGCATAACGCGCGTCGATTTCGACCGACGAGGCAGGCGTCGATTTGCACTTCATGGCGAGACTGTTGATTTGCGCCGCTTGTCGTTGGTTCTCGCTAACGCCGGCGTACGCATGGCTGTCACACTTTGGCTCTAATCCCTCAACGCTGCCTCGGGCGTCGCCGGCGCAGTCAGAGACTGTTATGGGCCGCGTCGACAGTGCCGGCTGCTAAGCCGATGGGGCGGAGGCTCGCTTCGCGTTGTCATGCGTCTGACGAATCTTTCGCGACGACGAATTCGGCGCGCTCCTCTCAGGGCTTCGGATTTGTTGCTCGCCACGGCGTTGGGACTTGTCCTTTCGACCGGGGCGGCGACCGCCCAATCGGACGAGACGGCCTCGGTTGATTTTAACATTCCCGCTCAGTCGCTCGCGCCTGCGTTGGACGCCTACAGCGTGGCGACCGGAATCCTCGCCGTCTACAATGGCGGCTTGGCCGTAGGTCGGCGCTCCGGCGGGATACGGGGCCGGTACGCTCCGCAGATCGCGCTGCGCCTTCTGCTGAGCGACAGCGGACTGGTGGCGCAGTACACGACCCGGGACGCCTTCGTCCTCGTCCCCGCGCCGGCGGAGGCGGCCATCGTCGAGACGCCGTCCGCGATCGGCCTGTTGGCCCTGGCGCGACAAGACACCGCCGAACGGCGATATTCCGGTCAGGTGCAGTCCAGCATCATCCAATCCCTTTGCGCCGCGCCGGAAACGCGCCCCGGCGATTATCGGCTGGCGATGAGCTTCCGGATCGGACCGTCTGGCGAAATCGCGAACCTGAAGCTCTTGGGCTCGACGGGAGACCAGCAACGCGACGCGGCCATCATCGGCATGCTGCGGCGCCTGCGGTCGGTCGGCGGGCCGCCCCCTCCCTCCATGGCGCAGCCCTTCACGATGATCATGCTGCCCCGATCTTCCGGCGGAATGGTCGATTGTCCGGCGTCCGAAGGCGGTCGACAAAATGGTTGAGCGCGAAAGCGAGGCCGAAGGCGCGCCCGCCGAAGGGGACAATCTCGATCCGTCGAGTCCAGCGAGCCCGCGGACGTTGCGGGCGCTTCTCGGCGAGCGCTACAAAGAGCTGAAACTGCGGCTCGCCCGCCGTTTGGGCTCTCTCGACTGGGCGGAGGAGGCGCTCCATGACACGTATCTGCGCCTTGACGGCGCCGAAGCGGTCGGGCGGATCGACAATCCGGGAGCTTATCTCCTCCGCGCCGCCTTCAATAACGCCCTAAATCGCCGACGCGCCGAAAACCGCCGGCTAAGCGCAGTCGATATCGAGAACTTGCTGCACATCGCCGACGACGCGCCCAGCGCCCAACGCGTCGTCGAAGGGCGTTCCGACCTCTCCTTGCTTAAAACAGCAATGGCGGCGCTGCCGGCGCGGCAGCGCTCCATCCTGCTGGCGGCCCGTCTGGAGGGGCTGACCCGGCGGCAGATCGCCGGCCGATTGCGAATCTCCGTCAGCCTGGTCGAGAAGGAATTGAAGAGGGCGCAGGAGCATTGCGTCGCCAGTTTCAAGCGACAGAAGGGCTGAGCGATGGTCGCGCGCGTGGAAAGTGGTGTGGTTCGCCTCTCGCTGAAGTGTCTATCAGATAGGTTCAGCGACCGTTGTCGCCATCGCGATGGGGTCTGCGGGGCCGAGGGGTTGGGTCCCAAGCGATGGTGACGGACGACGCGGGACACGGCGAGGGCGGACTAACGCCGCTTCAGAGCGAAGCGCACGCCTGGATAAGACGCCTCGCGTCGGGCGAGGCGACGGAAAGCGACGCGCAAACGCTCCGGCGCTGGTGTGGCCGCAGTCCGGCCCACGCCGCCGCCTTTTCGGAGGCGAGCCAGTTTTGGCAAGCTTTCGGGCCGGTCGGTCGGAGCCTGCTCGACGATGAAAAGGCCGCGGCCGAAGCTCTGCGATCTGCGGATCGGCGCGTCATGTTCGGGCGGCGCGCGCTCATTGGCGGGGCTCTGGCCGCCTCCGCCGCCGGCCTTTTCGCCGTGCGTCCCCCGTTGGGTCTATGGCCCTCCTTGTCCGAGCTGAGGGCGGACTATCGCACTGGCGTCGGCGAGCAACGCCGGGTCGTTACGGGTGACGGCGTGGCGATCCAGATGAATACGCGAACCAGCATTTCCGTCGATATCGCCGGGGATCCGGACGCCGTCGAGCTGGTCGCCGGCGAGGCGTCGTTCGCGACGTCGGGCCGCCGGTTCAAACCTTTCAGCGTCATCGCGGCTGGCGGGAAGGCGTCCGCCGACGACGCCCGGTTCGACATGCGTCGTCTCGACTCCGGCGCCTGCGTGACCTGTCTGGCTGACGAGGTCAGGGTGGAGCATCGAGGTCGCCTGGTGACGCTCGGTCCGCGACAGCGCGTGGCCTACGACGGCGGGGGGCTCGGAGAAATCGCCTCGGTCGACCCGGCGGTCGCGGCGGCTTGGCAGAACGGCCTTCTGATCTTCAACATGACGCCGCTGCGAGAGGTGATCGACGAGCTGAACCGGTACCGCGCAGGGCGCATCGTCCTCCTGAACCAGGCGCTCGCGCGCAGTCCCGTCAACGGCCGTTTCAGAATCGATCAGCCGGACGAGGCGCTGACGCAGATCGAACGCGCCTTCGGCGTCCAGAGTCGCCGATTGCCCGGCGGGTTCATCCTTCTGTCCTGAGGCCGAGCGGCCGTGATGAGCCGCGGCGCGGTATCGCCTTTCGCCGCCGACGCCGGAGGATCGCAAATTTCGAGTGTGGGGTCGCCCGTTCTCAGGTGTCTCAAGAAGAGAGGGGATCCGGGATCGCCGCCGACGATTGCGAACGTTGCGACCTCCGCCCAGGAAACGAGAGAGCGATCCTATGCTCATTGCCGCCGCCGCCGATCGCTCCCGAAACGCTCCTGGTCCATCCCGTCATTCCGCCCTCCTCGTCGGCGCGAGCACGCTGGCGCTGACGTTGGCGCTCTCAGCCGGTCAAGGCGCGAGCGCGCGCCCGTTGAACGGCGGCGCGACGGTCTCTGCGACTTCGAACGCGGCGGCCGCGGCCATCGTCAGCGCTCAGCAGGCGGCGGCGGCGACGCAGCAGTCGATGAATTCGCTGTCGCGGGCGGCGCAGGCGATCCAAGCGATGCAGGCGGCGCAAGCGGCCGCGCGCAAGCTGTCTCAGAGCACGCCCAACGGCGTTCCGAACGGCCTCGCCGCCGGCGGATTGACGCCCGACAGCGGTCTGGCCGGCGCCGGGGTCGCAAACACGGTCACGACGTGGACCAACGCCAATACGCCGACCCAAGCGACCAGCGACGGCGAGACCGTCGTCACCGTCAAGCAGACGGCGCAGAAGGCGATCCTGAACTGGTCGAGCTTCAATATCGGCGGCGATACGGAGCTCTACATCAACCAGAGCGCCGGCAATTCCTCGACCGGCAACGGCTGGATCGCGCTCAACCGCGTCACCGATCCTTCCGGCGCGCCGAGCCAGATTCTTGGGCAGATCAAGGCGGAAGGAAGCGTCTACCTGATCGACGCCAACGGCGTCATTTTCGGCGGCTCGAGCCAGGTCAACGTCAGCTCGCTGATCGCCTCGTCGCTCAATTTGTTCAGCAACACGTTTGGCGATGCGAATACGCCCGGGACCACGGTTTATCGCTTTCTCAACGGCGGCATCGGCGATCTGAATACGACGAATTTCGCGACCGACTCGATCCTGCTGACGAGCGCGACGTCGGGCGCCGGCCCCATCACAATCGAGGCCGGCGCGTCGATCACGCTCAACAGCACCGGCCTCGCCGTCATCGCCGCGCCCAATGTGACCAACAGCGGCGCGATCACCGCGCCGAGCGGCCAGGTGGCGCTGATCGCCGGCGTCGGCGTGTCCTACGGCTACAACGAAAGCGGCTTCAATCCTGGCGGCCTCACTCCGAGAGGCACCAACGACAATTCAACGACCAATCTGGAGTTCGCCAATTCGGGTCAGTGGCTGGCCGACGGAAGCGACGTCACGCCGCGCGGCGTCATGATCAACAATGGCCTGATCACGACGCCGCGCGGCAACATCACCATGCTCGGCGGGACGATCGAGCAAAACGGCGTGGCGATCGCCACCACCAGCGTGGAGCAGCCAGGCACGATTGTGATCAACAGTCTTTACGAATTCGGCGTCAAATCCTACACCGGAGCTGTCGATTTCGGCGCTCAGGCGGTGACGTCGGTGCTGCCAGACAGCAACGGCGTCACGCTGCCGAGCGATCCGACGTCGCTCGCGCGCTTCCATAACCCGTCGCAGACGGGATTCTTACCGACGGAGGGGCCGGGCCTTATCTCGATCACGGGACAGGCGATCGATTTCCAGGGCGGCGCGCTGGTCTACGCGCCGGGGCAGACGATCACGGCCGAGACGTCGGTCGTGCTGGACCCGCGGACCAGCGTGCCGCCGGTCCCGGGTTCCGGCGGCGTTCTGCTGGAAAGCGGCGCGGTGCTGGACGTGTCGGGCATCGCCGACGTCGAGCTGTCGGTGACGGCCAATCTGTTGACGGTCAAACTCGGCGGCAACGAGCTGGCGGATTCGCCGCTGCAGCAAGACGGCGCCCTCTATGGAGCGACCGTCACCGTCGACATGCGCGACAGCGGCGTCAACGCCGAAACCGGCGAGAGCTGGGTCGGCACGCCGCTGGCCAATCTCTCGAGCTATGCCAATCTGGTTCAGAACTCGATCGATCAGCTCCTGGTCAACGGCGGCGCGATCAGTCTCGGCGGGAACCAGGTTGTGGCCGCCCCCGGCTCGATCATCAACCTCATGGGCGGCTACGTCCATTATCTCGGGGGCATGATCGATACGACCGAGTTGATCGGCGCCGACGGCCGTCTTTACAATATTGGCAGCGCCAATCCCGACATGACCTATGTCGGCGTCGCCGGGCAATTCACCGTCGATCATGCTCACTGGGGCGTCAGCGAAACCTATATCGACCCGCTGCTCGATCATGGCTATTACGAGCCTGATTACATCCAGGGCGGCAATGCCGGCTCGCTGAGCATCTCGGGCAGCGCCAGCAGTAAGGTTCAGAACAGCGGCGCGGTCGTTCTCGATTCGACCCTGCTGGCCGGCGCCCTCACGGGGACGCTGCAGGCCGCGGCCGGGACGCCGCCCAGCGACGGCAGTTTCAGCTTCACGGGCGCCCAACCCATCGAGATCGGCGATCCCGGCACGTTGTCGGCGACAGGGCTGAGCGCCTCGTCCGTTCCCAACGGCTACACCATGGCGTCGCCATTGCTGGCGACCGCGGGCAGCGCCTACGCCGCCGTCAACGTGATCAGCGCCTCGATGCTGAACGCGGCCAATTTCAAAAATATCAGTCTGACCTCGGCGCCGACATCCTCAACGGGGGCGCAGATCACCGAAGACGCCGGCGCCGCGCTGACGGTCCAGCCCGGCGGCTCGATCAATCTCACCGGCGCTGCGATCACGATCAATGGCGTGCTGACCGCGAGGGCCGGGAGCATCAGCGTCAGCAGCAACGCGGGCGACATCGTGGTCGGCGCCAATGGGGTGTTGGATGTCAGCGGTATCTTTTTCAACGAGTCGCCGCAGACGGTAGAGCAACAGCAAGCCGCAACAGCGCTGGTCAATGGCGGATCGATCGCGTTGGCGACCGGCGCCGGCAACATCACGCTCGCCGCCGGCAGCCTGCTCGATCTCGAAGGCGGCGGCGTGGTCCTGTCCAACGGGCAATTGCAGACCGGCGGCAATGGCGCGCCGATTGGCAGCGGCGGCAGTCTCTCTCTGGCGACCGAGGGGAGCGCCGTGCCGCCGCCATCCAGTATACTGACGTCGCCCTACATGCTGACTCTCGACGGCGCCATCGACGCGCTGGGCTTTTCCGGCGGCGGCGCGCTGACGCTGCAGACGGCGGCGATGCAGATCGGCGGCGATGCGGCGACGACGCCGTCCTACGCCTTCTATTTCGATCCGGTCAAATGGGGCGATCTCGGCTTTGGCAGCTTCAATCTCAGCACCGAGCTGCAGGCCGAGGTTCCGGCCAACGCGACGGTCTCCCTGCACCATGTGAACCTTCTGCCCAATTATCCCGCGATCGAAAGCGCGCCGAGCGGCGCCGATCCCGCCGCCTACGCGACGGCCGGGTTTTTGACCGGAACGCTCCTCAGCCCGACCAACCTCAGCGTCACCGCCGGGCTCGAGCAAAGTGAAAACTATGATGGCGTCCCCGCGGCGGGCAAGGATTACGCCCAAGTGGATCTGGGCGCGCGGATCATCGCCGATCCTGGCGCCAGCGTGTCCATCGCCTCCTATTCCATGACCAATATTTTCGGCAGCATCAAAGCGCCGGGCGGCAAAATATCGCTGACTGTCGAGGACTGGGCGACTCAGGGCAACGGCACCGGCAGTGCTTTGGGACCACTCTATATCGGCCCGAACAGCATGCTCGACGTGTCGGGCGTGACCGAGATCAATCCACTCCCCGCGCCGGTCCACACCGCCAGCGGTTGGGTCGATCCGATCACCGGAAAGATCCTGGCCGGCGGCGCCATCACGTTGACGGACAATTACTCGCCAATCCTGGTGGCGCCGGGCGCCGTCTTCAATGTGTCCGGCGCCAGCGGGGTCTTCCAAGTGGAGGCGGCGAATTCTTCGTCGACGTCTCTCCACGGCGGCGTGACGCTGACGAACCAACAGGTGTGGAGCGACGCCGGCACGGTCAATCTCGCAGGGGCGGGTGGGCTGCTGTTCGAGGGAACCCTGATCGGTCAGCCGGGGGCGCCGCAAGCTCAAGGCGGGACGCTGACCATCACCGGCGACAGCACTACCTATGGCGGTACCCCTAACATCGTTCTGGTGCAGGATGCGGCGGCGGCGATGGCCGCCGCGGGTTCGACCTTCAGCTTCGCCAGCTATGTGCCGACGCCGACGGCGAACGGCGCGCCGACGATTTCCAAACTATCAGACCAACTGCTCGGGGTCGACAGTCTCAGCGGAAACGGCTTTTCCAGCCTTACGCTGACAAACAACGCCTACGGCGGGGATATCGGCTTTGCCGGGACGGTTTCGTTGACGTTGGGCAATTCCTTTGTCACCAACGGGCAAATTTACAACGCTTCCAGCCTCGCCAATTTGAACTGGATATACGGGACGAGCGGCTCGACCAAGGGCGCGTCGCTGACGGTCACCGCGCCCTATATCGCAATCAACTCCGCGGGAGGAATCCCAAATCAAAATTCCATTAATCCGGCGCCGAGCGACGCCCAGCTGACTATGACCGCCACCAAACAATTGGATTTGAGCGGTTTCCTCTACTTCGCGAACCTCGGCCAGGCGACCTTCGTCAGCTCGGGCGACATCCGCCTGCTGCCGGTGGCGTCCGCCCCCGCGGGCGGCAACCAATTGGTGGGGTACCTGCTGACCGGCGCCAATTTGACCTTCGAGGCCGCCGACGTCTATCCGGCCACCGACACCGCCTTCGTCATCCAATCGAAACCGGCAATCGGCGCCGCCGCACCGACGACCATCAGCTTCGAATACCCGTCCGGCGTCGCTCCCTCGACCGTCACGCCACTGTCGGCGGGCGGGACCCTGCTGGTCGACGCCAGCGCCATCAATCAGAACGGCGAGATCAGCGCACCGTTCGGGTCGATTGTTCTCGGCATCAATTCGTCGTCCGCCACAGCGATCAGCGCTACATTGGGCACGTCGAGCGCCAATAATAACTTGTACTACACAGGCGGGACCGCCACCACTAGCGTCACCCTGGGGGTTGGCAGCATCACTTCCGTCTCGGCCAACGGCGCCACCATTCCCTTTGGCAGCACCGTCGATCAGACCACGTGGGTTTACAATCCCATTGCCAACTGGGGTGTTGCGACTGTTCCGGCCGCCTTCACCACCCCGCTGACCGGGGCGCCGCAGGGCGCCGTCACCCTGACCGGCAATGCGGTCAATTTCAATTCCGGCGCGACGATCAACCTGTCGGGCGGCGGCGATCTGCAAGCGCAGGAATGGATTGCCGGGACCGGCGGATCGCGCAATCTGTTGCTGCAATCCCAGACGAGCTATGCCGCCTCGACGTCTGGAACCCAGGTTCCCACCTATCCCGACGGCAGGCAGATCTACGCCATCTTGCCCGGTTACAGCGGTTCCGTGGCGCCCTATGACGCCAATCTCTCGCAATCCGGCATGACCGCCGGCGAATCGGTCTATCTCGCCGGCGGCAATGGGCTGGCGGCCGGCTATTATACCCTGCTGCCGGCGCAATACGCGACCTTGCCCGGCGCTTACCGCGTGGTGCTGGATTCCAGTTCTCCCGGCGTGCTGTCGAACGCGACCATCACGCTCGCCGACGGCACTATGGTGATGCAGGGGAACTTCGCCAACGCCATCACGGGCAGTTCTTCGTCGACCACCGAGCTGTTCTACGTTCAATCCGCCGCCGCCTGGGAAAAGTATTCGCAATATGCGCTGACCAGCGCCAACAGTTTCTTCCCGTCCTATGCCGCCACCAACGGCCTGGCCGCGCCCAATGTCGCGGCCGACGCGGGACGGTTGGCGGTGGCGGCGACCGCCGGCCTGGTTTTGTCAGGCGCGATACAGGGCGCGGCGGCGGCGGGGGGAACCGGCGCCCAGGTCGACATCAGCTCGGAATATATCGAGATCGTCGATAGCGGATCGGGATCGACGACCATCGCCGGCCAGACCTATCTTGAAGTTGGAGCCCAGCAGCTCGACGCGCTGGGCGTCAGCAGCCTGCTGATCGGCGGCGTCCGGTCGCAGACCTCGGCCGGCACGGTGATCACACCCACCGCCAACGGGGTCGTCGTGGCCAACGATTCCAGCGCGCCGCTGATCGCGCCGGAAATCATGCTGGCGGCGGCGCCGAAATTCTCGACCAGCAACGGCGACAGCACGATCACGCTCGATGCCGAAGGCGACAGCGTCCAAGTTTCTACTCCCGTCTCCGGCACCGGGCAGGTGACGATTCAGTCCAACGCGGTGGTCCAGGCGTCGGGCGCATTCAGCGGCGCGGAGCCGATGGCGCTGATCCTGGGCGGCGTCCAATTGCCGACATTGCCCACCATGGCGCTGGTCTCGGATATCCAGAGTGGCTCCGTCGGCGCCCTGCTGGTCAGCTATTATGCGGCGCTCGACGCCGATCTCGGGTCTCTGGTCCGGGTGTCCAACGGCGCGCCGGTGACGTTGCAATTGCCGAGCGCGGCCCAGATCAGCCCCGGCGCCATCGCCGTCACCGATAACGTCAATGCCAGTAATCCGGTCACCAAGTCCTCTCTGACGTCGCTGTCGGGGAGCAACAGTGGCGCCAGCGCCGTGATCCAGACCGGCGCGACGGTGACGGGCGGCAATTCGCTGACCCTGGTCTCGACCGGCGACGTGCAGGTTCAGTCGGGGGCGCTGCTGTCCGGCGCCAACATCACGGCCCGCAGCAGCAGTATCAGTTTCCTCGGCGCCGGCGCGATTGATCCGCAGACGGGACTGGAGATCGACGCAGCGACGCTGGCCGAGCTTGAAAGCGCCCAGACGGTCAATCTGCAAAGCTATGGCGGCGTCGCCTTCTACGGCGACGTGACCGTCGCCATGACCGGCGCCAACAGCGTCCTCACCCTGGGCGGCGACAGCCTGTCGAACAATGGCGGCGCGGTGACGATCAGCGCGCCGACGCTGGTCCTCGACAACGAGTTGGGCGGCGCTCCGCCGACGACGCTGACGACGGGCAGCGGCGCCCTTTCGATCAACGTCGGCGCGTTGATCTTTGGCGCCGGCGCCAAGTCATTGACCGGGTTCGGCAGTATGAGCGTGGCGGCGAGCCGAGGCATCGTGGGGCAGGGGACCGGCGGGATGAATTTCGGTTCACTGCCGCTCACGCTGCAGACGCCGATCCTGATCGCCGATACGTCTTCGACGCAGACCCTGACCACCACCGGGGCGCTGTCAGTGGCGCCGATCGCCGGCGGCGTCGCCCTGGCCTCGACCGCGCTGGGCGGCGCCATCACCCTGCAAGGCGGATCGGTGACGGTGTCCGCGCCGGTCCAGGCGCTGGCCGGCAACATCAGCCTGGAGGCCAGCAGCGGCAATGTCGAAGTCGCCGGCGCGGGCTCGCTGATCGCCCACGGCGTCGCCAAGCAATTCGTCGACGTCACTGAATACGCCAGCGCCGGAACCATCACGCTCTTCGCCAGCCAGGGCGCCGTCCTGGTGGATTCGGGCGCTTTGGTCGATTTCGCCGGCGCTTCCGGCGGCGGCAATGGCGGCAGCCTGAGCGTTTCGGCGCCGAGCGGCAATGTCGCCCTGAACGGGACCCTGCTTGGCGCCACCGCATCCGGCTTCACTGGCGGCAGCTTCACCCTCAATGCCGGCGGCGCGGCGACGTTGGACGCGCTGGCGCAGATTCTGACCACTGCCGGCGTCACCGGCGGCATCGCAATCGAGACCGGTCAGGGGGACCTTTCTCTGAGCCGTAGCCTGACCGCCTCGTCGGTGAGCTTGACGGCGGACGCCGGCTTGGTGACCGTCGGGGGCGCCATCACCGCCAATGGAACAGCTTCGGCCTCTGGCGAGATCAATCTCTACGGCGCCAAGGGCGTCGATGTCGAAGGCGCGCTCCTCGCCACCGGTTCGCCCAACAGCCAGAAACCAGGCGGCTTGATCAACATCGGCACAACCGGCGCCGGCAGCACGACCTCGCTCAACAGCACGTACGGCTACGAGAATGTCGATCCTTCGGCCTCCGGCGCGATCGCCATCGGCGCCAACGCCGTCATCGACGCTTCCGGCGGCACGATCACCTTCCGCGCGCCGATCCTCGACGCGCCCAACGCCCAAGGCGTCAACGTCAATGTCGCGATCGCGCCCACCGCGCAGGTCAAAGCCGGAACGGTCTTCCTCGACGCCTATGCGGTGTGGAGCGCCGCTGATTCCGGCGCAACGCCCGCGCAGCAGGCCGGCGGCGATCAGCACTTCGACGGCTATGTCGATCCCGCCGGCTGGTACAACGCCAGCGGCAATCTGGTCGCCGGCGGTTTCCAGGACATCAACGGCAATGCGGTCGCGAGCTGGGACGGCGCCGCGCTAAGCGGCTGCAGCGGGACTTGCAACAGCTTGTCCTATTATCTGACCAACGACTACTTTACGCCAACCAGCTACAATGCGGCCCACGCCGTGTTCTATGGCGGCTACAATCCAAACAACAACGAGAGCTTCAATCCGTCTGCGCCCGATGCCGGCAGCCTGCCGGCGTTCGTGCAGCAACCGGGCTTCCAGTTCGGCGCCGCCTTCGCAAGCATCGCCAATTTCACCGCGCGGCCGGAGATCGATCTGGTCAATCCCGCGCCCTCGAATGGCGGCGTCAACGGCGGCAATATCAGCGTGCTGACCAACTGGAACCTCGGCGCCGGCGTCATGAATTCGAACGGCAGTTTCACACTCGCCTATCGCTACAAAAATACGATCGCGCCGGTCGTCAGCCTGCGAGCGGCGGGAAATATCAACATCCTAGCCTCGATCAGCGACGCGTTCTTTCAGACGTCGTCGGTCTATCTCAGCTCTCCTTCGCCCACGCCCCTATTTTCATCCGATGAGACCGCTTACACCACCGAAAACAATTCAAACCTGACGGTCTACGGCGCCACGACCGTTCCGGTGACCTCGATCGAGCAGGCCAGCGCGGAGACCCTGCTTTACAATTATGGGGCTTCCTCCTCGGCCGGTTCCAAGAACGTCGGGAATGGCGCGTTGAATTCGCTCGCCCTTTCGAGCAGTCCCCAGGCAGGCGTCTACACGATCACATTCACTTCGAGCACCAAATTCACGGTTACGTTTCCTAGCGGCGTGACGAGCACCGGCACGGTTGGCGCGGCCTTTTCGGCTCGCAGTGCGATCAAGTTTACCATCGCGGCCGGGACCAAGGCCTTCGCCGCTGGCGACAGCTTCACAGTGAATGTTTCGGACAGCGCTGTGCTGGCCAAGTCCGGCAACGCCGGCAATGGGGCGGTGAGCGCGCCGAGCCTGCTGACCGGCGCCCAGGCTGGCGCCTACACGATCAGTTTCACGTCGGCGACCGGTTACAATGTCGTCGCTCCGAATGGAACGACGGTCGGCGCCGGCACGATCGGCGTGGCCTTTGCCAATCAGCTCGGCTTTACCGTCTCGAGCGGTTCCACTCCGTTTAAATCTGGCGATAGTTTCTCCATCACGGTCGCGACGCTCGGCGGCCTGGAAGCGAGCGACACGAATTATCAATTGCAGGCGCCGCAAGCGGGCGGAAGCGCCGCGTACTACACAGTCTTTTCCACCTATCAAACGTATTACAATACCTGGGCTCAAGCCATGATCGGCGGCCTGAATGGCGCCACGGGAAAGTCAGGGACCAGCACGGAAACATTCGCTCTCGTTAACCCGTCACAGCTTGCCGCACTGCCGAACTCGGCTCCGGCGTTGTCTCCCGGTGAGAGCTATTCGGCCTATAGCACGGCCTATGGCGCGTATGTGAAGCAGGCTGTGACCACCGGCACGTACTACGCTTATACGGCCCCGACGCCGCCACTAGCGTCCGACACCAGCCAGGCCGATTGGACTAGTTACTACAGCGACTGGTCGTCATATTCCGCGACTTTTGCAACGCTCAAGATCACGTTAGGAGGTTCTACAACTAATTCCACGATCAATACGTTTTTTGAGTCGGCGCCGGCTGCGCCGCAGTTCCAGGCTTTCGTGGCTCCCGTCGCGATCAACACGCCGTCCAACATGGCGACGGCCGCCGATCCGTTGTCGGTTCAGGTGGCGCAACTGATCGGCGGCCAGAGCGCGTCGTATCGGGTCGTCGCCGGCGCCGCCCTCGATAGCGCCAATCCGCTGGCGCTGCAGAATGCCGCGCAGTTTGCCTCAGGCGCCGGCCAACTCGCCGGCGAGGGCAATGTCCTGATCAGCGGCCATGTTGTGCTCGATGAGCTGGATCTTACAAATGCCGAGATCGCGGCGCCGACAACGGTGCGCACCGGCGCCGGCTCGATCGACATCGCGGCGGCGGGCAATTTCGATCTGCTCGATGCATTGGCGCCGGGAGTGGTCTATACCGCCGGGACCATCGCGCAGGCTTCCCCCGCCGCGACGACCGTGGCCCTGGGCCAAGGAGTTTTTAAATCAAGTAATTACACGAGCCTCTCAGGGATCAGCACGATCCTGACGCCGGCGGTCAATCCCACCGACGGCGGCGATATCACGCTCACGGTCGGCGGCAGCATCGTTGGCGTCGAGAATGTCGTCGACAATCTGGCTAACTCAAGCAGCGCCGCATCGGGCCTGACCAGCAAGCAAGGCGCGTTCGTCGGCCAGTTCTGGGAGCCATGGTTGCTGCTGACCAACCCCAGCACTTCCAGCACTTCCAGCACTTGGTACGTCAATTTTGGCAGTTTCGACCAGGGCGTCATGAGCATCGGCGGCAATGTCGCGGTCAAGGCCGGCGGCGACATCCATGATCTCGCCGTGTCGTTGCCGACCACGTCGTGGCTGGATTCCGCCAACGTCACTCATATCACCGGCGGCGGCGATCTCTCGGTCACCGCCGGCGGCAGCATCTATAGCGGCGATTTCTACGTCGGCCAGGGCAGCGGCGCCATCGCCGCCGGCGGCGCCATCGCCTCGGACTTCACCTACATCCCGGCCTATTCCGCATCGACGACCTCCGCTTTCCCGGTCGCGACCCTGCTGGCGGTGCAATACGGCGCCATCGCCGTCGACGCCCGCCAGTCGGTGGATATCGGCGGGGTGTTCGATCCCACCTATCTCAGCCACTACACCTACAATCCCCAGAACGTAGCCTCCCCGCCGGTGGCCTCGTATACGTCGGTATCCGCCGCGCCGATCGATCTGGTCCCCTATGTCACCAGCATGAGCACGACCAGCGGCGTCTCGGTCCAATCGACCGGCGGCGACCTGACCTTCAACTCACTGCTCGCCCAAGGTGTCCTCAACCTGGGTAACGGTGCGTCCGCCTCTCTGACCAGTCTGCTGCTGCCAGCGTCGCTGGACCTGGCGGCGCTCTCGGGCGGCGTCACCGTCGATCACGGCGGCGGGCTCTATCCGTCGGCCACCGGAACCCTATCGATCATCGCCGACCAGTCGGTCAACCTGTCGGTGCCGCTGGAACCCTATCAGGTATCGGGCTCGGGCCTCTCTTATCAGCTGGTGACCTTCCCCACCGCCGGCAATGTCTTCGGCGCCTCGCTGGGTAAGCTCGATTATCTGGTCGGCACCGGCATCTTGCCGACCGCGTCCAACCCGACTTTGCTCAACGTCTGGAACCTGACTCCCGCCCAGTCCATCGATCCGGCGCTGGTCGCCGCCGAGGAGGCGGCTCCGACCGATCCGGTTCGGATCTACAGCCTGAACGGAAGCATTATCGACGGCGAGGCGACCACTGCGAGCGAGGGGAAAATCTATGAATTGATTAACACCGGCACGAATGGTTCTCCTCTTTATAATTCTTTCGTCCTCAACATCGTCGTCGGCGGCACGGTCGGCCAGATCAGCATCATCCCCAACGCGCCGGCGCAGATTTACGCCGGGGCGGACATTCTGGACATGCCGTTTTACGGCGAAAATTTCACTGCGTCCGAGATCACCAGCATCGTCGCCGGGCGCGACATCCGCTCCAACATCTACGGCGACGCCCAGCCAGCGGCCATCGAGCTGGCCGGTCCCGGCAGCCTGATGGTCCAGGCCGGACGCGACCTGACCTTCGCGTCGGAACCGAACGTTCCAAGCAGCTCGACCAGCAATTACGAGACCGGCATCCGCACCCTGGGCGATTCCATCGATCCGAACGCGGATCCGATTTACGGCAGTCCCGCGCCGGCAAATCGCGTTTCGCCCTACACCACCACCACCTATCTGGCCGATTTCGGCAATCCCTATCTGCCCGCCGGCGGGGCCTCGGTCACGGTAAAGTTCGGCGTGGGGCCGGGCGTCGACGCCCAAGCCTTCGTCGCCGCCTATCTCGATCCCGCGTCGGGCGCGGCGACGGCGCTGACGGCGCAAGAATGGACGGAATTCCAAACCCTGACCACGGCGCAGCAGCAGCTTGTCGTCGATCAGGCGTTCTTCGACATTCTCAACGCCACGGGGCTTAACTACAACGATCCGTCCAGCTCGACATACAAGCAATATACCGCCGGCTATCAGGCGATCAACACGCTATTCCCCGCCGTCTACGGCTATACCCAGAACGCCTTGACCGGCGGCGTCAACGGGGCCAACCAACTGATATCGACCGGGACCTTCGACATGCGCGGCTCGACCGTCCAGACCCAGCAGGGCGGCGACATCTCGATCCTGGGGCCGGGCGGACGCATTCTGGTCGGCAGCGCCGCGGCGTCGCCGGCGGTCGATCCCGCCAGCCAGGGCGTCCTGACGCTGGAAAGCGGCGATATCGACATCTTCGCCGATACCGACGTTCTGGTCGCGCAAAGCCGCGTCATGACCGAGCAGGGCGGCGATATCGTGATGTGGAGCTCGAACGGCGATCTCGACGCCGGCAAGGGGGCCAAGACCTCGGTGTCGGCGCCGCCGCCGCTTTACTCCTGCGACATCGACTTCCATTGCAGCGCCGACATCAAGGGGGCGGTCTCCGGCGCCGGCATCGCCACGCTGCAGTCGCTGCCCAATGCGTCGATCGGCGACGCCAATCTGATGGCGCCGCGCGGCACGGTGAACGCGGGCGCCGCCGGCATTCGCGTCTCCGGCAACCTCAATATTGCGGCGTTGTTCGTCGGCAACGCTTTCAACATCCAGGTCGGGGGCACAGCGATCGGCGTCGCCCCGCCGCCGCCTAACATCGGCGCGCTGACGACCGGCAACAATCAGGCCGGCGTCTCGGCCCAGCAGGCGACCGCGCCGACCGGCCAAAACGCCGCCGACCGGCCGTCCATCATCATGGTCGAGATCCTCGGCTTCGGCGGCGGCGACGGGACGCCGCCACAGGACCTGCAGAACGACGACAAGCGCCGCAAGGGGAACGGCCCGCAGAGCTATAACCCGAACAGTCTTCTGCAGCTTGTCGGCAACGGTCCTCTTTCCGAGGCCCAAAAGCGAGCGCTGACCGACGAGGAGAGGAGAAGCCTCGACGACCAATGAAACGCCGCTGTCGACGCCGATCGAATAAGGCCGCAAACTCATAAAACTCGCGCACGAGATTGAACGAAGCCGCTGCCGCGGCGGGGGATCTCGGGATGGCGTGAAGGCCCTGTCGTCTGAGAGGATTGGGGTGTTGCAGCCCCCTCTCAGGCAGGAGTTTCAGATGGGCGAGAAGAGCCCTCGGCGCCGCTGCTGCGCCACGCGATGGGACACGATCTTCGCCGCCTCGACGGCTGCGTCCGTCCCCGTATCGACCCTGCCCGCAACCGAATCAGAGGGTCACGACAGATTCAGCTTCTCCTCCGTTTGTCACCCTCGATTTCAATCGATCGCCCCGGCCCTCCAGGCCGCCAAGATGGACGGGGCCAGCGAGGTGGTCGACCTGTGTCCGACTCAGGACGCGGTTCGGTCCGACGAGAACAAGGGCTGGACAAGATTTCCCCCACCTAGCCGAAGGTGGGGGAATTTTGGGGAGAAAAGCTCAACGCTTTCAAGACCCCAGGAAACAAATGGTGCGGTCAAGAGGACTCGAACCTCCACCCCGGTTAAAGGACTAGCACCTCAAGCTAGCGCGTCTACCAGTTCCGCCATGACCGCTCACGCCCCGGGCGCGAAGCGCGGGGCCGCGAGGCCGGTCGTCTAACAAATCGGTCCGGGGATGACAAGCAGGATCGCCGGCCCCAACGCGGCGGCGGCCGTTGGCGGCGAGAAAAGTCTTTCAAACCTTGACCAGCCGCCAGCTTCTGAGCGCGAACGGCGTCAGGCTGCGCGCCGCCGTCGCCGGCTCTTCGAGGATGTCGACCGCGCCCGCCTCGCGCCAGCCCGCCGGCAGGCGGAAGGAGAAGGGGCCGCGCGCGCCCGCCGGCTCATAAACGCGCAGGACGAGGCCGCGGCCGTCCTCGGCCGGCTTCAGCGCCGACAGCGCCGCGGCGACGCCCTCGAAGGCGATCGGCTGGACGACCGTCGGCGCGAGATCGGCGGCCGGCGCGGCGATCAGCGGCTGGTTGAGATCCTCGGCCTCCTCGCGCACTTTTCCCTCGCGCCAGTCGCCGGCGTGCGGCATCAGCGCGTAAGTGAAGGTCTGCTCGCACTCGTCGGCGAGCGGATCGGGGTAGACCGGCGAGCGCACCAAGCTCAAGCCCAAGACGTTGTCGCGCGCGCTGTGACCGTATTTGGCGTCGTTGATCAGCGCGAGGCCGAAGCCGGGCTCGGAGAGGTCGACGAAGCGATGGGCGGGCGCCTCGAACTGCGCTTCCTCCCAGCTGGTGTTGGCGTGCGTCGGCCGGGTGACGACGCCGAGCGCGCATTCGAAGGTCGCGCGCTCGGCGCGCACCGCGGCGGGCGTCAGCGTTCTCATGAGCGCGCGGCGGTCGCGCCAGTCGATGTGGGTGACGACGTCGAGGCGACGGCTGTTGGCCGAAAGCGTCAGCGTCTGGGTGACGGTCGATCGCCGCCAGCGGCGCGTCAGGCGCAAGCTCGCGCGCGCAGGCGAGCGCTCTTGGACGCGCAGGCTTTCCAGCGCGCGTAGCGCCTCGCCCCGCGCCGCGTAATCCTCTTCGAGGTCCCAGGCGTCCCAGGCGCGCGGCTTGTCCTGCGGATAGACCCAGAGCTGGTTGCCGCGCCCAGCGAGCGCCTCGCGGCCGGTGGGTTTATGGACGAGGCTGGCGATCGAACCGTCCTCGGCGAGCTCGACGCGCAGGAAGGCGTTCTCCAGCCGCCGCTCGGAGACTTCGAGGCCGGGCGCGGGGATAAGAAGCGCGCGGTCGAACACGCGGGCGGCGAGCGGCGGGACGACGTCGGCGCTCGCCAGCGCCTCGCCGCCGGCGAGCGCGAGGCGCAGCGGGCGCTCGTTGAGCGAAGGGTTGACGACCACCAGCGCGTCTTCGATCTCGCCGCGGGGCAGGCGCGCGACCAGCGCGTCGAGGCCGCGCCGCTCGGCGGCGAGCGCCGCCGCGGCGACCGCTTCCAGCTCCGCCTCGGCCTCCTGGCAGACCTCGCGCACGCTCGATCCGGGCAGGATGTCGTGGAATTCGTTCTTCAGCAGCAGGCGCCAGTGCGGCTCGAGATTGGCCGGCGCCGGTCCGCCGATCAGGTAGGCGAGCGAGGCGACCGTCTCGGCGGCGACGAGCGCCGCCTCGGCGCGCCGGTGCTTGCGCTTGACGCCGCTCTGCGTCGTCAGCGTCGCGCGGTGCAGCTCGAGATAGAGCTCGCCGCGCCAGACGGGAAGCAGCCGCGCCGCGGCGCTGGCGCGCGCGCGGGCGAAGAACTGGTCGACGCGGGTCCAGCGCGCGCGCGGCAACGCCGGAAAGTCGCGTAGCGCCGCCTCCGCCTCGATCGCCTCCGGGGTCACGCCGCCGCCCCCGTCGCCATAGCCGACCGAAAGCAGCGTCTCGGGGTGGCGCGTCTTGCCGCGGAAATTCGCCCAGGTCGGCGCGATCGCGCCCGGCGCGACCTCGCCGTTGTAGCCGCCGACCGGGTTGTCGAACGAATGGGCGAGCACGCGGCTGCCGTCGAGCCCTTCCCACCAGAAGAGATCGTGGGGGAATTGGTTGGTCTCCGACCAGCTGAGCTTGGTGGTGAAGAACGAGTCGAGCCCGCCTTGGCGCAGCAGTTGCGGCAGCGCCGGCGAGAAGCCGAAACAGTCGGGCAGCCAGCAGACGCGATGGCGGACGCCGAAGGCGCGCTGGAAATAGCGCTGCCCGTAAAGGATCTGGCGCGCCAGGCTCTCGCCGGCGGGCAGGTTGAGGTCGGGCTCGACCCACATGCCGCCGATCGTCTCCCACTGGCCGGCGGCGACGCGCTCCTTGACCGCGGCGAACAGCTCGGGGTCGTCCTCCTCGATCTGCGCGTAGAACTGCGCGCTCGACTGATTGAAACGGAAGTCGGGCGCGCGCCGCATCAGCGCCAGCGCGGTCGCAAAGGTGCGTCTGAGCTTGCGACGCGTCTCGGCGTAGGGCCACAGCCAGGCGAGGTCGATATGGGCGTGGCCGGTCAGCGCCACCTCGCCCTGCGGGGGAAAGCGTCGCTGCAGCGCCGCCAGCGTCGCCGTCAGCGCGTCGGCGGCGGCCTTGACGCCGGCGCGCTCGGCCGCGCCGAGCGGCGCGGGTTGGGCGATCGGCTCGGGTCGGCGCCACAGCGAGCGCTGCGACGGCGAATCGGCGATGCGGGCGAGGTAGTCGGGCGTCGCCGACGGCCAGTCCAGCGCGCGTAGCGCCTCCTCCGCCGCTTCGACGAGATGCGGCGCGGCGTCGTGAGCGGCGAGCGCTTCGGCCGCCTCGGCGACCAGACGCAGCAGCGTGATCAGGCGGCAGAGCGGCAGCTCGAGGCGGGCGAGCTGGGCGCGCTTGAGGCGCGGGTCGGCGGCGGGCTGGCCGAACGGGCCGCGCGCGACGCTCTCGACGACGATGGCGAAGCGCCGCGCTTCGAGCGGGAACTCCTGGTGATGCGGGTCGAGGCCGAAGAAGGCCTTCTCGCCGCCGTCGTAGGAAAGCGCGACCAGACTCTCGCCGCCGACGTCGAGCGAAAGCCGCGCTTCGCCGAGCGGCCAGGCCTCGGGGACCGCGGCGCTCGCCTCGATCCGCGCGACGCCGTCTCGGCGCGGCCAGGGAGCGTGAAGGGCGATCGGCTCGCCGTCGAAGCGCCAGCCGTGGATATCGAGCGTCTCGCGGGCGCGCCAATAGGCGAGCTCGTCGATGCGCGCGCGCAGACGTTGGAGGCGTTGGTCGAATCTGAGCGGCATCGCGCCTAAGTCCTCGCCGTCGCGTTATTTTGCGGCGGCGCGCCGGGGTCGTCACCGGGAAAGTGCGACGAATCGCCGCCTTTCCCCATCAAAAGGCGCGGAATCCGGGCTACGGCGGCGAAATCTGCGGGGATCGGCGCGCGCGTCGGCGTCGCCTGGCTGGCGCTGACGCGCGCGCCTGAATTATACCCACTTTCTATTCGATCTCACGCGACTGTGATTGCACCGCGAAAGGCCGGCGATGAAGCGCCTGACCAACTGGTCGTTGATTGTGCTCGCTCTGGCCGCCGGCGTGTTCGCCGCGGCCGAGCGGCAAGCCGCGATTCCAACCTTGGTCTCCCCGCTCGTTCCGGCGGCGGTCGCCGCCCTGCTGGCGCTGGTCGTGGTCCTCAGGGTCCTACCCTTGAAGGCGCGCCGGGTCGCGGTGTTCCTCATCGTCTTGGTCGGCCTCGCCGCGCTGGTCGGCGGCCTCGTCTACGTCCAATTCGTCATCCGGCCGGCGATGATGAAGAGCTTTCTCGCCGCCTCGTTCGCGCCGAAGCCGACCATGGTCTCGGCGGAGGCGGCGCGGGTCGAGACGTGGCCGCCGGAGCTCGCCGCGATCGGCACCTTGCGCGCCTACCAGGGCGTCGTCATCGCGCCGCAGATCGCCGGGATCGTCACGGCGATCCACTTCGAGTCGGGCGACGACGTCGCCGCGGGCGACGCGCTGGTCAATATCGACGACTCGGTCGAGCAGGCCGACCTCGCCAACGGGCTCGCCCAGCTCAAGAACGCCAACGTGACCCTCGACCGGCAGAAGACGTTGGCGATCAGCGGCAACACGCCGCAGTCGTCGGTGGACGCCGCGATCGCGGCGCGCGACTCTGCCGCCGCGACGGTCGAGCGCACGCGCGCGGTCATCGCCCAGAAGGCGATTAAGGCGCCCTTCGCCGGCCGCCTCGGCCTGCGCAACGTCGACCTCGGCCAATATGTCGCGGTGGGGGCGAGCCTGACCACGCTGCAGCGGCTCGACCCGATCTACATCGATTTTCCCGCCCCCGAGGGAGCGCTGAAGACGCTCGCGGTCGGGCAGACCGTCAAGGCGACGGTCGACGCCATGCCCGGCCGCGAGTTCGTCGGCAAGGTGGCGGCGATCGACGCGCGCGTCAGCGCCGAATCGCGCAACGTGATCGCGCGCGCCCAGTTCGCCAATCCCGACGCCAAGCTTCTGCCCGGCATGTTCGCCGACGTCGCCGTCACCACCGGCGCCGGCGGCGAGGTGCTGACCCTGCCGCGCACGGCGATCGTCTACAGCCTTTATGGCGACAACGTCTTCGTGGTGAACCCGGCGCCCTCGGGCGGCGGCCTGGTCGTCGAGCGTCGCTTCGTCAAGGTCGGCGAGACGCGCGGCGAGCGCATCGCCGTCGCCGAGGGCCTCAAGGCCGGCGAGCGGGTGGTGACCGCGGGGCAGATCAAGCTGCAGGCGGGCGCGCCGGTGACGATCGATCCGACGGGCGCGCTGCCGCCGCCCGCCGAGACGCCCAAGCCGTGACGGCGCGCCGATGAACGCCTTCGTCAACCTCTTCATCCGCCGGCCGGTGCTGGCGACGGTGGTCAGCCTGCTGATCCTGCTGATCGGCGGCGTGGCCGGCATGAAGCTGCAAATCCGCCAGTTTCCCAAGACGCCCAACACCACCATCACCATCACCACCACCTATCCGGGCGCCGCCGCCGACGTGATCAAGGGCTTCATCACCACGCCGATCGAGCAGGCGGTGGCGAGCACCGACGGCGTCGACACGCTGGTGTCGACCTCGCAGCAGAACGTCTCGACCATCACCCTCAACCTGCGTCTCGACGCCAACCCCGACCGGGCGATGGCCGACACGCTGTCGAAGGTCAACCAGGTGCGCGGCGTGCTGCCGAAGGACGCCAACGATCCGGTCGTCGTCAAGCAGACCGGGCAGGGCACCGCGCTGATGTACCTGTCGTTCAATTCGACGGTGATGACCGCGTCGCAGATCACCGACTACCTCATCCGCGTCGTCCAGCCGCAACTGCAGACGGTCGACGGCGTCGCCAACGCCCAGATTCTCGGCGGCCAGACCTTCGCCATGCGCATCTGGCTCGACCCGACGCGGATGGCGGCGCTCGGCGTCAGCGCCAACGACGTGCGCAATGCGCTGGCGGCCAACAATTTCACCACCGCCGCCGGCGAGGTGAAGAGCGACTACACCCAGATCAGCGTCAACGCGCTGACCTCGCTCGACAGCGCCCAAGCGTTCGGCAAGCTAGTGATCGCCGCGCACGGCGACGCGCTGGTCCACCTCGGCGACGTCGCCGCCATCGACCTCGATTCGCAGGGCTACGACGCCTCGGCGACCTTCGACGGCCTGACCACCGTGGCCATCGGCATCTACGGCACGCCGGACGCCAACCCGCTCACCGTCATCGACGGCGTGCGCGCGGTCCTGCCGAGCATCCAGACGGAGCTGCCCGCCGGCATGAAGGCGACGATCGCCTACGATTCGACCAACTTCATCCGCGCCTCGATCCGCGAGGTGGCGAAGACGCTCATCGAGGCGGCGGGGATCGTCATCGGCGTCATCTTCCTGTTCATCGGCAGCGCGCGGTCGACCGTGATCCCGATCGTCACCATTCCGCTGTCTCTGATCGGGGTGATGATCGCGCTCTTGGCGCTCGGCTATTCGATCAATCTGCTGACGCTGCTGGCGCTGGTGCTCGCCATCGGCCTGGTGGTCGACGACGCCATCGTGGTGGTGGAGAACATCCACCGCCATATCGAGGACGGGATGACGCCGTTCAACGCGGCGATCCAGGGCGCGCATGAGATCGCCTTGCCGGTGGTGGCGATGACCATCACGCTGGCTGCGGTCTACGCGCCGATCGGCTTCGTCTCCGGCGTGACCGGCGTGCTGTTTCGCGAGTTCGCCTTCACCCTCGCCGGCGCGGTGATCGTTTCCGGCTTCATCGCGCTGACGCTGTCGCCGATGATGTGCTCGAAGCTCCTGCGCCACGACTCCGGCCAGGGCGGCTTCGGCCATTTCGTCGACCGCGTCTTCGATCGTTTGCGCGCGGCCTACCAGCGCCGCCTGTCGAGCTCGCTGAACTTCCGCGCGCTGACGCTGCTGATCCTCGCCGGGGTCATCGCGATGACCGTGGTGATGTACGTCTCGACGCCGCGCGAGCTGGCGCCGGAAGAGGACCAGGGCTTCATCATCAGCCTGATCAAGACGCCGCAGGTCGGCGACCGCGACTACATGGAGCAGGCGACGCAGCGGCTGAGCAAGATGGCGCAGGCGACGCCCGAGGTCGCGCACTTGTTCGTCGTCAACGGCTATCCCAACGTGCGCGGCGGTTTCGCCGGCCTTATCCTCAAGCCTTGGGACGAGCGGACGCGCAGCCAGAAGCAGGTGCTGGCGGGGCTCGCGCCGCAGTTCCTCACCGTGCCCGAGGCGCAGGTGCAAGCCTTCGCCCCGCCGTCGCTGCCGGGCTCGACCGGCGGCGCGCCGATGCAGTTCGTCATCCGCTCGACTGGCGACTACCAGACGCTCGCCGACGTGGCGCTGAAGATGCAGCAGGCGGCGAAGGAGAGCGGCCTGTTCATGTTCACCGACGTCGACCTCAAGTTCGACACGCCCGAATACGTCTTCAAGGTCGACGCCGACAAGTCGAACCGCATCGGCGTCAGCATGGCCGACGTCGGCACTGCGCTGGCGACCATGCTCGGCGGCAACTACGTCAACCTGTTCAACCTACAGGGCCGCAGCTATCAGGTGATCCCGCAGGCGCCGCGCGCTTTCCGCCTCGGCCCGGACTGGCTGACGCGCTATCAGGTGCGCACCGTCAACGGCGAGCTGGCGCCGCTGTCGGCGGTGGCGAGCGTCTCGCAAGACGTGCAGCCCAACGCGCTGACCAGCTTCCAGCAGCTCAATTCGGCGACGCTGTCCGGCGTGCCGTTCCCCGGCCGCACCCTCGGCGAGGCGCTCGACTACCTCAAGGACAAGGCGCAGGAGATCTTCCCTGAGGGCTTCTCCTACGATTTCCAGGGCGACTCGCGCCAGTACGAGCAGGAAGGCAACGTGCTGGCGGCGGTGTTCGCCTTCGCGCTGATCGTCATCTACCTCGTGCTGTCGGCGCAGTACGAGAGCTTCCGCGACCCGTTCATCATCCTGGTGGCGCTGCCGACGGCGCTGTTCGGCGCGCTGCTGCCGCTCAACATCGGCGGCTTCTTCGGCTTCGCCACCCTCAACATCTATTCGCAGATCGGCCTGGTGACGTTGATCGGCCTCATCGCCAAGCACGGCATCCTGATGGTCGACTTCGCCAACCGCCTGCAGGAGAGGCGAGGGCTTTCGCGCCGCGACGCGATCGTCGAGGCGGCGGCGATCCGCCTGAGGCCGATCCTGATGACCACCGCGGCGATGGTGATCGGCGTGATCCCGCTCATCCTCGCCACCGGCGCCGGCGCGCAGTCGCGCTTCGCCATCGGGCTCACCATCTTCTTCGGCATGGCGATCGGCACCGCCTTCACCCTGTTCGTCACCCCGATGGTCTACACCTTCCTCGCCCGCGACCACGCCGCGTGGATGGCGCGCGAGAAGGCGGCGGGGCGCCTGACGGAGGAGGCGGGCGGGGCGGAGTAGGGGGCGATCCCACCGCCGCGCCCGAGCCTTTCCGACGGCGGCGGCGAGCTGCGGCGGCGTGGCGGAGTCGTTCGACAGGCTTCCGCGATCGGAGTAATTTGGCCCCCATGTCGTCGCGATCTTCATTGCGCGAGAGCGATTTCTACGCCTGGAGCCTCGAGCAGGCGGCGCTGTTGCGCGCCGGCCGCGCCGAGGAGGCCGACCTCGCGGCCATCGCCGAGGAAATCGAGAGCATGGGCAAGACCGAGAAGCGCGAACTCGTCAGCCGCCTTACGGTCCTGTTGCTGCACTTGCTGAAATGGCGGTTTCAGCCGGCGGGGCGAGGCAATTCCTGGCGGCTGTCGATCGCTGACGCGCGCGACGAGATCGCCGACCTGATCGCCGACAATCCGAGCCTGAAATCGCTGCTCGACGAGGTGATGGCTTCCGCCTACCGCTATGCGCGCCGCAAGGCGGCGATCGAGACGAAGCTGCCGGAGGAGCGATTTCCGGAGCGCTGCCCGTGGCGCTTCGCCGAGGCGACGGACGCGGGGTTCTGGCCGGAGTAGGGGCTGCTGCGGGTGTTTGTAGCCGCGCTCGCCGAGCGCGGCGGCCGCGCGGACGGCGTAGGAGCGGTTAAACAGCGAAGCGTGGGCCTAAATCTTCGCTGCCCTCGTGATCGTATTCAACGGTGCGGTGATGAGCGAAGCGCTTGACGGCAGTCCGGCGATAGGCGCGGTTCGGAGGTCGTGTTTTGCGATCATTCCCGCGTATGACGCGTCAAATATGTCGGCTTGGCGTAGTGCGCTGTGACGCGCTCGCGGTTGGTGTAGCGCGCCCCATGTGCTTAATGCTGTAGGTCCTCCGCATTCAGGAAGTTCGACCGTGAGCGTAGCGCGACGGTGGAGAAGGTTCCGGCTTCGCCGCCTCAAGCGCGGCCTCCCGCGCTCTTCGCCCGCCAAATCCGCGCCGCCGGTCGCGATCGAGCCGGCGGAGGCGGAAGCAAAACTTCCTGAGTTCGCCAAGAAGGCCGTCGACCTTGAAGCGCTGAAGAAGGCAGTCGACGATGCGGCGTCGGTCAGCGGCGGGCTGTGGTTTTCGTACCTCTTCATGCTGACCTATCTCGCCGTCGCCGCGGGCGCGGTGACGCATGCGGATTTGTTTTTCGAAAAGCCGATCAGCTTGCTGTTCATCAACGTGAACGTTCGGGTCGTCGCGTTCTTCGCTCTCGCGCCGCTGCTGTTCCTCGCGCTGCACGTCTATACGCTTGTCAGTCTCGTTATGCTGACCGAGAAGACCAAGCGCTTCCACAATGCGCTCTATCAGCAAATAGGCGAGACTCTTGGCATGTCCGCCGAAGGGAGGAGGAAGCGTAAGGAAGCGCGCGACGGGCTGCGCGCGCAATTGCCGAGCAACGTGTTCGTGCAGTTTCTCGCCGGCCCGCCCGCGATGCGCGGCGGTCCATTTGGCTGGGCCTTGCGCGCGATCGGCTGGATCACCCTCGCCATCGGCCCGGCGCTATTGCTGCTGTTGTTCCAAGTGCAGTTCCTGCCCTACCACAGCGGACCGATCACTTGGATGCACCGCTTGGCGCTGCTGGTCGATCTCAGTTTCGTCTGGTGGCTGTGGCGGAGGATACTTGAAGGCCGGGAGCTGGAAGATAAGCGATCGGCGTTGTCTTGGGGCTGGGCGCCAATAGGAATTATTGTGAGCGTCGCCGTCGTCCTGTTCTCGTTGGCGCTCGCGACCTACCGCGGCGAAGGAATCGCAATTTGGCTCGCGAGCCGCGATTACGGCGCTGTTGTAGCGGCGGTCCACGAAACGATCTTCCAGTCCCAAGTGAATCCGCAAACGCGCCTGCGCGCATGGCTGTTGTCCGACACGCTCGTGCTGCCTCGGGTTAACGCGTTGGAAGAGCTCAAGATCGATGACCTCGAGCGCGAAAATTGGAAGGATTACATTTTCATCGCGCAGGATCGCGACCTAGTCGGCGCGGATTTCAGTGAAGCGATCATCGCGAGGATCGATTTCCGTCACGCCATTTTGAGGGGCGCGGATTTTCAATCTGCGCGCATGGATCGCGTATCATTCGATGACGCGCAGCTTCAGGGCGCTTCGCTCGATCGCGCGCAGCTTCAGGGCACGTCGTTCGTTGCCGCGCACCTTGAGGGCGCATCGCTCGCTGACGCGCAGCTTCAGGGCGCGTCGTTCGTTACCGCGCACCTTGAGGGCGCATCGCTCGCTGACGCGCACCTTGAGGGCGCATCGCTTGTTGCCGCACACCTTGAGGGCGCATCGCTCATTCGGGCGCAACTTCAAGGCGCTTTGCTCCTCGAGGCGGATCGTGTCCCGTTTCGTGGTGTAGCAGCGGCGGCGTGATGACCGCGCTCGCCG
>CAZKHF010000001.1:23948-89927 GCA_964552445.1 uncultured Bradyrhizobium sp. | reverse complement strand
GGCGTCACGCTCCAGAATGTCGCCGAGATCGCCCGCGCGGGCGCTGATCTTATCGTCACCGGAAGCGCAGTATTCGACGGCAAGTCCGCCGCCGCGAACGCCCGCGCCATGCTGCAAGCGGTCCGATCGCGCTGAACCCGGGGCGTATCCATGCAAGCTTTGCGAGTCGCGCCCCAACCGAGCTATTCGTAACGGATATCCGGGCGCGCTCGCAAATTGTCCAGGAATAGAGGCCGAGAATAATCATGCCGCGACGATCGGGATGGGCGCAATTTGACTTGAGCGTTGTTTTTGCGAACCGAGGCTTTGCTCGACCGTCTAATACCAACTCTCACTGACTAGAGCGCTTCCCGCGCGGGATTTGCGACCCGCGCGACGCTCAGGCGACCAAGCCGACGATCGGCCGCGGATCAAAGGCGCCCAAGGATGTTCTTCGCGGTCGGCTCGTCGGTGATCAGCGTGGTGGCGTAGTTGCCGCGCAAGGCGCCGAGAATGGCGTCGGTCTTGTCCGGACCGCCGGCGACGACGATGCGGGTCGGGACTTTGAGGACGTCCTCGGGGGTTATTCCGATCATGCGGTCGTCCATCGGGCCGCACACCCAGCCGCCCTTGGCGTCGATAAAGCGGCCGGCGATCACGCCGACGGCGCCGTTGGCGATGTAATGCTTGCTTTCCTCGATCGAGATGAGGCCGGAGGCGTAGACGAGGCTGTTGGTCTTCACCGTGCAGACGCCGAACAGCAGCCGCGTGCACGAGCGGATGCGCGTGAATTGCTCTTGGATCGTCGGCTCTTTCATCAGCGCGTCGCGGAGCGCCGCGTTCGACACCGCCGCCGGCGCATGCAGGTTGATCGAGCGCGCGTGCAGACGGCGGGCGATGAAAGCGACGCACTCCTCGGCGGTGAAGCCGTCGAAGGAAGAGCGCTGGCTGCCGATCACCTGCACGACGAAGGAATCGGGCATCGCCTTCTCCGGCAAGTTTTCAGCGAGCGCCAGCACCGTTCGACCCCACGCGACGCCGAGAATGTCGCCGTTGGTCAGGATCTCGTCGAGATATCGGGCGCCGGCCTTGCCGATGCGTTCGCTCGGAGGGCGCAAGCCGCCGTCGCTGGGGATGACCATGCATTCGGCGAGCCCGAACGCCGCCTTGAGGTTCTGCCCAAGCTCGATGGCGTTCAGCAGCTCCTGACGCACGACGACCTTGACGTAATGCAGGTCGCGCGCCTGCTGCAGGTAGTTGACCACGCTGGCCCGCGACACGCCCATGAGATCGGCGATCTGGCTCTGCGTCAGCTCGTCGTGATGATAGAGCCACGACGCCCAGAGCAGGGGGTCGCACTGGTATTCGCCTGGGCGCGGAAGCGGCGGGGTCCGGCTTCCGTTTTCCCCGCGCTGCAAACGCCCCGACCTTTCTCCTTCGCGCGAACGCGCCGCCATTTTCCTAAGTCCGTCCCGGTCGTCCGACAAATGACAATGATCGCTTACGAAATACAATTCAAGCCTATTCAACCGGTTCGCCAGGGGAATCGGGTGAAGGAACAAACGCGGAATCCGATCCGGTGGCGCGCCGCTCTCATGGACGCAGCGGACTCGCTTGGCGCGAATTTCCGTTCGAGCTTGCAACCGGCGCGAAGACCGGTTCGCCGACCGTAGCAGGCCGAATGGCGCAACTCAATAACGGGATCATACAGATGTCCAAGCCGCCGTCCTCGCGCACGCCCCGCCGCGCGCCGGGATCATCGCCGCTCGCCGCCGGATGAACGAGATCGGCGTCAATCAGGGGATGTCGGGCGACGTCAGCGTTCGCATCGGCGATGATCAATTCCTGATCACGCCGATAGGCATTCCCCACGCGACGATGACTTCCGAGCAGATCGTCGGCATGAAGCTGGAGAGCCTTGGCGATGTTTCGGTCGGCGCGCTTGGTTCCGCCTCTCGTCTTCTCCGGCGCAACGACGCGATTTGGATTTGGCGCCTGTTCGCATGCGTTAACCTCTGGCCGACGATCTCGCCGCCGATCACTTGACAACGTCCATAAACAAAATAGACATATCATTGGGTCGCCCGCCAACGTCGACGCAGGCTTGGCGTCGGCGAGGGGCGGTCGAACGGCTGAGAGCCGTCGCGGCGCGGCGCTCGAGGCGGCGAAATGAAGCATGAATTTGAGACGCCTAAGGAAATCGAAGGATCGGAACCTTTGGGGTGACGCAGCGGCGCCGCGTCGTCGCGTCCGGGCTGATGTTCTTAGGCGACTCGCCGGGCGCTTATCGGCGATGGCTCTCTGCGGCGCGGCGCGCCTCAAGTTGTCCGACGAGGCCGCCCGCTCGCCGTGCGGCCTATCCCGTTTCTAACCTCCAAATTTTGCATGTGAAGCGCCGTCGCGTGCGGCGCAGCGGAGAATCGAATGTCACTTAATGCGATCGTTTCGACTGAGACCCTGGCCGCCCACCTCGATGATCCAGACTGGCTGGCGCTGGACGCCCGCTTTACGCTCGCCGACGAGACGTGGGGCCAGCGGGTCCACGCCGAGAGCCATATTCCCGGCGCGCTCTATGCAAATCTCGCCACGGATCTGGCCGGGGAGATCGCGCCCGGCAGGACCGGGCGGCGCCCACTGCCGGCTTTCGCATCGTGGCGGGCGACCTTGTCGCGCTGGGGCGTGACGCCGCGAACGCAGGTGGTCGTCTACGACGCGAGCGGCGGGATGATGGCCGCGGCGCGCGTCTGGTGGATGCTGCGCTGGACAGGCCATGACGCCGCCGCCGTGCTCGACGGCGGCTGGAATCAATGGCTGTCCGAAGGGCGGCCGACCGACGCTCGCGTCGCCGCTCGCGCGCCGTCGACCTACCAGGGGGTCGAGCGCCGCGAGCTCGTCGCCGACCTCGCGTTGGTCGAGCGCCGCCGCGAAGACCCGACGTGGGCCCTGTTCGACAGCCGTTCGGCGGAGGGGTTCCATGGCCGCGGCGTCTATCACGATCCGGTCCGCGGCCATATCGCCGGCGCGCGCCTCGCCGATCGGGCCGCCACGCTCCGCGCCGACGGCCGATTCCGCACGCCGGAGGAATTGCGCGCCCATTACCTGGACCTGTTGGGCGACGTCCCGCCGCAGCGGGCGATCTTCTACTGCGGCTCGGGGGTCACGGCGGCGCAGAACCTCGTCGCCCTCGCCCACGCCGGGCTCGACGGCGCCCGCCACTACGTCGGTTCATGGAGCGAATGGATTCTCGATCCCGCTCGGCCGATCGCCCTCTGAGTTTCTTGACCAGGAGTCATTCGATGTCGGACATTCTCGCAGAGCTTTTTTCGCTACGGGGCAAGACGGCGCTCGTCACCGGCGGCGGCGGCGCGATCGGCCGCATTCTTTCGCGCGCGCTCGCCCTGGCCGGCGCTCGCGTGCTCATCCACGACGTCGACCCCGAACGTCTCGCGGCGGCGCGCGCGCTGGTCAAGGCCGCCGGCGTCGAGGTCGAAACGCTCGCCGCCGACGTCCGCGACCCCGCGGCGATCAAGACGCTGGTCGACACCGCGGCCGCCAAGCTCGGCGGGCTCGACATTCTCGTCAACAGCGTCGGCGTCAATCGCCGCAAGCGCATCGACGCCGTGACGCCAGACGATTTCGACGCGATCATCGGCGTCAACCTGAGGGCGGTCTATTTCCTCGGCCAAGCCGCCCATCCGCATCTTAAGCGGCGCGGCGGCGGCAAGATCGTCAATATCAGCTCGCTCAGCGCCAAGCACGCCTTCAACACCATCTCCGTCTACGCCGCCTCGAAAGCCGCCGTCAGCCAGCTGACCAAGGCGCAGGCGCGCGAATGGGCCGAGGACAACATCCAGGTCAACGCGATCGAGCCGGGCTTCGTGCGCACGGAGTTCACCCGGCCGTTGTGGGACGACCCGTACCGCGACCAATGGTTCAAGAACTTCATCCCGAACGGAAGGCTGGCGACGCCGGACGACCTGGTGGGGACGGCGCTGCTGCTCGCTTCCCCGGCATCCGCCTATATCACCGGCCAGGCCGTCGCCGTCGACGGCGGCGTGCTTTCGGGCGCGACCTGGGAGAATCCGGCGGAGGCGCGGAGCGCGTAGCGCCCGCCTTCCCTTTCGCGCCCGGTGAGGCGTCGGCCGGCGCCCGGGCGAGGCGCGCGGCGCCGCGTAGGCGCCGAATCCGCGGCAGAATCAGCTTTCTGCGTCGAGAGGCGGGCTTCGTCGCAATGATCGCGGCGGGCCTGCGACAAATCAGCTCTCACCCGCGCTGGACATATATCTAGTAAAGCGATAGAGTACATCGTGTTTATCATCTGATTAGGACCTCCCCAATGATCAAGAAGCTTATTCTGTCTCTTTCCGCGGCGGCCGCGCTGGCCGCGATCGCCGCCTCGCCGGCCTCGGCCGGCCCGAAAGGCAAGGACGCGGAAGTGACCGTGTTCGTCTCGGAGCTGACGTTCTCTTTCCCGCACTTCGTCTTCCTGCAGGAGCAGCTCGAGGACGAGGCGGCCAAGATCGGCAAGGTCAAGGTGATCCGCTCCGACGGCCAACTCAGCGCCCCCAAGCAGATCGCCGACCTCGAGGCCGCCGTCGTTCAGGGCGTCGACGGCGTCATCATCGCCCCGGCCGACGCCGACGCGCTCGCGCCCGCGGTGAGAGCCGCTATCAAGGCCGGCGTGCCCGTCGTCACCGTCGACCGACCGGTCAATGGCGTTTCCGAGGTGCTCGCCAACGTCGCCGCCGACAATTTGACCGGCGCGGTGCGTCAGGGCGAGGCGGTCGCCAAGCAGTTTCCCAACGGCGCCACGATCGTCAATCTCCAGGGCATTCCCGGCGACAGGAACGCCAACGACCGCAACGCCGGCGTGCACAAGGCGCTCGACGCCAAGCCCGGGCTCTACAAGTTCGTCGCCGAGCAGACCGCCCGCTTCAGCCGCGATCAGGGCCTCGCCGTCACCGAGGACCTGCTGACCGGGCTGCCCCAGCCGCCGGCGGTCATCATCGCCGCCAACGACGACAGCGCCCTCGGCGCGGCGCAGGCGATCGAAGCGCGCGGGCTCAAGGGCAAGGTGGCGATCTTCGGCTACGACGGCTCGACGGACGCGCTCAAGGCGGTTCGCGACGGCTCGCTCGCCGCGACGGTCGACCAGTTCCCCGGCAAGCAGGGCCGCATCGCCGTCCGCACCCTCGTAGACTACATCCGCACTGGCGCGAAGCCGGCGGAAAGCAACATCCTTATCGCGCCGATCGCGATCACCAAGGACAATCTCAGCCAGGCGGAGCGCGTCGGGCTGCTGACGCAATGACGGGTTGCTGACGCAATGATCTCCGACGCCGCCAGCAGCGTCGTCGCCGAGAGGGCGCCGGACGGAACTGTCCGGTCCGGCGCCCCGGTTCTCAGCGCCGACCATCTCGTCAAGCGATTCTTCGGCCAGACCGTGCTCGACCGGGTCTCGCTGTCGCTGCAAGCGGGAGAGATTCGCGCCTTGCTGGGCGAGAACGGCGCCGGCAAGTCGACGCTGATCAATCTGCTCAGCGGCGCGTTGCAGCCCGACGACGGCGCGATCCGACTCGACGGCTGTCCGCTCGCGCTCGCTCGCCCGCTCGATGCCTTGCGGCTGGGGATCAGCACCATCCGGCAGGAATTCAGTCTGTTCGACGACCTCAGCGTCAAGGAGAGCCTGTTCGCCGGCAATCTACCGGTCACTCGCTTTGGCCTGGTCGACTGGCGGCGGATGGAGGCGCGCGCCGTCGAAGCGCTCGCCAGGCTCGGCTTCGCGATCGATCCCGACCGCACGGTCGCCGACCTCAGCGTCGCCGAACGGCAGCTGGTCGAGATCGCGCGCGCGCTGACCCATCGTTCGCGCGTCGTGATCATGGACGAGCCGACGGCCTCGCTCAGTCCCGCCGAAGTCGAGCGGCTCAAGGCGATCGTGCGCCAGCTCGCTGAGGACGGCATCGCCATTCTCTGCGTCAGCCATCGGCTGGAAGAGGTCGTCGACCTCTGCGACGCCTACACGGTCCTTAGAGACGGGCGCGCGGTCGCCGAGGGCAAGATCGCCGACGTCACCGGCGAAGTCCTCGCCCGGCTGATGGTCGGGCGAGCGATCGACTCGGGCCGCGTTGGCAGCCAGGCCGCCGCAGGGCGCGTCGTGTTCGAGGCGCGCGGATTGTCGGCGGCGTCGGACGCGCCTGGCGCCGTGCGCGACGTCTCCTTCTCGCTGCGGGCGGGCGAGATCGTCGGCCTCGCCGGCATCGTCGGGGCGGGGCGGACGGAGATCGCGCGCATGATCTTCGGCCTCGATCCGGTCGGCGCCGGCGCGATGCGGCTCGGCGACGCGCCGTTTCGGCCGCGCGCGCCAGCGCAGGCGATCGCCCGCGGCGTGGCGCTTGTTCCGGAGGACCGCCAGAAGTTCGGCGTGTTTCCGCCGCTCGGCGTCGCCGAGAACTTCGCCATGCCGAAGGGCGGGCAAGGATGCGTCGGCGGCGTCCTCGATCGGCGCGCCGAGCGGCGCCTGCTGGCCCAGTTCGCCGCCACGCTCAATCTTCGCAGCCCCGGCGCCGACGCGCCGATCGCCACGCTTTCCGGCGGCAACCAGCAGAAGGTGGTGCTGGCGCGCTGGCTCGCCCTCGCCCCCGTGCTGCTGATCGTCGACGAGCCGACGCGCGGCGTCGACATCGCCGCCAAGGCCGACGTGCACACGCTGCTGCGTCGCCTCGCCGCCGAGGGCATCGCGATCCTGCTGATCTCCTCCGACCTGCCCGAGATCCTCGCCCTCAGCGACCGCATCCTGACGTTGCGCGGCGGACGCCTGACCGGCGAACGGGCCGCCGCCGAGGCGGGCGAGGAGACGCTGATGCAATTGATGACCGGCGAACTTCCCCTTCACACGACCTCCGCGAGGCTCGCGCAAGCATGACCATTCTCGCTCCCCTCTCTGCCGCCGCCCAGCGTCGGCCGAACCATCTCGCCGCCACGCTGGCGAAGCTCGCGCCGGCGATCTTCCTCGTCTTGTTGATGATTCTGTTCACTTCGCTGGCGCCGCGCTTCTTCTCGTCGCTGAACTTGTTCAACGTGCTGCGCCAGGTGTCGATCTACGGCATCCTCGCCGTCGGCATGACCTTCGTCATCCTCACCCGCGGCATCGACCTTTCGGTCGGCTCGCTGGCGGCGTTGACGGGGCTCGTCGCGGCGGTGGTCGCCAAGGGCGGCGCTGACGGGCGCTTCGTCCTGCCCTTCGTCTCCGGCGGTCTGTCCTGGCCCTTCGCGGCGCTGGCGGCGATCGTCGTCGGCGGCGTCGGAGGGCTGATCCAAGGCTTCTTCGTCGCCCGATTGTCGGTGCCGTCTTTCGTCGTGACGCTCGGCGGCATGACGGTGTTTCGCGGCCTGGCGCTGATCGTCGGCAACGGCGGACCGATCAGCGGTTTCGACGAAGCCTTCGGCTGGTGGGGTCGGGGCATGATCGGCCCGGCGCCGGTTCCGGTGATCGTGTTCGTCGTCGTCGCCGTCCTCGCCGGCTTCGTCCTCAGCGCGACCCGCTACGGGCGGGCAGTCTACGCGGTCGGATCGAACCCGGAGGCGGCGCGTCTGTGCGGGCTCAACATTTCCGGCGTGCTGGCGAGCGTCTACGCCCTGACGGGGCTCGCCGCGGGTCTCGGCGGCTTTCTGCTCGCCTCGCGGCTCAATTCGGCCGAGGCGGTGGCGGGCGCCCAATACGAGATGACCGTCATCGCCGCGGTGGTGATCGGCGGAACCAGCCTTTACGGCGGCAGGGGCGGCATCGGCGGCACGGTGATCGGCGTGCTGCTGATCGGCGTGCTGCTCAATGGCCTGGTGATCCTCAACGTGTCGCCCTACGTCCAGCAGCTGCTGATCGGCGCGATCATCGTCGGCGCCGTCACCTTCGACGTGTTCGTCAAGGGGCGGGTGCGGTGAGCCGCGCGGTCTTTCTCGCCGGCGCCGAGCAGCAGGAGCCCGCGCCCCGCCAGCTCGCCGCCGGGCCGCTGACGGCGCTGCTCGATCGCGGTCAGCTCAGGAAAGTGAGTTGGCGCGGGGTCGAGATCATCCGCGCGCTGTCGTTTCTCGTCCGCGCGCCGGGCTGGGGAACGCCGGATCCGGAGATTTCGAACCTTCGCGTCGAGACGGAGGAGGGGCGCTTCCGCGTCGTCTACGACGCCCTTTATCAGAATCAGGGCCAGCGCCTCGCCGCGACGCTGAGCTTCGCCGGGCTCGCCGAGGGGCGGCTCGACGCCGAAGCGACGCTGCGGCCCGAAACCGACTTCACCGCCAACCGCAGCGGCTTCGTCGTGCTTCACCCGCTGGAGGGTTTCGCCGGAACCACGGTTCGGGTGGAGCATGCGAGCGGCGAAACCGTCGATCAGCAAATTCCGCTGGCGATCAGCCCGGGCCAGCCCGTCTTCGACATCCGCGCGCTGACCCACCGCCCAGCCGAGAACCTCGCGGTGGAGACGCGCTTCAGCGGCGACGTGTTCGAGATGGAGGACCACCGCAACTGGTCCGACGCTTCGTTCAAGACCTACAGCCGCCCGATCGGACTGCCCTATCCTTATCAGCTCGCCGCCGGCCAACAGATCCGTCAGACCGTGTCGATGGTCGTCCGCGAGGAGGGGCCGGCCGAAGCGAAGCCGCCCGAGTCTGCCGAAGCGATCGGCGTCTTGGTCGGCGGGCCGAGCGGGCAAGTCCTCCCGGCGCTGCTCGTCGGCCTCGACGCGAAAACGGCGGCGGCGGGCGTGGCGCGCGCTGCGCGGCTGGCCGGGCTGGGGCCGTTCGCGTTTCTCTATCGCCACGATCCCGCCAAGGGCGACGGCGAGGCGGCGATCGCCGCGCTCGGCGCCCTGACGCGCGCGACCGCGCGGCCCTTCTCCGCCGAGCTGATCCTCGTCGGCGAAGACGACGCCGACGGCGAGATTGCGCGCTTCGCCAGCCTGCTCGAAAGGGAAGGCCTGCGGCCGCAGTCGGTCGCGGCCTTTCCCGCTTCGGACCAGCTCTCGTTCCAGCCGGGCGAGGCGCGGCCGAAGGCGCCCTCCGAGACGGCGATCGCCGCCGCGCTCCGCCGCGCCTTTCCCGGGGTCGCCGCGGTTGGCGGCACGCCGGCCTTCTTCACCGAGCTGAACCGCAAACGGCCCCCCGCGGGCCTGTTCGACGTCATCGCCCACGCCACCACGCCGACGGTGCACGCCGCCGACGACCGCTCGGTGATCGAGACGTTGGAGAGCCTGCCGCACATCCTGCGCTCAGGGAAGATCCTCGCCGCCGGCGCCGCCTATCGCATTGGGCCGATCGGCATTGGCGCGCGGCTCAACCCTTACGGGCCCGGCCCCACGCCCAACCCGACCCAGGTTCGCGTCGGCCTCGCCGACGCCGATCCGCGCCAGCGCGGCCTGCTCGGGGCCGCCTGGCATCTCGGCTACGCCGCCAGGATCGCGCCTTTCGGCGTTTCGGCTTTGGCGCTCGGGGCGCCGGTTGGCCCGTTCGGCTTTCTGTCGACTCCGCAGCCGTATCCGCGCGCCTACTGGGACGGCCTTCCCGCCGGCGCGGCCTATCCGCTGTTCCATGTCGCCGCCGATCTCGCCGAAGCGGCGGGGCGCTCGCAGCTCGAGGCGACGGCGGCTGGCGAGCGCGTCGCGGCGCTGGCTTTCACGGGCGCCGCTGGACGCGTTGTGCTGCTCGCCAATCTCTCCCCGGCCCCGGTCGCGGTGAGGCTCGACGGGTTTGGCGCCGCGCGCCTGCGATTGCTCGACGCGGCGAGCCTTCCCGCCGCCGCGCTCGATCCGGAGGAATTTCGCCAACAGAGACGTCTCTTCGCCGGCGGCGAGGCGTTGGCTCTCGACGCCTATGCGATCGCGCGTCTCGACGAAGGGAATTAGGTTCGATGACTGGCGTATTGCGGGGCGGTCTGATTGGGTGCGGGTTTTTCGCGCGTAATCATCTATTCGGCTGGGGCGACGTCGACGGCGCGGAAATCGTCGCGGTGTGCGATCTCGATCGCGCCAAGGCGGAGCGGGCCGCCGCCGACTTTCGCATCCCCGCGGTCTACGCCGACGCGGCGACGATGTTCGCCGCCGAGAAGCTCGATTTCGTCGACATGCCGACGACGATGGAGACCCACGAAGCGCTGGTCGGGCTGGCGCTCGCACACCGCGTGCCGACCATCGTGCAGAAGCCGTTCGGGCCCGACCTCGATGCCTGCCGCCGGATGGCGGCGGCGGCCGAAGCCGCCGGCGTCCCGTTGATGGTGCACGAGGACTTCCGCTTTCAGCCATTGTTCCGCGCGTTGCGCGGACTGATCGACGACGGAGAGATCGGACGGCCGACCTTCGCGCGCCTCTCCTGGCGGACCGCCATCGACGTCTATTCGAACCAGCCGTATCTGGTCGACGTCGAGCGGTTCATGATCATGGACGTCGGCGTCCACATGCTCGATCTCGACCGCTTCCTGCTCGGCGAGGCGACCGATTTGTTCTGCGACACGCAGCAGGTCAAGCAGGGCATCGCCGGCGAGGACGCCGCCACGATCCTGCTGCGCCACGAGAACGGCGCGCACAGCGTCGTCGACATCAGCTACGCCTCGCATCGCGATCCCGATCCGTTTCCGCAAACGCTCGGCGAGATCGAAGGCGAGCTCGGCTCGATCCTCATCGAGCCCGGCGAGCGGCTGCGCGTGCACGCGCGCGGCGCGACGCGCGCGATCGCGGTTCACGACGACGGGCGCGCCTGGACTTCGGAGCCGTGGCGCCAAATCCAGGACAGCGTGGTCCGCACCGAGACGCATTTCATCGATTGCCTGAAGCGCGGGGTCGAGCCGGAAACCTCGGCGCGCAGGAGCCTCGGCACGTACGAGCTGGTCGAGGCCGCGTATCTGTCGGCGCGAACCGGACGCCGCATTGCTCCAGCTCGAGACCTCCGACAATGAAGATCAGCGACAGGCGGCCGCTCGGCGGAAGCGGCTTCTCCGTCCCGGTTCTCGGAATCGACTCCTGTCCGCTCGGCGAGCTGTTCGGGCCCATCCCGGACCCCGTGGCGACGGAAACCCTCGAAGCGGGGTGGGCGGGCGGCGTGCGCCTCTACGACACCTCGCCCTGGTACGGACTGGGTCTCGGCGAGCACCGCGTCGGCCGGCTTCTCTACCGACGGCCGAGGAGCGAGTACGCGCTGTCGACCAAGGTCGGCCGCCTGCTGCGCGCGCCGCGCGACCGGGCCAAGATCAGGCCGGCGCCTTGGAAAGGCGGCCAAGCCTTCGACCACGTCTACGATTATAGCTACGACGGCGTCATGCGCTCCTACGAGGACAGCTTGCAGCGCCTCGGCGTCAACAAGGTCGACATCCTCTATATCCACGATCTCGACAAAGGCTATTTCCCCGACCAAGCCGACCTGCTGGCGCATCTGAAGGCGTTGGAGACCGGCGGGTTCCGCGCGCTGGAGGAATTGAAGCGGACAGGCGAGATCAGCGCCTACGGCGCCGGGATCAACGAGCCCGGCATGATCAACCGCTTCCTCGATCGGCATCCGCTCGACGTCTTCTTGGTCGCGTCGCGGCACACGTTGCTCGAGCAGGGAATCTACGCCGATGAGCTGCTCAGGGCGGAGCGCGAGGGCGCCTCGCTGGTGATCGGCGGCGTGTTCAATTCGGGCATTTTCGCCACCGGCCTGACCGAAGGCGCGCGCTACGAATACGCCGCCGCCCCTGCGGCGGTGGTCGACAAGGTGCGGCGCCTGCAGTCGGTCGCCGACCGCCACGGCGTGGCGCTGGCGGCGGCGGCGCTGCAGTTCCCGTTCGGCTTCGCGGCGGTCGCTTCGGTTCTGTTCGGCCCGGTTCGTCCGGAGGAAGTCGTCGCCATTCTCCGCCACTTCGAAACGCCGATCCCGCCGGCGTTCTGGGCGGAGCTGCGGCGCGAGGGCCTCGTTTCGGAGGCCGCGCCTGTTCCGCGCGATTAGGTCGTCGCCCGGTTCCTCCGGCGAAAACGCGATCACCGCCGAAACTGCGCGCCGAGCGGCGGCCCGGTCGATCCTCTGAGGCGGCTTCGCGCGCTTCGGCCTTGGCGTTAGACATCCATTTCAGTGACGTAGGCGTTCGCGCTTTTGTCGAGAGCTGCGCGCTGCGTTTCGGCGCACGTCTGCGAACATCGCTTGACGTCGACGCTTATGCGCGGCGCGACGACGGTTGTCGCGCCGGCGTTCCAAACGATGTCCTGTGCGGCGAACCCGGCCGGGGCGACGCTGGTGAAGAGTGGGTCGGAATTCCTCCGCAGGGGCTTGGGCAAGACGGAGCATGGGCGGGTTTTGACATAGAGAAACCGGTCGCCGCCGAGGTTCAAGAAGCGGTCGCATTTGTCGACTAGGATCCGCGCGCGTTAGACGGTGACAAACTCGCCGGCGGGGGGCGAGGTGGGGGCGTTTTGTTTAATTGCATTGCAGAACGCCCCTGGGGGATGGGGCTGTCGGAATTTGGCGGCTCTGGCGTGAGTCTTGACGCAGCGGGCGCGAGCCGGCGCGCGGGGCGGACGCCGCTTTGCTTGTCAATTGACTTCACGTCGGCTGACGCGGGGATCGCGGGTTCGCTCGGCGAAGAATTGGGGCGCTTATGAGAACGCTGTTTTCCTCGTCGTCGGTCGCGATGGCCTTTTTCCGATGTCTGGCGATCGCCGCATTGCCGCTCGGAGCGATTTCGTTCGCTTCGGCTGCGCCGCAACCGAGCGCGGCGCCGCCTGTCGCGCCGCCGGGACCGATCGTGAATTGGACCGGCTTTTATATCGGAGGCGCAATCGGCGAAGACGCCGCCAGCGCCCGCTACAACCGTCCGCCTCCCATTTACACTTCTTACTCAGACACTTGGATCGGGTCGATCGATCCCCGGGGGGCGTTCGGCCTCTATGTCGGGTTCAACTATCAGGCGCTGCCCTGGGCGGTCGTCGGCGTCGAGGCGAGCCAGACGTGGTTCGGCGACGCCTCCTACCGAGAGCTGGGGTCGACCTACGATTTGCTGGAGCGCTCGAACTACGTCGGCGCCGTCGCCGCGCGCGCCGGGATTTTGATGCGGCCGGACACCTTGGTCTACGGGAAGATCGGGCCGGCCTGGATCAACGTCAAAGGGTTCGAGAATTTCGGCGACACATTCAACCGCGACCTTGCCGCCGTGCAGGCCGGTTTCGGCGTCGAGACGCTGGTGACGCCAAACATCGCGCTTCGCGCCGAGGCGTCCTACACCGCCGCGGCCCGAAGCTTGTCGCTGGAGTCCGACTCGGATCGCTACACGCCGTCGATCCTCCTGCTTCAGGTCGGCGCGGAATATAAGTTCGACGCGCCCGCCGGCTGGGGCGCCCAAGCGCCGTCGTCTCCCGCGGCCGGGACGCCCGCGCCGGACTGGACCGGCTTCGAAGTCGGTGGGTTCGCCTCCGTGAACGGCGACAAGATGACCTATTTCGACGCCAACCAGGGGGAGACGGGACCCTTCGCGCGCTTCGTCCTCGGCGGCGGCGGTTTTCTCGGCGCCAACTACCAGTTCGCGCAACGCTATGTCGTCGGCGCGGAAGTCAGCGCGAATTACGATCACGTCGACTTCCTTAACGCCTTTGGATCGAGCGGATATTACGGGACCTACTATCACTTTGGATCGATCGACGACGTATTGGCCGTGACGGCCCGCGCGGGCTGGCTCGCCTCGCCGAGCACGCTCATCTATGCGAAGGGCGGGCTCGCCTGGATCGGCATGTCGACCGATTGGGATTACTGGAACAACATCGCGCCGAACACGACGGGGCGCCGGACGCTCGCCGGTTACCAAGTCGGCGTCGGCGTCGAGACCTTCGTGACCTCGAACGTGAGCGTCCGGGTCGAGGGGCTCTACACCGGCGTCGGCGAGAAGATCGTCCTCAACGGGACGAATGGTCCCGACGAGTTCACGTTGCGACCCTCGACGCTTGCGGCCACGACCGGCGTCGCGTTGCATTTCTGATCCCGTCGCCGGCGTCGCCGCGTCGGGCTGGTCCGGCGCGCGCCGCGGCGGCGAGACCGGCCATGCCGCGAGCCCGCGCCGCGACGAGGATTTCATTGGAGCAGGAGCGAGAATGGCGAAGACCCCGACTGCCGCGGACCCGCAGCCGACGCCGTCGGAGCCCGCGCGCGCGGCGTCCGTGCAATGGAACGACAAGGAGATGGCCACGCGTTTCGCCAACGTGGTCAACGTCCAAAGCACGCGTGAGCAGGTCGATCTGTTCTTCGGCGTGAATCGGACCTGGAGCGTGACGGGAAACGGTCAGGTCGCCGTCGACCTCACCAACCGGATCATCTTGACCCCCTTCGCGGCGAAACGGCTCTGGACGGTTCTCGGCGGCGTGCTGCGCGAGTACGAGTCGAGGCACGGAGCGCTTGATATCGAGCGGTAGCGCCCGTTGACCGGACACACTCAGGGACGTCAACTGCCCGACGACTGCGCGCCCGCGGGCGTGAGCGGCTCTCCCGATTCCAACAAGGTCGAACAGGATGTCGGCGACGGCGCGGCTGTCGCCGCGCTCGAGCCCGCCCTGTGGCGGCGCCTCGGCGAGGCGGACAATCTGCGCGACATGGCTCGCGCCTGGCTCGCGCTGCAGTGCCAGATCATCGAGGGCGCCGAGCGAGGCGTCTTGCTGCTCGCAGGCGCGACGCCGAACAGCTTCGACGCTGCGGCGTTCTGGCCGGAAGGCTCGGGCCGATATGCGCCCTTGACCGAGGCGGCCGAACTGGCTCTGCGCGAGCGGCGAGGCGTCGCGAACGGAGACGGCGCCGGGCGAAGCGCCGACCTTCACGGCCACGCGCATGTCGCCTGGCCAATTCTGCTCGGCGGCGAATTGAAAGGCGTTGTCGCGGCGTCGCTGCGCGGAGCTCGCGGCGAAGACGTCAAATCGGCGTTGCGAAACCTGCAGTGGGGCGCGGCCTGGATTCGCGAACGGCTGCGGCAGGATCGCGGCGCGGAGCAGGACCACCTGTTGGATCGCTCTCGGGCGGCCCTCGACCTTGTCGCCGACGCGCTTGGCCGCGAAGGTTTTGACGCCTCGGCGATGGCGGTCGTCACCGGATTGGCGGTCCGCTGCCAATGCTCCCGGGTCAGTCTCGGCGTTCGCCGCGGAAACGCCGTCGCAGTGAAGGTCATCTCGCACACGGCTCAGTTTGGCCGGCGCATGGCGCTCGTGAGCGGCCTCGCGGCCGCCATGGACGAGGCGCTCGATCAGCGCTGCCTGATTCTCTATCCGGCGCCGGAGGAGCAGTTCGTGGCGACCTCGGCGCACGCCGAACTGTCGCGGGCTCAACAGGACGGTCAGGTTCTCACCGCGCCCATACTGGTCGCCGACAGCTTCGTCGGCGCTCTGACCTTCGAGAGACCGCCCGACGCTCCGTTCGAGCAGGAGACCATCGAACTGCTCGAACTCGCGACCTCGATCGTCGGGCCGGTCTTGGAGGAGAAACGGCGCAACGACCGATGGCTCGTCGTCAAGGCGGCCGAAAGCCTTCGGCGGCAGGTCGAGCGGCTGATCGGACCCGGGCATTTCGTCCGCAAACTCGTCGCGGGCGCGATCGTCGCCGCCGCGCTGTTTCTGTCCTTCGCGCACGGCCTCTACAAGGTTGACGCGGACGCCCAGATCGAAGGCCTCGTGCGGCGCGCCGTTGTGGCGCCGTACGACGGCTTCATCAAGGACGCGCCGGCGCGCGCCGGCGACGCCACGAAGGAAGGCGATGTGCTCGCGACGCTCGAAGATCGCGACTTGTCGCTCGAGCGTCTCAAATGGGTCACCGAGCGCCAGGAGCATCTCTACGAGTACGATAAGGCCCTGGCGGCGCGCCAACCGGCGGCGATCAACGTCATCCGCAGCCAGATCGATCAGGCGTCCGCTCAGATCAAACTGGTCGACGAGCAGCTGGACCGGATCAAGCTGCGCTCGCCGATCTCGGGCCTGGTGGCGTCAGGCGACCTGAGCCAGTTGATCGGCACCGCAGTGCAGCGCGGCCAGATCCTGTTTGAAATTGCGCCGCTCGACGCCTATCGCGTCATCCTCGACGTCGACGAGCGCGACGTCCGCTTGGTCGAGGCCGGCCAGACCGGCGAACTCGTCGTCTCCGCTTTGCCGAACCGGAATTTGCCGTTCGTCGTCGACAAGATCACGCCCATCGCCGAGGCGCGATCCGGCCGCAACGTCTTTCGCGTCGAGGGTCGGCTGACCGACAATCCTTCGCTGCTGCGGCCCGGCATGGAGGGGGTGGGGAAGATCGAGATCGGACGGCGCAATCTCGCGTGGATCTGGCTGCATCCCCTGATCGATTGGATGCGCATTTGGTCGTGGCGCTGGGTGCGGTGAGCGGCGATGGACCGTTCGCTGTTCAGCAGTTCCTGGTACCGGGTGGCCGACCTGAGGCCGCGTCTGCGCCTCCACACGGTCATTCATCGGCAGGTGTTTCGCGGCAAGGTCTGGCACATTCTCCAGGACCGTCAGACGGGTCGCTTCCACAGTCTCTCGCCCTTGGCGAATCTGATGGTGTGCCTCATGGACGGGCGACGGACGATGCGCGACATTTGGGAGGCCGCCGGCCGCAAGGCCAGCGACGATCCTCCCACTCAGGACGAAACGATCCGACTTCTCGCCCAGCTGCACGGCGCCGACTTGCTTCAGGGCGAGGCGCCGCCGGATTTCGACGAAATGGCCGAGCGGTCGCAGAAGGCAAACCAGCGCCGAATGATGCAGCAATTGCGCAACCCGATGGCGCTGCGCGTCCCGCTGTTCGATCCCAATCGCCTGCTCGATCTGACGACGCCGTTCGTGCGCCCGCTGTTCACCGTTCCGGGCTTCGTGGCGTGGCTCGCGCTCGTGCTCGCCGGCGTCGCGCTCGCGGTCATCCATTGGCCCGAGCTCGTCGCCGACTTGTCCGATCGGGTGTTGGCGGCCGAGAACGTCGCGTTGATCATGTGCGTCTACCCGCTGGTCAAGAGCCTCCACGAACTCGGGCACGCTTACGCCACCAAAGTCTGGGGCGGCGAGGCGCACGAGGTTGGGCTGATGCTGCTGGTGTTCATCCCGGTCCTCTATTTCGACGCTTCCGCCTCGGCCGCGTTCAGCCAGAAGAGCCGCCGCATCGTTGTCGGGGCCGCCGGAATCCTCGTCGAAATGGCGCTCGCTGCGCTCGCCACGATCGTCTGGCTAAAGGGAAGCCCCGGGCTCGGGCGCGCCATCGCCTTCAACGTGATGCTGATCGGCGGCGTTTCCACGCTGCTGTTCAACGGCAACCCGCTGTTGCGTTTTGACGGTTACTACATTTTCTCCGACCTCATCGAGATCCCCAACCTCGGCAGCCGTGCGAACGCCTATTTCTTCTACCTTATCCAGCGACGTCTGTTCGGCGTCGACGACGTCGAGAGCCCGGTCGCCGTGCCCAGCGAGGCCAAGTGGCTGTTTGGTTACGCGGTGCTTTCGTTCGCCTACCGGATGATCGTTTCGCTCGGCATCGCGCTGTTCCTGGCGACGCGGCTGTTCGCTGTCGGTTTCGTGATGGCGCTGTGGTCGATATTCGCTATCGCGATTCTGCCTGCCTTCAAGGGCGCAAAGTTCATGGCGACCAGCCCGCGGCTTCGCGGCCGGCGCCGCCGGGCCTTTGCGATCGTCGGGGCCGTCACGGCGGCCGCGGCGGCGACCCTGTTCCTCATTCCACTCCCCTACTCGACGATCGCAGAAGGCGTGGTGCTCGTCCCCGATCAGGCGGCGGTGCGGGCGAAGACCGAAGGCTTCGTGACCAAGATCGTCGCGACGCCTGGCGCGAGCGTCGAGCCAGGCCAGACGTTGGTTGCGCTCGAGGACCCCATTCTCGACGCCAAGGTGAAGGTCATCGAGGCGCAACTCGACGAAACCAATCAGCGGGTTGACGCCGTCAAAGCAATCGATCGCGTCCAGGCCGAGATGTTTGAGGAGCAGGCGGCCCATCTGACCGAACGGCTTGCGGCCGTTCGCGCGCAGGAGCGGAACCTCAACGTTGACGCCGATCAAGGCGGACGGTTCCTTTTCTCGCGCGCGGAGGATGCGCCGGGGCGTTTCGTCAAGCGAGGGGATCTGCTCGGCTATGTCGTCGCAAATGGCGATCCCGTCGCGCGGGTCTTGGCGTCGCAGGCCGACGTCGATTTGATTCGCCAATCGACGACGGCGGTGGAGGCGCATTTGGCGGAGGATCTCGAGCGTCCGATTGCGGCCAAGATTCTGCGCGAGGCCCCAGCTGCGCAGCAGGACGTGCCGAGCCTCGCGTTGACGACGCGAGGCGGCGGCGCAATCGCCCTCGATCCCTCAAGAACGCAGCGCCCGCAGACGCTCTTCAGCTATTTTCAGATCGACGTCGAGCTTCTTGAGCCGGAAGACCTTCGGACGCTCGGGTCTCGCGTCTACGTGCGCTTCAAGCACGGCGACCAACCGATCGCTTGGCGCGTCCTGCGTTCGCTGCGTCAGTTCTTCCTGGGGCAGTTTCGTGTCTGAGCTTGCAATCCGAGGCGGCGCGCTGGCTGTCGAACTGCCGGCGCAGCGGATTTACCCCGAGGCGCCCGAACGGCGAGAGACCGCTTTGGAAGCGATCTTCGCCGTCGCTCAGTCGCAGTGGGTCGCGGCCGCCAGCCGCCGGCGCGCGCGTAAACTCAACCCAATCGTGCGCCTCGTCGACAGTCATGCGGCGGAGTTCCGCGCGCTCGCTTTGGCGGACTTTCCGGCGGTCGCGCGTCAGACGGCGATCGCATTGCGGCGCGACCCGAGTTTTCCCGACGCCGCCGTCGCGCGAGCGTTCGCGTTGATCCGGGAATTGTCCGAGCGCATTCTCGGCAAGCGCCATTTCGACGTCCAGGTCGTCGGCGCCTTCGCCATGATCAGAGGCATGCTGGCCGAAATGGCCACCGGCGAGGGCAAGACGCTGACTGCGACGCTTGTCGCGGGCGCTGCGGGGCTCGCCGGAGTCCCGATTCACGTTGTGACGGTGAACGACTATCTCGCCCGGCGCGACGCCGAACTGATGGGGCCGCTCTACGCCAGTCTCGGCCTCAGCGTCGGAACTGTGGTGGGCGGTCAGACCGCAGAGGAGCGTCGGGCCGCCTACGCCTGCGACATTGCCTACTGCACCAACAAGGAACTCGCCTTCGACTATCTGCGCGACCGGATGGTCCTCGGTCAGACCGCGGGCGACCTGCCGTTGAAAGTGGAGACGCTGCACAGCCCATCGCCGCGGTCGCGGCGCCTGCGCCTGCGCGGCCTGCATTTCGCCCTTGTCGACGAGGCCGACAGCGTCCTCGTCGACGAAGCGAGAACCCCGCTTATCATCTCAGGCGGCGCCGACGGAACGATCGACGCGGCCACGGTCGCGAGCGCGCTCAAATTGGCCGCCAGCCTCGAGGCCGGCGTCGACTTCATCGTGTCGAACGAAGAGCGCCGCATCTATCTGACCGCCGAGGGACAAGCGCGGGTCGAGAAATTCGCTCAGGCGCTCGCCGGTCATTGGCGCAGCGTCGTCAGTCGCGAAGAGCTTGCCCGCCAGGCCCTGGCGGCGGTGCACCTGTTCCACCGGGGAGAGCACTATGTCGTCGTCGACGGCAAGGTGCGGATCGTCGACGAATATACCGGCCGCATCATGCCGGATCGGTTGTGGAGCGACGGGCTCCATCAGATGATCGAGCACAAGGAAGGCTGCGCGCTGTCGGAGCGGCGCAGCACCATCGCGCGGATCACCTATCAGCGATTCTTTCGCCGCTACCGTCGGCTCGCCGGCATGAGCGGCACGCTGCAGCCGGTCGCCGCCGAGCTCTGGCGGGTTTACCGCTTGCCGGTGGTCGCCATCCCGACCGCGAAACCGGTGCTCCGCATCCATCGCCCCGACGTCGTGGCGACCACCGACGAGGAGAAGTGGCGCCGGGTCATCGCGCGCGTCGCCAGCTTGCACGAGCGCGGCGTTCCCGTCCTGATCGGCACCCGCTCGGTCGCGAGTTCCGAGCGCGCGAGCGCGTTGTTGCGCGCGGCGTCCTTGCCTCACACCGTGCTCAACGCGACGCAGGATCGACGCGAGGCCGAGATCGTCGCCGAGGCTGGGGAGCGAGGGCGGATCACCGTGGCGACCAATATGGCGGGTCGCGGCGCCGACATCCGTCTCGGCGCCGGCGTGAAGGAGCTCGGCGGCCTACACGTCATCATGACCGAGCGCCATGACGCGCGGCGCATCGACCTTCAGCTCGCCGGTCGCGCCGGCCGGCAAGGCGAGCCGGGCTCCTTCGAAGCCATCTTGTCGTTGGAAGACGCTCTGATGGACGCCGAATCGAGCATCGCGCTGTCCGCTTTCGCCAAAGCGGCGACGCGCTTCCTCGGCGCCTGGGCGGGCCGCGAGGCCTCCAACTACGCGCAGCGACGCGCCGAGCGGCTTCACGCCCGCATGCGCGCCGATCTGCTGCGCTCCGATCAATGGCGGATGAGGACGCTGGCGTTCACAGGCAAACCGGAGTGACGCCGCGCTCGTCGCGCAACGGGCGGACGCCAATGTGCTGAACACTTTGCGCCTTGCCGGCTGCGAACGACCGCCGCAAACGTGGATGACGGGGCAATGATTGTATCCGCCGCAAAGAGACACGCCCAAGGACGCGACGAGGGGCCGCGCCAACGCCGTCGCTTTTGGGCTGTCGGCGGCTTGCTCGGCGCCGTCGTTTCCGCGACCGTCGCTCACGCCTCTCCGGCGACGTTCGACTGCGTGATGGAGGCCTCGCTCAGCGTGAAGCTCGGCAGCCCGGTGGCGAGCATTATCGCCGATGTCGCCGTCGACCGCGGCGACGCCGTCAAGCGCGGCCAGGTCATCGCCCACATGGAGTCGACGGTCGAGGAAGCGATCGTCGAGTACAACAAGGCGCGAGTCGACAGCACGGCGGAAATCGAAGCCAAACAGGCGGTGCTGGATCAAAAGACCGGGATATTGAATCGAAAGCTCGACTTGCAGCAGCAGCGCGTCGCCAGCTCTCAGGATGTCGAAAACGCCCGCGCCGATTTCAACGTCGCCAAGCAGGAACTCGCGTTGGCGCGCCTGAATCATCAAATGGCCGAAATCGAACTGGACCGATCGCAGGCGGAGCTCGCACGGCGCACCATCCTCAGCCCGATCGATGGGATCGTGACCCAGCGCTCGCTCGGCCCCGGCGAATATGTTCATCAAGAGGCCGCCATTGTCACGATCGCGCGCATCGATCCGCTCAATGTCGAGGCCTACTTGCCGGTGAGCTATTACAAATTCATCAAAGTCGGCGACGCGGCGATCGTGCGTCCGAGCGACCCGATCGGCGGCGATCGCGAAGCGAAGGTGAGCGTGGTCGATCAGGTGTTCGACGCGGCGAGCGGCACTTTCGGCGTCAGACTCGAGCTTGCCAATCCAGACGACGCCGTGCCGGCAGGACTTCGCTGCCGTGTGACCTTCAATTTGGCGGAGCAGCCGACGGGCGCGTCGCCAACCCGGGAGGACGCGAAGCCATAGGCCGAACTTGCTGTTGCGGCCGGAGGGAGGGGATCGCGGCGGCTCGCTCCAAAGCGCTGTGCGTTTGGGCGTTCGAACAATGTCCGGCGGCGATAAATCGATCCGGCGGCCGTGGTCCAGCTAGGGTGCGTGTCCATGGACAATCTTGAATTCCTTCGCGTGAACGCGTTTCTGAATACCGAAATGGACGCTCGCGCCATCAAGAGCGCGATCGATCTCGGCGTTGTCGACGCCTTGCGCGACGACGGCGCGATCTCGCTGACGACGCTGTCGAAACAGCGTCGAGTCAATCCGACAGGCTTGCGGTTGCTCGTCGATATGCTGGAAGCCAACGGCGTGGTGGCGCGGACCGGCGATCTAATCGACCTGACCGCGGAATTCCGCGCGATCCTTCCCTTTCGCGATCTTCTGGAGTCGCGAATCGAGTTCGCCGACGTCGTTTGGCCCGATATCCACCATCTCTTCACGTGCTTGCTGACCGATGGCCCGCAGTTCATGGCCCGTTCCAAGGCGTTCGACCTGTTCCGCTACGACCGGTGCCTCGACATAACCGCGGAAAATCTCGAAGCGGCCAGCGCTTGGACGAAGTTCACCACCTGCCTCACCAAATACGAGGCGGGCCCCGCGCTGGACGCGATCGACCTGCGCTCTGTCGCCTCCTTCATCGACCTCGGCGGCAACACCGGCGAGTTCGCCCTTCAGGCTTGCAAGCGAAGTCCCTCGCTGACGGCGACGGTCGTCGACCTCCCCGTGGTTTGCGAGCTGGGGCGAAGACACATCGCCGCGGTCGCGAGCGCGGACGAGGCGAGGCGCATCAGCTTTTTCCCGACCGACATGCGCAGCGGTCCGTTGCCGATCGCGGCCGATCTCGTCTCGTTCAAATCGGTGCTGCACGATTGGCCCGACCACGACGCGCTGCGATTGCTCGAACGCGCGCGCGCGCTCGTGCGGCCTGGCGGGCGGCTCGTCATTTTCGAGCGCGAACCGATCGACGCCCGCGGACGGCGAATCCCCTACGCAATGGCGCCGGACCTGGTGTTCCTCCATTTCCTTAGACCGGCGGAGATCTATTTGAGCGCGCTCGAGGAACTTGGCTTCGCGGCCATCGAGCGCCGCCGCGTGGCGTTGGAGGTTGGGTTTCATCTCATCGTTGCGCGGCGGCCGTAAGCCTGAGCGGCGATGGCGCTGGGTCGCTCAGACCCATCGCAGGGATTGTGAGCGATCGCGCGCCAAGACCGCTGCGGGCGCCTTTCGGCGCGCGCAATATCGGAAGGGAATGAAATATGCGTGAGGTCGACCCTGGTTCGCGCCGGATTGGCCGCGTCGTCATCGTCGGCAGGGCGCCAAGCGAAAAGACCTCCCTCGACCCGCTGCGCCGGACGCCGACGTGATGCCCGCCGACGACCTAATCAGGCTCGTCGAGACGCTTCACGCGCCCTACGGTCTCGAAAGGTCGGTGAAGATCGCGCCGGGGGCGCTGTTCGACGATCGTTGTCTGATCAGCATCCACCGGGCGGCGCTCGGCGAAGCTCCGGTCGATCGGTTGGCCGAGATGGCCCGCGAGCTCCGCATTCCCGCTAGCTTCGCGGAACCGCTCGTGGTCGCGCTCAAAGGCGCCGACGTCGTGCATTTTGGCCATGAGGGCGGGCCGGGCTTCGAAGTGAGGAAGATTTATCTCGAATACGCGTCCCAGACGCGTCGCGCGATGGCGACGATGAGCGACGCCCCCGTGCTCGTGCACCTCGCCTACAAGTGGTCGCCTCAGCGTCCCGACGGCGCAGCGGTCACGCGATACACGTGGACGCCGCGCCGAACGCGCGGCGAGATCGAAGCCGGACTGCGCGCGGCGATGCCTTCGAGCGAGGCGCCGCGCGCTCTTCGATGCGCGCTGAGCCTGCTTTCGCGCGCGACGGCGCACGACCAATCATTCCTGCCGCTGATGATGGAGGTCGAGGAGGCTGGCAACCCTCGGCGATCCTGCGATCTCAACCTCTACGACGCGAATTTGCGCCTGAGCCAAATCGTCGATCTGATCGACTCGACGTTGATGGATTTTGCGGCGCCGCGATCGCAGGGGCGAGCGGCGTTCGGCCCGGCGCGCGACATGGCGTTGGGCCACCTTTCAGCCGGCGTTGGCAGAGACGGCGAGGAGTTCGTCACGATCTACTATGGGATCGAAGCGCATTGAAGGAGGCATAAGTGAACTTGGCGGCCGCGGAGCTTGAGCGCGCGACCCCGCGCGATCGGTATGCAGACTATTGTCTCTGGGATTACCGGCCGATCGCGCCGCCGATCGGCAAACTGCGATCGGCGAACTTGTTGTGGCGCGCGGTCGAAGCGGCGGGCGGCGGGCCGCGTCTCAGGGCCGCCTGCTTCGCGTTGCGCGAGGCGCTGGGACCGTTTCAGACCGTGTTCGGCGTCAAGAAAGTCGGGGATCGATTGGGTTTCGAGTTCTATTTCTACGACTATGCGCGGCTCGAGCGCAGGGTGTCGATCACGCGGGTCCTCGAGATTCTCGCCCCCTTCGCCAGCTGCCCGCTGCGGCCATGGGAGGGTCGCCCGTACTTCATGTTCTCCATCGACCTGGACGAAGAGATCGCCGGCGGTCGGCGACCGCTCGATGTCGTCAACGTCTATATTGGAAACCCCGGCAGCAGCGTCTCGTCAGGCATCTGTTACGAGCAATCGATCTCCGGCCTGCGGCTGGCGAACTTTTACTTCTTCTTCGACGCGCGCAACGAGATGGACGACATCGTCGCCAAGCTCGGCTGCTCGGCGCATCACGATCTCAGGGGATTTCCTCTGTCCGCGGTCCTACGCCCGGATTTGCTGAACTGCGCGGTGATCGTCGTGGCCAACAAGAAGTTCAACGACGGCGTTTATTTCTCGCGAATCGCCGTGGATCCGCTGATACGTTTCCTGCAACAAGAGGAATTTCCGGCCGATCTGGTCGCGTTCGCGCGGCGTCATCGCGACGATCTCGACCACATGCTGTACGACGTCGGCGTCGACTATGTCGTGGAAGGCGGCGCGGTGAAAGTCACGAAGAGCGCGTTCTACGGTCTCCTTTGAGACGGTTTCCCGACGGCCCCGGGCCGGCGCGGAGTGTGCCGAACGATTTCGAACGACGGGCGGGGGCCGAGAGGTCATTGTCGAACCAGTCTCAAAGTTCGCCGTCCCTGCATCGGTTCGATCATCGCGACTACGTCTCGATGGCGATGGAGTTTCGCTGCAATCTGCGCTGCGCGCACTGCATGATCGAGGGCGCGAAGAATCGCCTGGCGCCGCAATCGCAAGAGCGCTTCGACGCGCTTCTGGCGGAAAACGCCCGCCATCGCCGGTGGAAGGGTCTGATCCTGACCGGAGCGGAAATCACGCTGCGCCGCGATCTTCCCGACCTGGCCAAAAGGGCCCGGGTCGCCGGTTTCGAGCACGTGCGCATTCAGACCCATGGCATGCATTTGGCGCAGCCCGCCTATTGCGACGCCCTGATCAAAGCGGGCGTCGACGAGTATTTCGTCAGCGTCGCCGGTCCGAGCGCGCAGACCCACGACGCCATCACCGCCGCGCCCGGCTCATTCGATAAGACGCTACGCGGGCTGGAGATTCTCGACGGCCGCGATGGCGTGGCCATCCTCACCAATTCGGTCGTGACGAACCGCAGCTTTCGCCTTCTTCCGCAGCTCGTCGATCGGCTCGCGCGCTTGCGCAATCTCGTTCAGATGGAGTTTTGGGTCTACTGGCCGATGAGCGAGAGGGACGATAAGGACCTCGTCGCTCCCCATTCGGCGGTCGCGCCCTATTTGCGCGAAGCGATCGCCAGAGCGCGCGCGTTGGGGCGCGGCGTGGAGGTGAAAAATTTCCCGCAGTGCCTTCTTGGCGATGACGGCGCGGCTCTGATGAATATCCAGCCGCAGCTTTTCATCGATCCAGCGTTTTGGCCGGAATTCATGCGAAACGGCTTTTATCAATGCGTGTATCGGGACCTTTGCGCCTCGAGCGAATGTCTGGGACTGGGCACGGCCTATATCGCAAAATACGGCTACGACGAGGAAATATTGCGTCCCATCCGCCTGACCGCAGCCGATTAAAGAGCGACTGCTGGATCGCAGGCGTCCGGTTTTCTTAATCGAACCGCGCCTCCATCCCCAAATCATCGCGATGGCGATCCAGCCGCGCGCAAAATCGGGACGCCTACCATAATATACGATTGTTAGTGTATGCCGTACAAGTTCGCGGTGACTATCAATTACGCTAATTATAACAGGAATGTATCACGGCCAGTCGCCGAATTGGTCTAATATTACATAAGTGAACGTTATGTTACAGATTTATGATATTGCGCCGCGACGGGAGTAAGTTAAGATCGAGTTAAGGTCGACGGGGGGCATTTATCCAGACCGATCTTGGGTTATGCGTTCGGAGGTCGGCCGACGCAGTGTCGTGGCTTCGTGAGCGTAGGGTAGCGGTCTGATGACAAAGCAGCTGTTGATTTATGAACGTGCGGTCCCGGTGACTCCCGGGCGGCACAAGGACGTTTCGATCAAGTCGGGCGCCGATTATGGGTTTGCGAGAAGCGTGAACTCGGTGCCGTTGATGGCGGCGGAATTCGATCTCGCATGCGCCGAGTACGCGATCGTGTTCGCGGGGGAGGGGGCCGCGATCATGCCGGCGGCGTTGCTGGGCGTTCGCGACAACGAAAATCTCTATGTCGACGAAAATGGGGCCTGGAACGCGAAATACATTCCGGCCTTCGTGCGGCGGTACCCCTTCGTATTCTCGAGCAAGGATGGCTCGCGCTTCACGCTGTGCGTCGATGAGGAATTTGATGGCGTGAACCGCCGTGGCGTCGGCGAGCGCCTGTTCGACGCCGACGGCGAGCGCACCCGATATTTGCAGAGCGTGCTCGCGTTCCTTCAGGCCTACCAGACCCAGTTCGAGACGACGCGCGCGTTCTCGCAACGTCTCGTCGATCTCAATCTGCTGGAGGCCATGCAGGCGCAATTCAGCCTGCGATCAGGGCGAAAGCTGGTTTTGGGCGGGTTCATGACCGTCAGCCGGGCTCGGCTCAAAGCCCTTTCCGGCGATGCGCTGGCGCGGCTGGCCGCGAGCGGCGATCTCGATCTGATCTACGCCCATCTCCACTCGCAGCGCAATTTTGCGCCGACGGCCGAGCGGATCGTTCGTGTGATCGATCCAGCGCAGACCGCCGCGGGTGGCGAAGTTCCTACCGAAGCAGACGCCTGAGCCCCAGACTGAGGGAGCTCAGTTCAAGAAAGAGGCCCTCAACGGCCCTGTCTTTCTGTGACGACGTTCGCGGCGATCGCCGAGATCCGCCGCGATCGCCGCTACGTCGACACATGCTTGGAAAGGCGCTGGGATGGCTTTCCCGTTTCAATCCGTGGGCCTGTTCGGGCCGCCCGCCAAGAGCGCTCCGAAAAAGTCGCGTCGCCGGCGCGCTCCCTTGCATTGGTTTTGGCGAGACTCGGCCAGAGCGGCGCGAGCGAGCGCGTCCCGCGCGCGATTGGCCTTCGATCCGCTTGAGCCCCGCCTGCTGCTGAACGCCGACGTCCTCGCCGTCAATCTGGCGCACGACCTCGGCGCGCCGCCGCTCGACCACAGCCTCATCGTGCAATTGGCTCAGCAGACCGAGCAGGTCGACGCCCAGACGGTCACGGTGCAGCGCGTGCAAGTCGTCGATCAGAGCAACGGCGGCGCCGTGCTGGCGTTCGGCGACCTTGCGGAGATTTCGGCGATCTCGATCACCGACTCCGGCGCAGGCGACGATACGTTGACGATCGACGCCAAATCCTTCGCCGGCGTCGCGGCGCCGAAGATCTCCTTCGACGGCGGCGCCGGACAAAACACCGTCATCTTCGACAGCGCCTCGGGCGCCCAGTGGACGTTGACCGGCGCGAACGCGGGAACGGCGAGCGGCGGCGGCGTCAATCTGTCGTTCCAGAACGTCGGCAATCTGACGGGAGACGGCGGCGCCAACACGCTTACGGTCGAGAACGGCGGCGCGCTGTCGGGCGTATTCGACGGCGGCGCCGGCGGGGGCAATGCGCTGGTTTTCGACAACGGCCCGCATCAATCGGCGGTCGAGACGCTGGGCGCGACGCCAGGGTCCGGGACCGTCACGCTCGACGGCCAGGCGTTCAGCTACGCTGACTTGGGGCTGTTGAATATCGGCGACCCCACCAGTTTCTCGCTCGACACATTGGGCGCGGGCGTCCACGCGGAGCTGTCGACGAGCGGCGGCGAACTTCAGATCGCGCCGACCGGCGGCTCCTCCTTTACGACGACGCTGGTTCAGCCGACCGCCGGCAGCGCGTTCGAACTGACGCTTGGGATTGGCGACACGCTGAAAGTGGACGCGTTCAACTTCAGTTCGGTCGCCGCCGGCTCGGCTTTGAACATCGACGGAACCGGCGCCTCGATCGAATTTGCCGGCAATCTCACTGACACGTCCGGCCTTTCCGCCAGCGCGCAGTCGATCACGGTCGACAGCGGCGTCACTTTGACCGGCGGAGCGGTCACGCTCGATGCGACGGCGACGGCGAACGCGACCGACTCCACCGATGCGGCGGTGGCCATTGGGGCGACGGGCGCCCCGCTCGCAGCGGACGCGAGCGTCACTTTGCAATCGCACAGCGCGATCGACGGCGGCGCGATCGAGCTCGAGGCGACCTCGATCGGCGGCGCGGCGGCCGCGCCCAACGCGGGCGTCGAGCTTACGAGCGCGTCGATCGTCACCGAAGCCAGCGCGACGATCACGATCGACGGCGCGGTGGACGCGAGCGGCGCGCTGAGCGCGTACGCCACCGTCAGCCAGAACGATAGCATCACCATGGGGGACGGCTCGGATTTCACCTCCGGCGTCCTGACGGCGGCCGACACCGCGAAGATCAATATTGAATCTGCCGCTGCGCTCTCCGGCGCGACGGTGGACGTCGAGGCCAGCACCACCTTCAACGCGACGATCGACGCGCCCAACCTGGGCGACAACACGCTCGGCTTCGGCAATTTCGTGACTGTCACGCCGACGATCACCAACCTGACCGAGGTCGCCGTCGATCCCGCCGCGAGGATCGTGCAGAACGGCGGGTCGACGATTGGAACGACGGGCGAGGCGGTCATCCTGTCCGCCGCCGACGTCACCAATTTGACCGCCACGCTTTCGGTCCCGTCGAATTTCCAGCTTCCCGTGGTCGGCGGCGCGCTGGTCGTCAACGCGCTGGACGCGCACGCGGTCGTCAGCCGGTCGACGCTGGTCGTGGTCGGCAATGCCGACGCAACGAGCCTTTCCAGCGGCGAAACGCCGATCGACGCCGCGGGCGCCGTGCAAATCTCGGCGACCAGCGGCGGCGCCATCGCCTTGGCCGAGACCTCGACAGGGCTCGGCTCGGTCGAAATCGACGCTTCGAGCGGCGGTGTGGGGGCCGACGGCCGCTCAGTCAGCGAGGGCGACGTCACCATCGCCGAGATCGCCGGCGTGACGGTGGACACGGGCACCCTGTCGCTGTCGGCGACCAGCGCGACCGATTACAGCGCCACCGGCCACATTCTGACGACCGACGTCGTCGGCGAGACCGACGCGCTGCTTGCTTGGGATTCCGTCGCCGCCAGTTCGGGCGGCGCCAGCGTCGCCGCCACCGACAGCTCGGCCGTGACCGCGCAGGCGACGAGCTACGATTTCGGCAGCAACCAGTATACGGGCGGCGCCGATCTCTACATCGCCGCGTCCTCGGCGATCAACCAGGTCAACAAGGCGATCACCGCTTCGGTCAGCGAGACGACCATCAATGCGGCGGGGACCGTGTTGGTCGAGGCGATGGACGAGATTCAAGTCATCGCCACCGCAGCCACCGAGAGCCTGTCGAGCACGCTCGATCTCTCGGCGGTCGCTTTCTCCGGAACCTACGTCAACAACAACGTGCTCGGCGCGGTCAGCGCGTTGGTCGCCAACAGCGCGATCACCACCACCGAGGCGGGCGACGTCGAGGTCCAGGCCGGCGACACGTCGATCGTCGACGCGCGGGCGCAGGCAGGAACCTCGACCGGTCTTTCGGGAACGTCTTCGGGCGGGGTCGGCCCCGGCGGCGGCGTGGGCGGCGCGATCGCCGTCAACACCATCGGCTGGAAGGCGACGCAGGCGCTCGGCCTCGACACCATCGACGACCTCCTGGGGACGAACTTCTTCGACGAGCAAGCCGCGCCCGTCCAGGCCAAGGTCACGGATTCTGCGATCGCCGCCGCGGGCGCGCTGCTGGTCGCGGCGGTGGGCGAGGGGATGGTCAACGCGACCGTGAGCAACACGGTCCGGTCGGGGCAGACCTCCACCTGCTACACCAGCGTCAGCGGATCGGCGGGCGGCGTGCTGGCGACCAACAAGGTCGGCCGCTCGGCGGTCGCCACGATCGACAACGCCGACACGCCGAACGTCGTGGTGAAGGCGGGGACCAACGTCACGGTGAAGGCGACCGACGCCGCGACGATCAACTCGAACGTGAAGATCGTCACTTCGTCGATCTCGGCGTCCGACGGCGGGCTGCAATATCCCAACGAGATCCTCAGCCTGGCGCTGCCCTACACCTATCTTTCGACCGACGGCTCGGCGGTCCCCAACTTCGATGACCAGGTCGAGCTGGCGGCGACCTACGACACCAGCCTGGGTCTGTTCGGCGACTCCGCCAGCAAGTTCGAGAATGTCGCGGTCGGCGACATCGTCCACGTCGTCGCCGGTTCTCCCGCCGACACCGGCGAGGGCGACAGCCTCTATCGCTACATCGGCTCAAACCCGGGCCTGATGGACCTCGAGACGGCGGATTACACCAACACCGCGGACTGGGCGCCGGTGCAGGGCGCGCTCGGAGCGATCTACCAGTTCCTCGGCGCCTCCGGCGGCGCGAAGCTTTCCACCTACGACAACTACAACGATCTGAACTATTGGAAAGAAGACGTCGAGTTCCAACTGACGCCGACCGGGATCAACCTGAAACCGGACTATTCGTTCGACGTCGGCGGCGCCGTGGTCCTCAACGACATCCATGGCGGCGCCTCGGCGACCATCGTCTCGGCCAACGTCACCGCGCTCGCCGGGAACATCGCGGTTCTGGCCAGCGAGAAGGCGACGCTGACCGCCGTCAACGACAACAGCGGCGTTTCGAGCGGCTCCTCCGAGTTCGGAACCGGCATGAGCCTGGCGGTCGACGCGACCATCGCCACTAACGTCGTTCTCGCTTCCGCGCTGGCGGCCGTCACGTCGAGCGAGCTGACCGCCGAGGGCGCGGGGGTGGGCGCCGTCACGCTCGACGCCGAGGACATCGCTTCGCTCACGGCGACGACCGAACAGGCGACGACGTCGGACGGAGTCACGGTCGGCGCTCTGCTGGCCTTCAACACGGTCGGCTGGGCCGACGACAACGTGCTCTACGACACGATCGACGATCTCGTCGGCACGGTCCTGGGCAGCGCGCAGCCGGCGGACGTCGAGGCGTTCCTGACCGGCACGACCGTGAACGCGACCGGCGCGCTGGCGCTCACCGCCAATGATTCCGCGTCGATCAACGCGACGACCGGAAACGACGCCACGGCGGCGATCACCGCGTTCTACAACGCGAACGTCGCTTCGTACGACATCATTCTCGCCAGCAGCATGGTCGACGGCGAGGCGCACGCCTACATCTCGGGCGGGACGACGAAGGCTGCGTCGATTGCGCTGTCGGCGAAGGATTCGGCGTCGATCGTCTCCACCACCGCGCTGGTCGGCGAGTCGAGCGTGACCAACAACCTCGGCGCCGGGATCATCAACGGCATCGCCGACGACGTCGCCAACGAGATTCTCGGCAGTTACCAATACACCGAGGATTCGGGCACGCAGACCTTGTCGCTCGGCGACATGGTGCGCGCGGCGAACGGCACGATCTACAAATATTACGGGCCTGACAATTCCTCCGTCGATCTGGCGACCGCCAATTTCAACGACGACGGGCTTTGGCAGGCGCTCAACACGTTCACGCTGATCCCGAGCAACGTGGCCAGGTACCTGGTCAAGGCGATCGGCCAGAAGACCGGCGACGCCAACGCGTGGGGCGGCCTGATCGCGCGCAACGACGTGCGCAGCGACGTCGCCGCCTACATCGCCTCGACGTCCGAGGCGGCGGCGACCGCCGGCGCGGTGACGTTGATGGCGTCCGATTCGGCTTCGATCAACGCCCAGGATTCGAGCGACGTCGTCGCCAAGGGCGGCGTCAGCGGCGTCGCCGTCACCAACATGGCGCTGTCGGGCTCGCACGCCTACATTCTCGACAGCACGGTGACGCAGGCGGGGACGGGCGCCGTCACGCTGACGGCCGACGATCAGTCCTCGATCAAAGCGGTTGCGCAGACGACCGTCAACGGCAAGGACGCCGCGAACACGGCGCTCGGCACCGGCAACCTCGGCTTCATCGTCGCGTTCAACACCATCGGCTGGGCGCCGGAGAACATTCTCGGGCTGACCGTCGACGCGCTGGTCGGCGGCGACGTGGTGTCGGGCAATACGTCGAACGACAGCTCGACCTTCGGGACCGAGCAGCCTGACGTTGCGGAAGCCTACATCACCGGCTCCAGCGTCACCGCTTCAGGCGCCGTCGCGCTCAGCGCCACCAGCGGCGCCGACGTCACCGCGGTGGACGGAAACGAGACGACCGTCTCCGCGCTCAACGATTTCGCGCTGATGGCGAAATACGAAAAGACCGGTGCCAGCGCGGCGGCGCTGCTGGCGATGAACCGGGTGGCCGCCGCCGCCGACGCCTACATCGGCAATTCGAGCGACAAGTCTGACACCTCGACCGTGCGCGCGGCTTCGATCGCCGTGACGTCGAACGACGACGCGCAGATCTCGGCGACGAGCTCGATCATCGATTCGACCGCGTCGTCGAACACCTTGGCCGCGGTGACCAGCTACATCGAGCAGTTCCTTCCGTCGTTCAATTTCACCACGGAATCGGGCAGCCAGATTCTGACGCCGGGCTCCACTCTGGTCTATATTCCGACCGCCAAGGGCGACTACACCGGCGGCGGCAACCCAGGCGGGCTCTATCTCTATATCGGCGCGAACAAGACGACCCCGGTCGACCTCGGAGCCGCCGACTACGCCGACACGAGCAATTGGCAACAGCTTTCGAGCGCCACCGTCGCCGACGACATCCTCAATTCGCTCGCGCCGCAAATCGGCAATCTCACCGCCTCCAGCGCGCGCGCGGTCGGCGGCGACATCGTCTACAACGAAGTGGTCGGCTCAGCGCAAAGCATGGTCTACGCGGGCGTGCAACTGACCGCGACCGCCGGCGCCATCGCGCTGACCGCCACCGAGGCGGCGCAACTCGACGCCGAGGTGACGAGCAACATCTCGAGCTCGGGCGGCGGCACGTTCGGCGCGGGCACGGTGGTGTCGGCGAACGGGCAGGCCGCGACCAACGTCGTTCAGTCCCACGCCACGGCGATGGCCGAGCAGGCGACGCTGACGGCGAGCGGCGACGTCACGGTCGAGGCGACCAACAGCCAGATCCTGGACGCGCGGGTCCATGCGGCGGCGCAGACGAGCGGCGGCGGCGCGCAATCGGCCTACAGCATCTCGCTGGCCTTCAATTCGGTCGGTTGGGTCCCCGAGAACATTCTCGAAAATGCGATCGACGCGCTGATCGACGACCCGAGCGCGTCGGCGGCGTTCGGCGGGGCCGATCCCAGCGACACGGTGGCGGCGATCGTCGACACTCCGGTGGTCGCCGGCGGCGACGTGACCGTCAGCGCCGTCGATCTGGCGCAGATCAACGCGACCATGAGCAACGCCGCCGAGTCCGTGAATTCGGCGCTTTACATTTCGAACCTGGAAGACAAGGACAGGGCGACCGGCGGCAATTTCGGCGGCCTGCTCGCCTCCAACAAGGTCAACGGCACGGCCAAGGCCTACATCGACGAGACCGGCCTGTCGCAAAGCTCGCCCAACGTGCAGGCGGGCGGCGGCGTCTCGGTCACCGCCAACGACAAGTCGCAGATCTATTCCAACGTGAAGATGGTCGACGCGTCGACCGTCTCCAGCGACGGCGCCGCGATCCTGCAATCGGCGCTCAACGACGTCGTTCCCGCCGATTTCACCACCGGCGCGGACACCGGCGCGACCACGGCGCTGACGTTCGGCGACACCGTGCGGCTGGCGCCGACCTACGGCGCCGCCACTTACGCCGACACGGATCCGATCGTCGCCGATCTCAAGCCCTATCAGACGGCGAGCTTCACCACGACGACGGTCTCCTCTGGCGTCACCACCATCACCAATCCGGTTTACAGCTACGTCGGCCCGGAGGCGAGTAACGTCGATCTGCAGACGTTCAATCCGACCAACGATCCTTCCGACTGGGTTCTGGTCGGCGGCGAGGCGAGCGGCGTCTACGAATATATGGGGACCGCGGCGAACCTCGATCTCAACGCCCAGAATTACAACAATCTCGAATTGTGGAAGCCGGTTGGCGCGACCCAGCTCGTTCCTCAGGGCGTCAACATCACCGCTTCGGCGGCCGGCGCCAACAGCGGCGTGATCGTGCTCAACGACGACCGCGGCGGCGCGAACGCTTATGTCACCAACGCCAATCTGCGGACGGCGACCAGCCCGGCGGGCGTCGTCAATCCCAACGCGGCGAACAGCAACATCGTCGTTCAGGCGATCGAAGACGCGACCGTTTCGGCCATCGCCGACAATTCCGCGTCGGCGACCGGCACCGACATCTTCGGCAGCAAGGACGCGACCGCGGTGGCGGCGACCGTCACCATCGCCACCAACACGATCCTGACCTCGTCCGACGCCGCCGTCAGCGACAGCACGCTGACCGCCGACGGCAGCGGCGACGTCACCGTCGACGCGGAGAACACTTCCGCGCTGACCGCCAACACCGAGCAGGCGACGACGTCGAGCGGCAAGAGCTACGACGTCCTGCTGGCGTTCAACACGGTCGGCTGGACGCCGAGCAACGTCGACGTCCTCGCCCAGGCGTTCAACGCGTTGATCACTACCTCGTTCGGCAGTTCGGACCCCTCGACCGACCAGGCCTCGATCACCGATTCCACCATCGACGCTTCGGGGGCGCTCTCGGTCACGGCGACCGACAGCGCGTCGATCACCGCCAATCTGTCCAACGACGCGACCTCGGCCTTCACCGGCCTGTTCGACGGCAACGCCCAGGTGATCGGCGGCGCGCTCGCCAGCAACATGGTCAACGGCACGGCGGAGGCCTTCATCACTGGCGGGACGACCAGCGCCGCCTCGATCGACGTCGCGGCGAAGGATACGTCGTCGATCATTTCGACCACGGCGCTCGCCAGCGAAGCGAGCGTGACCAACAACCTCGGCGCCTCGCTGCTCAACAAGTTCGTCGGCCAGGTGCTCGACAGTTACGAATACACCGACCAGTCCGGCGTTCAGACGCTGTCGCTCGGCAATATGGTGCGGGCGGCGAACGGAACCGTCTACGAGTATTACGGCCCCGACGACACGTCCGTCGACCTCGGGCAGACGCAGGCTCTGACCAACGCTGGCGCGGCGCAAGGAAGCTTCAAAGACCTCGGCCTCTGGAAGCCGGTGCAGGCGTTGACCCTGTTCCCGACCAACGCCGGCAAGGACCTGGTCAAGCTGCTCGGCAAGAGCACGGGCACAGCCAATGCGACCGCTTGGCTGGTGGCGCGCAACGACGTGCGCGGGCCGGTCGAAGCCTACATCGCGAATTCCACCAGCGTCGCGGCGACCGCCGGCGCGGTGACCATCTTGGCGCAGGACGTCGCCACCCTCAACGCCAACGATTCCAGCGACGTCGTCGGCAAGGGCGGCGGGTCGTACGTCTTCGTCACCAATCTCGTGCTCGCCGGGGCGCAGGCCTATATCCTCGCCAGCGCCGTCACCCAGGAGGGCGCCGGCGGCGTCGCGCTCAGCGCCAACAATAGCTCTTCGATTACCGCGACTTCGGAGACGCAGGTGGTCGGTTCGGACGGCGCGAACATCCTGCCGACCGACGACAAAGGCAAGTTCGCGATCGGCAACCTCGGCGTCATCGCCGCGTTCAATTCGGTCGGCTACGCTGCGGCGAACATCCTGGAAAACACCATCGACGCGATCCTCGGCGACACCGTTTGGGGCACGGCGTTCCCGGATGACGCCGACGCCTTCATCCAGGATTCCACGGTAACCGCCGCGGGCGCCGTCGCGCTGACCGCGCTCAGCAGCTCGACCATCACCGCGACGACCGGCGATGAGCTGACCGTTACCGCCAACAACGACGTCGCCCTTCCGGACGGGACGCTGAACATCTTCGACGGCAAGGACGCGGGCAAGGCGGCCAAGTTCGGCAAGACCGGCTCGAGCGCCGGGGCGCTGCTGGCGATGAACCGGGTCGCCGGCTCGGCGCACGCCTATATCGACGGTTCGTCGTCGAAGACGCCGTCGAAAGTCACCGGCGCGTCGGTGACGCTCTCGGCGACCGACACCGCGTCGATGACCTCGATGAGCCAGGCCGACGACGCCACCAACACCACCGACACGCTCAACGCGCTGACCAGCCTCGTCGAGGGGCTGACCGCCGACACGTTCGACTACACCGCCGAGTCGGGGTCGCGCTCGCTGACGGCCGGCCAGCTCGTCTATGTTCCGACCTATTACGCCAACGGCGGCGCCGGCGGGACCTACGAATACATCGGCGGCGGCACAAGCCCGATCAATCTCGGAACTCAGGATTACGCCACCGACACGGCGGACTGGCAATTGCAATCGCCATCCCTGCTGGTCAACGCTCTGCTGCCGTCGATCGGCAATCTCACCGATTCCAACTCGACTTCGATCGGCGGCCAGATCGTCTTCAACGAGGTCAGCGGTTCGGCGATCAGCGAGGTCGACGCCGGCAGCGTCATCAAGGCGGCGGGGGGGAACATCGCGATCGCCGCCAACGAAGCCGCGACCATGGTCGCGGCCGAAATCAGCAACGTCGCCTCCTCGGGCGGCAGCGCCTTCGGCAGCGGCAAGGTTCTGGCCGCCAACGGTCAGGCGGCGACCAATGTGGTGCTGTCGACCGCGCAGGCTTTCGCGGTCGGGGCGAGCCTGACGGCGAGCGGCGACGTCGACGTCGACGCCCAGGACAATCAGCAGATGACGGCGACCGTGCTCGGCTCGTCGACCACCACCGGCGGCGGCGCGCAAAGCAGCTACAGCGCCTCGCTGGCTTTCAACTCGGTGGGTTGGCAGGCTCAGAACCTGCTCTTCAACACCATCGACGCGCTGATCGGCGACCCGGCGGTCGCCTCGGCCTTCACCAATGCCGAGCCCGCCGACACGCTGGCCTATATTCAGAACTCGGCGGTGGAGGCCGGCGGCGACGTGACGGTCGATGCGGTGTCGGCGGCGCAGATCAACGCGACGCTCAGCAACGCCGCCGACTCGACTTCGTCCGCCCTCTACGGCTCCAACAAGGCCGACAACAGCTCGCTCGCCTTCGGCGCCTTGCTCGCCTCGAACAAGGTCAACGGATCGGCCGACGCCTATATCGACGAATCCAATCTCGATCCGAGCCTGCTGGCGAGCCCGACCACGCCGGACGTCGACGCCGGCCGCAAGGTCTCGGTCACGGCCAACGACGCTTCGGGCGTCTATTCGAACATCACCCTCGTCTCCTCGGCGATCACCACGACCGACGGCGGCGCCTCGGTGCTGCAGAACTCGCTCGACGAGCTCGAGCCCTCCGACTACACGACGACCCCGGACGGAACCGGTCAGACGACGATCCGTTCGCTCAATTACGGCGACACGGTGCGGTTGCTGGCCGACTTCAGCATTGCAGCAGGGTCGGCGAAACTGGTCACCGGCAGCTTGGTCAACGACAACGGCGAGGTCTACCGATACCTCGGCGGCGCTTCCAAGCCGACCAGCGTCGACCTGCTGGCGCAGGATTACGCCAACGACCCGACGCTCTGGCAGCTCGTCGGCCAGGAAAACGCCGTCTACGAATACATGGGCGCCTCGACCACCGGGGCCGGCGTCGACCTGCACGCGCAGAACTATACCGACGCCGGCTTCTGGAAGTCGGAGCTGATCACGCAGGTCATCCCGCAGGGCAACAATATTTCGGGCTCCAACGCGGTTTCGGTCGGCGCCTCGATCACGCTGAACGACGTGCAGGGCGGCGCCGGCGCGTGGGTGACGAACGCGACGCTTTCGGCCGTCGGCGAGGTGACGGTCACGGCGACCGAGGCGGCGACGCTCTCGGCGATGAACGACTCCGACGTCGTCATGGACGGCGGCAGCTTCATCGACGGCTCCGGCACGACCGAGGCCGCCAACGGCGTCGTCGCCACGAACACCGTGCAGGATTCGTCCAGCGCGTACATTAGCGGCTCCACGATCGATGTCTCGGCCGGCGGCCTTGACGTCGAGGCCGACGACACCGCGACGTTCACGGCGACGGACGACGCGACGGTCACCAGCGGCGGCAACGGCTACGCCGGGCAACTGGCGTTCAACAGCATCGGCTATTCCGGGCTGAACGTGCTCTACAGCCTGCTCGACTCGCTGCTCGACCCGACGCTGCTGGGCAAGCAGAATCCGGCGAGCGTCACCGCCTATCTCCGCAGCACGTCGGCGACCGCCAGCGGCGACATCGACGTCCGCGCCGACGACACGGCGACGATGACCGCGACGACGTCCAACGAAACCACGTCTTCGTTCACCGCGCTTGAGGGCACCAACACGATGGCGGTCAGCGCCACCATCGGCACGAACATGCTGAGCGATTCCGCGCTGGCCTACATCGACAACAGCGCGACGCCGAGCGACGTCGTCAAATCGACCGGCGGCGCCGTCTCGGTCACCGCCAACGACGGCACGTCGATCCTGGCCAACGACATCCTCGTCGCTTCGGCGACGGCGGTGAACAACTACGGCCTCAGCCTCGCGGCGAACTTGGCGCAGCAACTGCTGAACGACTACCAATACACCAACGAGTCGGGCGTCGTGACGATCCTGCCCGGCGAAGAGGTCCTTCCGGTCGCCGAAATCAGCAATCAGTCTGGCTCCGCCACGCCGCAGCCCGAGACGCTTGCGACCGGCGCCCTGGTCGGCGTCATTCCTCCCGCCAACGATGTCGGGGCCAAGACCCAGATCTATCAATATATCGGCGCCGCCGGAACGGTCGACCTTTCGACCCAGGACTACGCGTCGAACTCCGCCGATTGGCGACTGATCGGCGACGCCGGCGACGTCTATGCCTTCGTCGGCACAGCCGCGCAGGGGACCGGCGTCAACCTCGGGACGACCAATTACGCCGACTCCAGCCTGTGGCGGGATCAGACGACGAGCCCGGTCGACACGGTCCTCAGCTTCTTGAGCACGCTGAGCCTCAGCGCGACCAACGCGGTGGCCGGCGGCGGCCTCCTCGTCAATAATTTCGTCAGCGGCTCCGTCCAAGCGGACGTCGCCGGCGGGAGCGTGTCCAGCGCGGGCAATATCAACATCGGCGCCACTCGGACCGGATCGATCAGCGCGACCAACACCAGCGACGTTTCGTCGTCGGCCAACAGTCCGTTGGCGGGCGGCAACTCGCTGGCGGTCAACGCGGCCATCGCGCTCAACAGCATTCTGGAGACGACGTCCGCCTACGCGAGCGATACGAGCCTTACATCGTCGGCGGGATCGGTCGATGTCGAGGCTTCCTCCACGGCGGCGATTTCGGCGGACATGGACGCCACGTCCGAATCGAACGGCTCCGCGGTCGGCGTCGTCCTGGCCTTCAACACCATCGGCATCGCCGACAGCAACATTCTCTTCGACACCATCGACGGGTTGTTCGGCGCCGATCTGGCGAGCGAACAGGCGGATCAAGTCGACGCCTATATCAGCGATACGCCGGTTTCCGCGGACGCCGGGATTTTGGTGGAGGCGACGAATTCGTCGCAGATCGCCTCGACCGTCACCAACGCGATCACCAATCTCTATCAGATGGGCTTCAGCGTCGGCGCGACGATCGCGTTCAACCGCGTCGCTTCCGGGACCGACGCCTATATCGACAATACCGCCGATCCGGCTTTCGCGGTCACGACGACGTCGGGCGACATCGACATCCTGGCGACGGATACGGGCGCGACCATCGATGCGACGACGGCGACGCCGGTCATCAAGATCGGGGTCGGCTTCACGACCCAGACCAGCACCGGCAACACCAGCATCGGGCTGACCATCGTCCGCAACATCGTCGAATCCAACATCGCCGCCTATGCCCAAAATGTCTCGAACCTCGAGACGCACGACGGCGACATCGAAATCATCGCGTCGCAGGCGACCGGCATCTCCGCGATGGCGTCGTTCGCCGCCATCGCGGTCGGCGCCTCGGTTTCGAGCGCCAATGGCGTCGCCGGCGGCGGCGCGGTCGCGATCAACACGATTCTCGGCAGCGTCGAGGCCTACACGCAGGCGGCGACCGCGACGGCGCTGGCGTCGGGAACGGTTCCGGGGGACATCGCCATCTCGGCCACCGATTCCTCGCAAATCGGGGCGCAAGTGACCGGGCTCAGCGTCGCCGCCAATATCAGCGCGGAAGCCTCGAATGTCGTCGCGATCGGCGCGGCGGTCGCGGTCAACCTGATCGGGTGGCGCGGCACGGTCGCCGACGAAACCGAGGATTCCGACGATCCGATCGTCGTCTCGGCTTACGCGAACGAAGGCTCGCTCACCGCCCACGGCGCGGTTTCGGTCACTTCCGACTCGACCGCCGTGATCAACGCGCTGACTGCGGCGGTGTCGGTCGCGATCGCGGCGTCGAGCGGCAGCGGCGGCAACGGCGGCGGCAGCGAGACGCAAGGGACCGGAAAGGGCGACGAAACCACTCAAGAGCCCACCTCGGCGGCGACCGAGGGCGAGGGCAGCACGACCACGACCACCGGCTCCGGCTCGAGCGCCACGACCACGACGACGCCGACCGACACCGGCAACGCCAACGGAACGACGGTCAACGCAGGAACCGACAACGCCGGCGGCGCCGAAACCAACCAGGCCGAAAAGAGCGGCGCGGCGGCCGGCCAGGCCGGCAACACGGCGTCGAAAACAACCGGCGCGGCCCAGGGAAGCACGACCAGCACTTCGACCGGCTTCGGCGCTGGCGGCGGCATCCTCATCGGCTTGGGCGGCGTCGTCTCCAGCGCGCTGTCGGGATCGACAACCCCGCCGACCTATCAAACGGCGCCCGACAAGGGCGAATCGACCGAAGTGCGCACCGTGAACAACGGCGACACGGTCGAGATCGCCGCCGGCTATGACACGCCGACCTACAACGTGGCCCAAGGCGCGGAAACGCTGGCGACCGGCGACACGGTGGAGGCCAGCGACGGGACCGTCTACCGCTATCTCGGCGCCTCCGCCACCGTGGACCTGGCGAGCGCGAATTTCAGCCAGACGTCGCTGTGGGCGAAGGTCGCCGGCACGATCGGCGCCGTCTATACCTATATCGGCCAGTCGGACGCCTCGCTCGATCTCTACAATCAGGACTACACCAACACCGCGCTGTGGCAGGCGGGCACGAACGGCGACTCCGGCGGCAGCGGTACGGCCACGGCGGCGGGATCAGCGATCTCGACGCTCGGCGCGGGTCTGGGCTTCCTGACCGGCACGACGACCTCGACGACGCCGGCTTCGACGCCGACGAGCCCGACCAAGCCTGCCGCGGCGCCGACTGAGACGCCGGCGACGACCCCGACCACGCCGCCAGCCACGTCGAAGAGCGCGACCAACCCGACAAGCACTTCGAATCCGAGCGAGCCGGCGACGCCGAAAACGGCGACCAAGCAGCCGCAAGGCGAAAGCGGCAGCGAAGAAAGCGGCAGCGGCGAGGGCGAAAGCACGTTCGGTTTCTCCGCGGCGGGCGTCTACACGGAGAACAAGATCGCCGTCGGCGTAACCGCGACTGTCGAAAACACGGCGAAGGTCGTCACCGGGGCCGGGGCCTCCGGCGGGCTCGACGTCGCCGCCGACGACGCGGCGCAAATCAATTCGCTCGACGGCGCGGCGGCGGTGACCGCCGACTTCTCCGGGACTAGCAGCAAGTCGGTGACGATCGGCATCGGCATCGCCCGCAACACCATCCAGGACACGGTTCAGGCGAGCATCGAAAGCGCGGGGCAGATTGCCGCGACGGGCGCGCCGGTCACCGTTTCCGCGACGGAAAACGCCAGTATCCAGGCGACTTCGCTGGCGGCGTCGTTGTCGATCGCGGCGGGCGGCGAAAACGGCCTCGGGGTGGCGGGCGGCGGCTCGCTGGCCGACAATCTGATCGGCGCCTTCGCCACCGCCAGCGTGACCAATTCGACAATCGGCGCCGCCGGCGCCGCGGTCGGCGCGTTCAGCGTCACCGCGACGGACAGCGCGACGATCGACGCGCTGGTCGCTGCGGTGTCGGGAACGGCGAGCTTCGGCGGCGAAGACTCGACCGCCGTCTCGATCGGCGCTTCGCTCGCCCACAACCGCGTCGGCGACGGAACCGACACCGGCAGCGGCGAAGTGACCGCCTGGGTCAGCGGCGCGTCGATCAACAGCGGCGCCGTCGACGTCGCCGCCACCTCGAGCGAGACGGTCGACTCGACGGTCGCGGCCGCTGCGGTGGCCCTGTCGGGCGGCGGCGAATCCGACGTCGGCGTCACCGGCGCCGGCGCCTTCGCCTTCAACGAGGTCGCAGTCGCCGTCAACGCGATGGTCGACGGCGGCGGCGGCGGCTCCAGCGACGCGCCCACCTACGACATCGCGTCGACGGGGACGACGGTGGCGGCTGAGGACACTTCGACGATCGACGCGATCGTTGCGGCGGGATCGATCGCGGGCGGCTTCGGCGGCGAGAACAGCACCAACGTCTCGATCGGCGTCTCCTTCGCGCGCAATTCGATCACCGATCCCGTCGCCGCGGTCATCGCCAACGTTCCGACGCTGACGACGGCGGGCGGCGCGGTCTCGGTGACCGCGGTGGAGGGCGGGTCGATCGAGGCCCTGTCGGCGGCCGTCGCGATTTCGGCGGCGCTCGGCGGCGAGAACGGGATCGCGGTCGCCGGCGGCGGCGCGCTGGCGGCCAATTTCATCGACGCGACGACTTACGCCTATATTTACGACTCCAACCTGGGAACTTCCGGCAATCAGGTCGGGACGGTGACCGTCACGGCGACGGACCAGTCGGCGATTTCGGCGGCGATCACCGCGATCGCGGCGACGGCCGGCCTCGCTGGCGAGACCGGCGTCGGGGTCGCGATCGGCGTGTCGCTCGCCTACAACGAGATCGGCGACGCGACCGGCTTCGGCTCGGGCGCGGTCAGCGCCTTCATTTCGGGCTCGTCGATCGTCAGCAATGGCGGCGTCGACGTCGCGGCGACTTCGAAGGGAACGATCGCCGCGTCGACCGTCGCGGTGGCGGCGGCGCTGTCGGGCGGCGGCGAGACGGGCGTCGGCGTCGCCGGCGCCGGCGTCGCGGTGATGAACACCATCGCGGTCGCCGTCTCGGCCTATATCGACGGCGGCGGCGCGCATTCGATCGCGGCGGACGGCGCCGTCGCCGTCGCCGCCTCCGACGCCGCGACGATCACCTCGACCGCCGGCGCGGCGGCGGTCAGCGCCGCCTTCGCGGGCGAGACGGGCGTCGCCGTCGCCATCGGTCTGTCGATCGCGGCCAACATCATCAGCGATCCAGTCACGTCGTATATCTCGGGCGTGACCTCGCTGAAGACTTCCGGCGGCGCGGTCGGCGTCACCGCGAAAGAAGACGCGACGATCCACGCCACGTCGGTCGCCGCGGCGATTTCGCTGGCGATCGGCGGCGAAACCGGCGTCGCGGTTTCCGGCGGCGGCGCAACCGCCGAAAATCTCATCGGCGCGGCGACCTCCGCCTACATCAAGAATTCGACGCTCGGGGCCTCGGGCGATGCGGTCGGCGCCGTCACCGTCACAGCAAACGACGATTCCGACATCGAAGCGTTGGTCGCCGCCGTCGCCGCGTCCGTCAGCTTCGGCGGCGACGCCGGCGTCGGGGTCGCGATCGGCGTCGCGTACGCGCACAACCTGATCGGCGACGGAACCGAAACGGGCGCGGGCGAGGTCAAAGCCTACATCTCCGACGCTCCGATCGTCTCCGACGGGCTTGTCGACGTCGAAGCCCACGCCAGCGAGAAGATCGACGCGACGACTCTGGCCGGCGCGGTCGCGCTTTCGGGCGGCGGCACGGCGGGCGTCGGCGTGTCCGGCGCCGGCGTCGGCGTGATCAACCAAAGCGATGTCGCCATTTCCGCCTACATCAACGGCGGCGGCGACTCGATCGCGTCCGGCGGCGTCACGGTGGCGGCGAGCGACACCTCGAACATCAACGCGATCGCCGGCGCGGCGTCGCTCGCGGGCGGCTTCGCCGGCACGGCGGGCGTGGCGGTGGCGATCGGCCTCTCGGTCGCCACCAACACGATCACCGATCCGGTGACGGCCTATATCACCGACGTCAGTTCGCTGACGACCTCCGGCGGCGACGTCAGCGTCACCGCCGTCGAAGGCGCGGATATCGAGGCCTCTTCGGTCGCCGCCGCGGTTTCGCTGGCGATCGGCGGCACGGCCGGGGTCGCGGTGTCCGGCGGCGGCGCGACCGCCGACAACTTCATCGAAGCGATGAGCGAGGCCTATATTTCGAGCTCCTCGCTCGGGACGTCGACCAACAAAGTCGGCGCGGTCACGGTCACGTCCAACGACACGTCGACCATCGAAGCGCTGGTCGCGGCGGTCGCCGCGTCCGTCAGCTTCGGCGGCGCGGCCGGCGTCGGGGTCGCGGTCGGGGTTTCCCTCGCGCTCAACCAGATCACCGACGGGACCTTGACCGGCGTCGGCGCGGTTGAAGCCTACGTGCTCGACACGCCGATTGAAGGTTCGGGCCTCGTCGACGTCGAAGCGCATTCAGATCAGACGATCAACGCGGCGACCGCCGCGGGCGCCGCGGCCATCACGGGAGGCGGCGCGGCGGGGGTCGGCGTCACCGCGGCCGGCGTCGCTGATTTCAACGATATCGCCGTGGCCGTCACGGCCTATGTCGATGAAGGCGGCGACTCGATCGCGTCCGGCGGCCTCACCGTCGCGGCCAGCGACACGTCGGGCATCAGCGCGGCGGTCGGCGCAGCGTCGGTCGCCGGCGGCTTCGGCGGCGCGGCGGGCGTCGCCGTCGCGGTCGGCCTTTCGATCGCCCGCAACACTATCGGCGACAACGTCGCCGCCTACGTCGCCTACGTCGCCAGCCTGACGACCGACGGCGGCGCGATCAGCGTCACGGCGGACGAAAGCGCCGACATCAGCGCGACGGCGGTGACCGCGTCGTTCACCGCCGGCGGCGCCGGCGCAGCGGGCGTCGCGGTGAGCGGAGGCGGCGCGGCGGCCGAGAATATCATCACCTCCGATACGCAAGCGTATATTTCCGATTCATCGCTCGGCTCGACTTCGAACGAAGTCGGCGCGATCACGGTGATGGCGACGGACGGGGGAACCATCGACGCCTTGATCGCGGCGGTCTCGGCGACCGCCGGCATCGGCGGCGCGGCCGGCGTCGGCGTTTCGGTCGGCGCGGCGTTCGCCCACAACAGCATCAGCGACAGCAGCGTCGACGGCTATTTCGGCATGGGCCGAGTGTTCGCCTATGTCGCCGACACCCCGATCGTCGCGACCGGCCGCCTCGCCGTCGCGGCGACCTCGAGCGAGACGATCGACGCCAATGTCGCCGCCGCCGCGGTCGCGCTGACCGGCGGCGGAGCCGCCGGCGTCGGGGTCGGCTTCGCCGGCGCCATCAGCCTCAACGAAATATCGGTTGCGACGCACGCCTATATCGACGGCGGCGCGGATGTCGCCGCCGGGAGCGTTTCGGTCGCCGCGGCGGACTCGGCGAGCATGATCTCCAACGTCGGCACCGCGACCATCGCCGGCGGGTTCGGCGGCGCCGCGGGCGTCGCGGTGACGATCTCGCTGTCGATCGCGCGCAACGCCATCGACGACGACGTCGCGGCCTATGTCACGGGCGTCGGCCTGCTGACGACCGGCGGCGGCGCACTCGGCGTGACGGCGAGCGAAAGCGCCGACATCTTCGCCACGGCGACGACCGCGTCGGTGACCGTTTCGATCGGCGGCGCCGCCGGCGTCTCGGTCAGCGGCGGCGGCGCGACGGCCGAGAACCTGATCGCTTCGAGCACTGAAGCCTATATCTCGGATTCGACGCTCGGCGACTCGTCGGGCGAAGTCGGCGCTATCGCCGTGTCGGCGAGCGACGACGGAACGATCGACGCCCTCATCGCCGCGGTGTCGGTCGCGGCTGGCGGCGGCGGCGCGGCGGGCGTCGGCGTCTCGATCGGCGCGGGCCTCGCGCACAATCGCATCAGCGACTCGCTGTACGGGACCGGGCAGGTCTTCGCCTACATCGCCGGCTCGTCGATCCTGGCGAGTGGGGCGACGAGCGTCACGGCGACCTCGAGCGAAGGGATCAGCGCGCTCGTCGCGGCGGGCGGGGCGGCGCTGGAGGGAAGCGGCGTCGCCGCCGTGAGCGTCACGTTCGCCGGCGCGCTGGGCTTCAACGAAATCCAGGTGGCGACGGAGGCCTACGTCGACGGCGGCGGGTCGGCGACGATCGCTTCCACCGGTCTTTCCGTCGCGGCGACCGACAGCGCCAACATCACGGCGGGCGTCGGCGCGGCGACGGTCGGCGTCGCCCTCGCCGGCATCGCCGGCGTCCCGATCAGCATTTCGCTCTCGGTCGCGCGCAACACCATTGAGGACGACCAAAAGGCCTATATCGCCGGCCTCGCCTCGCTGACGACCGGCGATGGCGCGGTCAGCGCCGAGGCGAGCGAAGCGGCGACCATCAATGCCGGCGCCGTCGCCGCCGCCTTAACGGTTTCGTTTGGCCTCGCGGCCGGCGTCTCGGTCTCCGGCGCCGCGACGACCGCGGAGAATCTGATCGAGGCCAATGTCGACGCCTATATCGCCAATTCGAGCATCGGCGGCGCGGGGGCGGTGACGGTCGAGGGTTCGGACACGTCGACCATCAACGCCATCGTCGACGCGGCCTCGGCCGCGGTCGCAGGGGGCATCGCCGGGGTCGGCGTGGCGGTGGGCGCGGCTCTCGCGCACAACGCGATTGGCGACGGCTCGACCGGCGAGACGGCGCCGGGGAGCGTCACCGCCGACATCAGCGACACGGCGATCGACGCCTCGGGCGCGCTCAGCGTCAAGACGATCACCGGCGAGACCATCGAGGCCGAAGTCGGCTCGCTCGCGGCGGCGATTTCGGGCGGCCTGGTCGGCGTTTCCGTGAGCGCCGCGGGCGCCGCGGCGCTCAACGACATCGGCCTGAACATCAACGCCTATATCGACGGCGACGCGGTCAGTTCGAGCGCGGCGCAAAAGGGAATCGAAGCGGCGAGCGTCAGCGTTTCCGGCGACGACGCGTCGTCGAACACGGCGATCGTCGACACCACCGCGATCACCGCTTCCTTCGGCGCCGTCGGCGTGGCCGCCTCGGTTGGGATCTCGCAGGCGACCAACCAGATCGCCGACAACATGGAAGTCTATATCGAAAACGCCGGCGACGGCGTGAAGGCGACTTCCTCCTCGGTTTCGGTTTCGGCGCGAGAAGCGGCGACGATCAACGCCGATGCGTCCGCCGCCGCGGTGGCGCTCAGCGGCAGCGGCCTCAGCTTCTCCCTGTCCGGCGCCGGCGTCGAAGCCACCAACGTTATCCTCGACGACACCAACGCCTATCTGTCGGGTAGCAGAATCGCGGCGCATACCGACGTGACCGTGAGCGCCGACGCGTCGGCGACGATCAACGCCAATGTGATGGCCGCTTCCGCCGCCGCGGCGTTCGGCGTCGAAGCCGACGCCGCGGCCCTCGGCGCTTCGGTCGCCGAGAACTTCATCGGCTACACGGGTCTCGGCGTTTGCGAGCCGGACCAGGTGGAGGCGTATTCGACCGGGACGAGCATTTCGGCGGGCGGCAATTTCAACGAAACGGCGAGCGACAGCTCGACGATCAACGCCGATGTCGCGGCGGCTGCGGTCGTCGTGACCATCGCGTTGGGCGGCGACAGCGTATCCGGCGCCGGCGCGGAAGCGACGAACATGATCGCCGTTGACACCGAAGCGACCGTGTCAGGCAGCGGGTCGAGCGGCGTCAACGCCGGCGCGATTGATCTCGCCGCGACTGATACGTCTGCGATCACCGCCTTCGTCGGCGCCGCCTCGCTGGCGGCGACGATCGGCCTCGGCGCCGGCCAAGCGATCGGCGCATCGCTGGCGGTTGACGGCGTCGACAACCTTGTCCAGGCCTCGATCGCCGACGCCGACGTGATTACGAGCGGCGCGACGACGATCGACGCCAGCGAGGACGCGTCGATCACCGCGACATCCGTGGCGGCGACATTCTCCGCCGGGATCGTCGCGGTCAGCGGCGGCGGCGCGGTCGCCGCCAACACGATCGACACGACAACTTCCGCATTCGTCGAATCGAGCGCGCTGACGGTCGGCGGCCTCGACATCGACGCGCAGGACACTTCCACCGCCGGCGCCGTCACCGGCGCGGCCTCGATCGCGGCCGGGTTTATTTCGCTGGCGATGGGCGGCTCGGTCGCCACCGATACGATCGCCAACGGCGTCTCGGCCTATGTCGACGCCTCCACCGTCAACGCCGGCGGCGGCGCCGTCACGGTCGAAGCGTCGGCGCAGCCCGAAGGCGACGCGAATGCGCAAGGGGTGACGGCCGGCGCCCTGGCGGTGGGCGCCTCGGTGGCGGTGGTCAAGGCGACGCCGACGGTCAGCGCCACGGTCGGCGGCGCGATCACCGCCGGCAGCCTCTCGATCATCGCCGATCTGCTCCTGCCGTCCGACGGCAAGCCGGCGGCGAACGCCGAGGCGGGCGGCTCGGTCGGCGGTCTCATCGGCGTCGTGGCGACCAGCGCGACGACGACGAACACGGATACGGTCACGGCGGGCATCGGCGAGAAGTCCGACCTCGCGGACGCCGCCGGAATGGTGGTGACGATCGCCGGCGCCTTGCTGATCGCGGCCAACGGCGAAACGTGGCAAGACTCGAGCTCGTCCGACGTGGCGGCCGGATTGATCGCGGGAGGAGCGGCGCAGGCTTCGGCGACGGCGACGAGCAATACGAAAGCAGCGATCGGCGGCTCCGCGAAGGTCACCGCCGGGACGGCGCAAATCAATGCCAAGGGCGACGACGACAATTTCGCTTACACCGCGGCCGGCAGCGGCGGCGTCCTGGCGGGCGCCGCGGCGGCGCCGAGCACGACGATCAACGCCACAACCGACGCCAGCGTCGGCGCGGGCGCCGTCGTCGACGTCACCGGCGGAACGATCACGTCCGCGTTCGGCATTTCGGCCGCGCACACCTCGACCGTCGACACCCAGGTCGTCGCCAATTCCTACGGCCTGCTGTCGGGCGCCGGCGCGGTCGCGGTCAACAACGTCAATTCGAACGTAACGGACGCGCTCGACGGCTCGGTCGCGGCGCTGTCGATCGTCGGCGCGGCGGTCAACGATTTCGACCGGCCCGCGCTCGGCGACGACGTCGACGACATCGGCGGCGACACCGGCGGTCTGGCGAGCGCGGCGGGCGCCACGGATACGACGACGATCAATTTCACCACCCTCGTCGACGTCGGCGCCGCCGCCGTGCTCAACGTCTTCGGCGCCTTCGCCGACGCCGGCGCTTTGTCCCTGTCGGCTCTGAACGATTTCCGGGGTTACGACCAAGTCACGCTCAAGACCGGCGGGGCGCTGGCCGGCGCGGCGGCCGACGCGACGATCCAGACCGGCGCCGACATCGCGGAAGTCGATGTCCAAAGCGGCGCAACGCTGACGAGCATCGGCAAAGTCGAGCTCGCCGCCGACGGCGGCGCCAGTTTGGAGACGCAGGACAACACCGACACCTATGGCGCGGTCACCGCGGCCGTCGCCGACAGCGATATCGACATCCGGCCCGACAACGAGATCGTCATCGGCGCCGTCGGTTCTTCTTCCGCGACAACCATCACCTGCTATGGCGACCTCGATCTGACGACCGGCGAAGACGTCAATTTCAACATGGATTCCTACACGCTCCATGCGTATACGGACGCCTACGCCGGGGCGCTGATACCCCTCAGCTCGGTCGACGCGCACGCCTTCGTCGTGCAGACCAACGCGATCACGGTGAACGCCGACGCGACGCTCGCGACCGGCGGCAGCGCCAACCTTCTCGCCAACTCGGTCGGCTTCGCCACCGTCGTCGCGCAAGCCAAGTCAACGAGCTGGGCGAGCGATCTGGCGGGCGGCATCTTGTCCCTGACCGGCGGGAACGCCGCGAACGAGTTCAATGGCGTCGCTTTCGAGGTCTCGCACGGGATCGTCGAGGTCGATGGCGCGATCAAGACCGGCATCGCCAGCAACGTCGACGTGACGTTCAGTTACGACTCCGAGGGCGAGGTTATCGAGACGGTGGGGACCAACAGTCCGACCCTCTCCTTCGCCAACACGACGGAGACGAAATCCTCGGCGCTATACAGCACCTATCTGAGCACGGAATCGCAACTTGGCCAGTATCTCGCGATCCAGACGTCGCTGACCGCCAACGGCGAGGACGACACGACGGTCGACGGGCAGGTGGCCTTTGACGAGCAGGAGATCGCGACGATCGAGTCGCAGATGGAGGCGCAGGGACTCGGGGAAACGGAATCCGACGGAACGTTCGTCGCCATCGGCGCCACAGTGCAGGTGATCGATGTCGCGGCGTTCACGGCGCAGGCCGGCCAGATCAACCTTTACGGCGACCAGATCCAAGGGACCGGCACGCTCTATGCGCCGACGACGGTCAACGTCAGCATCGCCAACGCAACCGCCTCGTCGCTGCAGATCGAAGGAATCACCATCCCGCAGCTGATCGGCGGCGTCTATGCGAACGGCGTCGCGCTGACGCAGTCCAGCGTCGCGGCGGCCAACAGCGTCATCAACGCGATGAACAGCAACGACGCCGCCACCGACAACGAGGACCCCGCGAGCAGCACCGATCGGGCGGTCGCCGGGGTGGCGAGTTTCGCCAGCATCAGTTTGGCGGCGCCGCCTGCGGCGCCGGCGCCCAACCAGCCGGCGATCGCGTTCATCAGCATCGCCAACGAAACGCCGGTCGTGCCGGCGGGCGCGACGATCACGACGACGCCCGACGTCATCGTCGAGGGCGACATCATCGCCATCGAGGCGCAGCTCACCATCACCTCGCAGGGCGACATCGACATCAACGCGCCCCTGGTCGACGTTCACACCCAGAACTTCGTGGCGAAGAACAACATCTCGATCAGCGAAGTGCAGTTCTACGCTTCCGGCGATCCGGCGACGCAGCTGCTGGGCTCGCAAACCGGGCTCAACGCGCTGACCAACTCGGTTTCGACCTATGAGTCGACACTGCAGCAGACCCAGTTCGAGGCCGAGACGATCACGATCCAGGCGGAATACATCGACTTGAACGGGGCGCTCGACGCCGGCCAGAGCGATCCGGTCTTGACGATCAATCCATCGGACATCGCGGGTCAGATCGCCACGATCAAGAGCGAGGGCGAATCCGGCCTCATTCCGCTCGCCCTGCCGCAAGCGGACGATCCGAACGGCGAATTCACGGTCTATTACGACACCGCCAACGGAGGCAGCCTGGAGGTCGGCGACGTAAACCTCGCCGGCGGCATGATCACCATCAAGGGCCACGTGTTCAGCACCTCCGCGGCGCAGCTCAGTGCGTTCGGCTATTACGGCGGCGTCACCATCGACAACTACACGACGTACGATCTCGCGGTGAAGAACATCAACGCCGCGCAGCCCGGCGCGGGGCTCATCGACATCACCGATTACAATCAGACGTATTCCGGCGACAGCGCGTATGTGCTGGAGACGAAGTATCTGTCGACGCAAGGCGGCGGGATGACGGTCTCGACGCAGTACGTCGACACGCTGAATGGCGAGATCCTCTCGGGCGTCGGCGGAACCAAGTCGATCAGTTCGGACTCGACGCAATTCACGCTCGAGTCGGGGCTACGCTACAACTTCTCGGTGGCGAGCAGCAGCCAGACCACCACCATCGACCTCTACTACAGCAGCAATTGGATCGGTCTGATCAATCTGGGCTCGGGGCAAGCCGGACCGCCCCAACAGCAGACGATCGTCACCTCGCAGCCTCAGGTCCTCGCGTCGAGCCTCTATTTCTACGTCGACGCCAATCCTGCGGACGAGAATCTCGCCTACATCTTCACCAGTTCGACGGACCAGACCTCGAGCACCGGCTTCCAGGAATCCGGCCACTGGGAGACCAGCACCTGGTATGGGAAGCATACCTATTATCAACAGTTCACCGAGGTCACCGGCCAGACGACGATCTCCTCGCATTCGATCAAAGCCGATCTACCGGTCGAGATCAATTTCGAAGGCGGCTCGGGGTCGGACATCACCGTCTATTCGCCCTACAGCAGCGTCGCGCTGCTCGGCGTCCTCTCCAACGTGACCGGCGACACCTCGATCACCGCCGGCGGCTCGATCTCCGAGCCGAACACCTCCGGTTCGGTCGAGGGCGTCAAGGTCGCTCTCGTCGCGGGCGCGACGATCGGCGCGAAGGGATTGCCGATCAACGTCGTTCTGGCGGGCTCGTCCGGGCAGAGCCTGACGGCGACGACGACGGACGGCGCGATCTACATCGCCGCGCCGCAGACGGCGCTGCGGATCAACACCGTCACCGCCGGCGGCGATCAGGCGGTGAGCCTGTCGTCGTTCGGCGCCATGACGGTGGCGTCGGGCGACACGGGGCTGATCACCGGCGGCGATGTGACGCTCGACAGCGGCGGCGGCGTCGGCGCGTCTAACGCGCCGATCGAGCTCGCCATCGGCCAGGCGGGCGCCGATCAGCTCAATCTGACCGCGGCGGGGGACGTCTATATCGAACAGGCGGAGGGCAATCTGCCGCTGTTCGCGCTGACGACGACGGGCGTCGCCGACATCACTGTCGACAACGGCAGTCTGGTCAACGTCAACACCAACGTGCAAGTGGATACGCGCACCGTCGCCGAGCTCGAGAACGGCGTATGGAGCGAGCTGGCGCTCACCGGCGCCCAGGCGCAGGCCAAGATCCAGGCCACGCTGACCGAGTACCAGAGCTACCAGCAGCAGCAATATCAGGCCTATTGGGCGGACCGAAACGCGCTGGTCGACGGCGTCGTGCAAATGTCGGCCGCCGACGTCACGTATTACACCGGGGTCTACGCCGCTCAGGCGCAGCAGCAGGGGCTGACCGGCGCCGCGGCGACGACCTTCGTCGCCAACGCTATCCAGACGCTCGAACTGTCGACGACGCAGCAATACTACAACCTCGCCGCTGTGTTCGGTCCGGGCGGGTCCTATCGTCCGGGCGTCGACAACGTCTACGACGCCGCGACGAACACGACGGTGACGATCGACGCCTACGATCCCAACGTCTACGACCCGAACTTCACCTATCTGCTCACCGCGACGGAAAAGGCCAACCTGACCTCCAGCATCAAGGTGTGGACGTCGGCCGAGCTCTTGAGCGGGATCAGCGCCGGTCTCTTGCAGACGACGACGAGCACGCAATCGACGATCGAGGCCCCGAACATCACGGCGACCAACATCGTCATCAAGGCCGCCAACGGCAATATCGGCTCGCTCGTCAATCCGGTGACCAATCAGGTCGGCTTCACGCCAAGCAGCCCGCCGGCCGACGGCTCGGCCGCCCAGCTCGCCCTGGCGTCGGCGCAGCTTTCCGACCTCAACTTCCTCGCCGCCGCGCCGGCCGTCGAGACCGTCAATTTCGGCTCCAATTCGATGACGCTCGCCAACGGCGCGAGCTGGAGCGGGACCGGTCTCGACATCCAGGCGGGCGATTACCTTTATATCGGCGGCGGCACGACAAACGCGACCGAGAACGGCGCCTATCTCCAGGTGAAGTCGGTCAGCGGTTCGACCGTGACCTTCACCCAGTCGGTCGAGGCGGAGACCGGCCAGACCATTCTTGTCGCCCCGGTGGTCGTCGACCTTGGCGCGACCGACGAAAGCACATTGGCTTCGGCCGTGGCCGCCGCCCAGGTCAGCTTCGGCGACGTGGCGAACAACGGCACGATCACGCTGACGAGCGGAACCTGGGGAGCGGGCTATCAGGTCGGCGGCGGGATCTATATCCAGTCCGCCGCCGACCCGAACGGCAACGGCGCGAGCTTCAACGCTGGCGCTTCCAATGCTTATTACACGATCGCCGCGATCAGCGCCGACGACAAGACGCTCACCCTTCAATGGGGCCAGACTCTGACTCGCGAAGGCGACGTCACGGTTGGCGTGGCGCCGGTCGACATCGACCTCGTCAACGGCGCGAGCAATGTCAAATATGTCCTGATCTCGCAGAGCCGGGACGTAGCGATCGCGCCGTCGGGGACGGTCGCGGCGACCGCGCGCGGCTTCATCTACATCGGCTCGCAGGTCAATCTCGCGCTCGCCAACGTCGTTTCGACCGGCGGCGAGGACGTCCGGGTCAAGACCCAGGGCGACATCGTCAACGCCGCGACCAGCGGCGTTAACGTCGAAGGCGCGGATATCGTCCTCGAAGCGGGCCAGAGCTACATCGGCGTGGCCGGAACGCCGGTGACCGTCGACCTCGTCGACGACGGCTCGCTGACGGCGCGCGCGCTGGACGACATCTACATTGACGCTCCGGACGGCGACATGGCCATCGGCGGCGTCTATTCGGCGTCCGGCGGCGTCGATCTCGTCGCCAAAGGCTCCATCTACGACGCGATGAGCTCGGACTTCGCGAAAATCCAGGCCAACTGGCTCGAGCTCCAGGCCGGCGGGAACATCGGCGAGAACAGCGACGCCCTGCATGTCGACATCGCCTATGGCGGCTCGTTCGGCGCTTCCGGCGAGTCGGGCGATTTGCGGGCGCTGGCCCATTCGGACATCGACATCGATCAGACCGATGGCGATCTCTACGTGCTCGACGTCCTGTCGCAGACCGGCGACGTTACGCTTGGCGCGGCGGGCTCGATCTTCAACGCCGGCAATCTCGTCAACCCGACCAATTTGAATTCCGGCGTCAAGACCGGCGTCGGCGCCCAAGCGGGCGCCAATGTCTACGCCAACACGATTGCGCTCAACGCCGGCCAGACTCAGCTCGGCGGCGTCGGCAGCGCCGCGACCGCCTTCAACATCGTCAGCGCCTATAGCGCCGCGGGAACCGTGACCGCGACGTCCGGCGGCGCCAACATCTACCTCACCGAAGTGACGGGCGACGTCTCGCTGATGTCGGTGGACGCCGGGACCGCCGTCGCTTTCATCACCGCGACGGTCGGCAGCATCTGGAACGGCCGGTCGGACAACGGTCAGGACGTCTACGGCGACATGGCGGACCTGATCGCCTATGGCGGCGTCGGCTCGAACAGCACGCGCAGCGGCGGCTTGACCGGGCGCATCGTCGGCACCGTCAACAACATCGAGGCGGCCTCGACCACCGGAAACATCTGGATCTGGAACATCGGCGGGGTGGTGGTGGGCGGCGTCGCGCCGCTCTCGGTCTCGCCCTATGCGCTCTACGCGCCCGAGGGCGCGATCAATATTCTGACTTCGAGCCCGCTCGAAATCAGCGAAGACGTGCTGGCGAGCGGTCCGATCGTCAAGCAGGCCGGCACGGTGGCGGAAAAGGACGACAACCTCACCGTCGACGCCGGCGTGACCATCCAATCGACGGGGTCGTCGATCACCCTCGGCGCCGGGGACAATATCACGATCGACGGCGCGCCGGGCTCGACGCCCGGCGCTAAGCTGGAAGCCGCGACCTCGATAACACTGAACGCCGAGGATCTCGACGCCGCGAGCGCCGGCGCGGGCGGGAGCGTCGACAGCGTCGCCATCGGCTCGGGCGTCGTCTTTCAGGCCGGGACCTCGATTGCGATCAACGCCGGCGACGACATTACGATCGACGGCGCCTCGGGCGTCGTTAGCGCGGCGCAATTGACCGCCGGGACGACGATAGTCCTGCAAGCGGGCTATCTCGCCATGCCGGCGCAATTCGACGGCGACAGCGTGACGGTCAGCCTCTCCGGCTCTTTCACCGCCCCGAAGTTCTATGTCTATACCGGCGGCGGCGCGGACGACGTCGAGTTCAGCCCGGCGGCGCTTTCGACCGTGACCTACATCGACACCGGAGCGGGCGACGACACGATCCATGTCTTCGACATGCCGACCGTGGCCTCGCTGGCGACGATCGACAGCCTCGACGGTCAGATCCCCGACACCGTCAATCTCGACGGCCAGGACGGCGCCGACGCCTACATCATCGACGCCACCGTCGACACCAATTACGTCATCAACATCCACGACGGCGGCGCGCTCGAAAGCGGCTTGAATTCGCTGATCGTCAACGGCGCCGACACGACGTCGGGCCAGACCTTCTTGGTGCGCGACCTGTTCGTCGCCATTCTCGAATCGAACGGCTCGCCGACCTATCAGCGCATTAACTACGACGACACCATCACCAACCGCCTGACCATCAACGGCGGCGACGTGGCCGACCCCGCCACCGCCGGCGATTTCTATTATCTCGACGGCAATTCGGCGGTGATGACGATCAACGCCGGCGACGGCATGGATTTCTTCCAGGTCGGGCAGGTCTACGCCCAGTCGGCGATCGGCGGCGCTTCAGGCGACGTCGGCGCGGGGATCGGCGATGGGCTGACGACGACGCTGACGACGGTCGGCGAGCTTTCGGACGGGGTCGACAAGGCGGCGGTGCTCTACGGCGGCGCCGGCGTCGACACCTTTCAGGTCTATTCGAACAAGGCGGATCTGTCGCTGATCGGCGGCTCCGGCGACGACACGTTCATCGTGCGCGCCTTCCTGGTCGCCGCGGGCACGCACATCGGCGTCAAGGGCGGCAGCGGCAACGACACGATCGAATACAACGTCGACGCGCCGGTCGACATCGAAGGCGGCGCCGGCTTCAACACGCTGGTGCTGCTGGGCACGGAGGCCGACGACACCTTCGTCATCACTCAGAACGGCGTCTTCGGCGACGGACTGAACATCTCCTACACCAATATCCAGGCGATCACGATCGACGGCCTCGAGGGCGACAACACGTTCTACGTGCTGGGGACGCCGCAGAATGTCGTGACGACGCTCAACGGCGGCCAAGAGAGCACGTTCATCGTCGGCGGCGATGTGACCGGCGCGGTCATTTCGTCGAGCACGCAAGGTGCGTCGAGCGTCACCGACAATTCGGTCGCCAGCCTCGACCCGAACTACAACGGCATCTTCGTCAGCGGTTTGAGCGTCGCCGTCGGCGGTTCGGGCGGCGCGATCATCGCACAGCAGTCGCAATCGATCGTCCACGTGAACGACCCGAGTTCGGTCACGAGCTTCACCGTCAGCGCGCCCTCCGGCTTGACCGCCGGCCAGACCGCTTATGTCAATGTTTCGCCGGCGCTGCCTTCGGCGGAGTGGGCCGCCGAAGGCGCGGCGGCGCTCCAGGTCTCGACCGACGGCAAGAATTGGTCCTCAAACCTGACGCTCGCCTTCACCAGCGCGACGGCGACGCAGACAGTCTATATGCGCGCCGCGCCGATCTCGGCGAACGACACGTATTCGAGAAACGAGACGATCGTCGTCGCCGCCTCGATCGTCGCCGTCGGCGGCGCGGCGGCTTCCGACGAGGCGCTCGACAGCCTCGTTCTGCCGACGGTTAAGGTCACGCTGGAGACGAGCGCCACCGGCCTCATCATCGACCAAGGCCTCGCCGCGACGACGATCGTGGCGGGTCAGACCACCTACAGCTACAACTTGTCGCTCAACAAGCAGCCGGTCGCCGGACAGACGGTGACCGTCAACCTGACCGGCGCCAACGGCGGCGCCTTGCCAGCCGGAATTCAGCTTTCGCAGTCGAGCGTCACCTTCAATTCGACGAACTGGGACCAACCACAGACGATCACCGTTTCTTCGACGCTGACCGGTTCGCATTCCCAGCAAGCCGTCGACATCGAGCAGTCGATCGGCGGCGTCGACGCCGGCGACGTGAACCTCACGGTGGCGGCGACCGACACGCCCGGAGTGCTCATTCTCCAACCCCAGGGCGCGGCCAGCGTCTCGACCAGCGGCCAGACCTACACCTATCAGATGGTGCTCACGTCCCAGCCAACCGCCTCCGTGACCGTCAATCTCCTGGGCGACGGGCAGACCATCGCCTCGAGCGGCGCGGCGGGATTCGACGCGACCAATCAGACCTACACCTTCACCACAGCCGACTGGAACGTCCCGGTTTCGATCACGCTTTCGGCCAATGCCAATTACAAGGCTACGAGCGGCGGCGGGCAGAGCAGCACGCCGACGACGGACATGACCTTCCCGAATCAGCCGCACACGCTCGCGCAAATCGATGGGCCGCTGATCATCGACGGTGGGACGGAGCTCGGGCAACCGACGCTGACTTCCGCCGTCGCGCTTCCCTATGAAACGAACAATGTCCCGGTCGCCCAATCGACGTCGCAGGGCGACGGGACTAGCGCCGGCGCGATCGACGTGCTGGAGATCTATGACGACGGCGCGACCACGGGCCAGACCGGCGAACTGACAACCATTCCTTCGAGCGACTTCTTCGGCGCGCCGATCACATTCGGCGAATACTCCAGCGGCCAGGGCGACAACATCAGCGGCTTGGATCTTCCCGCCAGCAATCAGTCGATCACTTTCACCAATTCGAGCACCGGGATCACCACGACCTACGAGGGCGGGATCAGCTACGTCAATCTTGACGCGGTCGAGGTCTTCCTCGGCAAGGGCGACGACACCTTCACCGTCGACACCACCGCGCCCACCTTCAACGCGGTCGACGGCCTGCAGACCCTGACGGTCATCGAAGGCGGCGGCGGCGCCAACACCATCGACGTCACGGCGAGCAGCGATCCGTTGGCGCTTTACGGCGCCGAGTCGGGGAGCGGCGTCGAATACAATTCGGCGCCCGGCGCGATCACCGGCAACGCCTATGCGTTCTCCAATTACGGCGACGACACGATCAACGCGTCCGGCGCCACCGGCACGGTCGTCATCGTCGGCGGCCCCGACGGCGACACGATCACCGGCGGCTCGGGGATCAATTGGATCGCCGGCGGCGAAGGCGGCGACACGATCGACGCCTCGGGAACGGAAAATTACATCTTTGGCGATTCGAGCTTCACGGTCGGGGAATTGGTCGCCTCGGCGATCGGCGATTCCCAAACGATCGATCTCGCCAGCCGGCTGCTGACGATCGACAATGGTCTATTGCCGATGGACGCCGGGGTGAACGGGGGCGTCCAGTTCGCCGGCGCCAACGCGATCACCGTCACCGGCAGCGGCGCCAGCGCCGTTTTCGGCGCCTATGGCGTCATCGACATCGCGGGCCAGTCCGCCGGCGTGGTCGATCCGTTCGACAGCTTGGGCGCAACGGAGGCGATCACCGAGATCGCCTCGGTCAACACCGCCCTTGGCGGCGACAACCACATCGCGCTCGGCGACAATGACGTGGTGATCGGCGGGGCCGGCGCCAACACGATCGTCGTCGGCGCCGTCGGCGCGGACGTCATCATCGGCGCCAACGGCGAGGTCAACTACGCCAATGGCGTTCTCGCCTCGGTCGAGAGCCTCGATCCCGCCCACGGCGGCGACGACACGATCACCGGCCCTGGCGGAACGGCCGGCGGCTCGGGGAACAGCGTCGTCATCGGCGGCGTCGGCGCCGACACGATTACGCTCGGCGGCGCCGGCAACGTGGTCGTTGGCGACGACGGCCAGGTCGACTTCGACGCGAACGGCAAGCTGGCGTCGGTCGAGACGCTCGATCCGGGTTATGGCGGCGCCGACGCCATTACGGTGAGCGGCGGCGACAATGTGATCTTCGGCGGGGCGGGCGGCAACTCCATCGCCGTTCTCGGCGCATCGTCCGGCAACATCATCGTCGGCCACGACGGCTATGCGGATTTCGCCGCCGGCGTTCTGACGCAAATCGCCTCCGCCGATCCGACTGACGAAGGGTACGACGTCATCACGCTTGGCGACGGCGACAACGTCGTCATCGGCGGCTCCGGAGGCTCCCAGATCGTGCTTGGAGCATTGGGTTCGGACATCGTCGTCGGCGATAATGGCGAGGCGAGCTTCGCCAGCGGCGTGCTGACTTCGATCGAATCCACCGACCCGGCGTACGGCGGCGGCGACACCATCACTGGCCCTACGGTTAACGGAAAGGTCACTGCGGGCGGGTCGGGCGGCAGCACGATCATCGGCGGCGGCGGCGCGAACACGATCTTCATCGGCGGCGCCGGCAATACGATCATCGGCCACGACGGCGCGGCGACGTTCGGCGCTTCGGGCCAGATCCTGACGATCGCGACGCAAGACCCGACCTACGGCGTCAACGAGGCGAACTTGATCACGGTCACCGGCGGCGATAACGTGATCTTCGGTGGAACCGGCGACAACACGATCACGGCGCAGACGGTCGCGACCGCGCCGTCCGGCAACGTCATCGTCGGCCACAACGGCTCGGCGACGTTCGCCAGCGAGCCGTCGAGCGCCACGGTCTCGACCAGCGTTCTGACCTTCCTCGAGACGACCAATCAGGCCTACGGCGGCGAGAACACGATCACGACCGGCGACGGCGACAACGTGATCTTCGGCGGCTCGGGCGCCAACGCGATCACGGTCGGCGACGGCAATAGCATCATCCTCGGCGAGAACGGCGAGGCGACCTTCGCGGCGGCGCTGGCGAGCGGCTCGGTCGCCGCCGGCAACGCCGCCTATAGCCGCACGCTGACGAACATCGCGACGACGGCGGAGCTGCTGGTCTCGGGAGCGTTGACGGAAACCTCCAATCAAGGCCTCGGCGGAACGGTCTACGGCGGCGACAACACGATCAAGGCAGGGGCCGGCGACAACGTGATCATCGGCGGCCTCGGCCAGAACGCGATCACGACAGGCGACGGCAGCGACGTGATCCTCGGCGAAAGCGGGACGGCGATTTTCAACGCGACGACCGGCGTTCTGATGTCGGTTTACTCGACCTACGGCGGGGCGAAGCCCGGCGGCGCAAGGGGCGCCGGCACGTCAAACAACGCGAGGATCACGCTGGGCGACGGCGACAATGTCGTCATCGGCGGGGCCGGGTCCGACGCAATCGTGCTCGGGACGGGTTCGGACGCCGTCGTCGGCGACGACGGCGAGGCGGACTTCACCAGCGGCGTGCTGACCGACATCTATTCGACTGACCCGCAATACTTCGGCGATAACACGATCACCGGCCCGACGGTGAACGGCGTCGTCACGCCCGGCGGGTCGGGGCTCAGCACGATCATCGGCGGCAGCGGCGCGAACACAATCTTCATCGCCGGCTCGAAGAATACGATCGTCGGCAACGACGGCCAGGTGACGTTCAGCGCCGCGGGCAAGCTTGTGACGATCGCAACCCAGGACCCGACCTACGGCGGGGACAATGCAATCACGGTGACCGGCGGCAGCAACGTGATCTTCGGCGGTTCGGGCGCCGACACGATCACTGTTGAGACGCAGACGGGCGGCGCGGCGCCGACCGGCAACGTCATTGTCGGCGACAATGGCTTTGCGTCGTTCACCAACGCCGTGCTGACATTCATCGAGACGACCGACCCGACTTACGCCGGGAAAAACACGATCGCCGCCGGCGACGGCGACAACGTGATCTTCGGCGGCTCGGGCGCCGACGCGATCACGGTCGGCAACGGCGACAATCTCATCCTGGGCGACAACGGCGAGGCGAATTTCACCGCGGCGGGCGTTCTGACTTCCGTCGTGTCGACCGATCCCGCCAACGGCGGCGAGAACACGATCGTGGTCGGCGACAAGAACGCGCCCGCCTCCGGACGAAACATCGTCTTTGGCGGCGCCGTCGCCGACACGATCACGATCTACGGCAACGGCGACAACGTCGTCTTGGGCGACGACGGCGAAGCCGATTTCACCAACGGCTATCTCAGCGACGTCTTCAGCACCGACGTTACGACCGGCGGCGACAACCGGATCGCCATCGACGGAAACGGCGCCAACGTGGTGATCGGCGGCATCGGCGAAAACACGATCGCGATCAACGGCGACGGAGACAACTATGTCATCGGCGTCAACGGATGCGTCAGCTTCAGCGGCGGCTATGTCGCCGAGATGTACACGATCGCGCCCACCGCGACGGGCGGAGGGACGAAGGACACCGGCGCCAACAACAACGACGCCATCAGCGTCGGCAATGGAAACAATGTGATCTTCGGCGGCTCGGGGTCGGACACGATCTCAGCGGGCGACGGCAATAATGTGATCTTCGGCGACGACGGCGAGGCGATTTTCGCCAATGGCGTCATTCAATCGATGGAGTCGACCGATCCGTCGATCGGCGGCGACAACACGATAATGGCCGGAAACGGCAATGACCTGGTGTTCGGCGGCAACGGCGCCAACACGATCACGCTCGGCGGCGGGACCGACGAGATCGTCGGCGGCAACGGCTCCGCGCAGTTCTCGTCGACGGGAATCTTGCAAGCGATCTACAGCGTCGATCCCGCGACGATCCCCGGCGGCACGAAGGACACCGGCAGCTCGGAGAACGAAGTCATCAACGTTGGCGGCGGCGACGACGCGGTGATCGGCGGCAGCGGCTCCAACAAGATCACCGCCGGCGACGGCAATGACTACATCATCGGCGCCAACGGCGAAATCCAGTACACAATCGTCGCCGGCGCGAACGTGGTCAGCCGCGCCCAAAGCACCTATGGGCTCTATTTCGGCGCCAATACGATCGTGGCGGGCGACGGCGTCGACTCGATCATCGGCGGCTCCGGCAGCAATACGATCACCGTCGGCAACGGGCGCGACGACATCGTTCTCGGCCATGACGGCGAAATCGTTCAGGGCTTCAACGCCAGCGGCGGCTTGCTGCTGGACGCCGACGGCGACGACCATCGCGACATCGTCGTCGAACAGTTCGGCGCGATCACGGGAACCGTCGCGCTCGACAGCCTCAGCGACGCCGCGAGCTCGATGCTGAGCTCGTCATCCAATGCGGCGGCGTTGGTCGACGCCAACCTGGTCCTCCTGGCCGGCGCCTTCAACGCCGACGGCAGCCAATCGATCCTGCCGCCGGCGGGCGCCCGCACGGCTGCGGCCTGGGAGACGGAGGCGATTCTGTTGAGCCTGGTCGCGGCCGCCAACGACACGATCACCGTCGGCAGCGGCAATGACGACGTCGTCATCGGGGAGGAAGGCGACAACACGATCACGGCGCAGGGCGGCAACGACATCCTGTTCGGCAATTGGGCGTCCAATACCGAGCCGTTCGTTTCCGACATCCCGTCGATCGTCAATGCGATCGTCGTCGCGGCTTCGAACGTCGCGCAAATCGTCGTGCCGGCGAACGGTCAGATCGTCGTGCCCTTGGTCAATTTGGAGCCCTCGGCCCTGACCAACAGCACGCCGCAGCTCGCCATGGCGCCGGCCGGCTTCGGAACGCTGGGCGCGCTGGCGGAGGGCGGCAATCTGGCTTTGGCCGGGTCTAGCGGCGGGTATCTCACGGTCTACGCCTCCGTCGTGCCCAGCGTCATGAACGGCTCGCCGGCTTTGCCGGGCTCCAACATCATCAACGGCGGCAACGGCGACGACATCATCTTCGGCAACTTCGGCGAGCTCGGCGCGCTGACGACGACCGGCGTCGCGGACATCGACGCCCAGATGGAAGGCCTCTCCGCAACCATGCTCGGGCTGCTGACGGAATATTCGGCGCTGGCGACGGCGCAGGACACGCTCGCGGTCGCGCAGGGGCTGTTCCAGCCGTTCACGGTGATTTCCGCCGAGAACAACGTCATCACCGTGGGCGGCGGCAACGACACGATCTTCGCCAACGCCGGCGACTATTACGTGCCGGGCGTCGCCTTCGCGGAACTGAGCGGGGGGACGCTGACCTCGAGCGCGTTGGCGCTGGACACCGACCTGCTCGACATGCAGGAAGTCTTCGCCGACATGTCCTACGTCGTCCACGAGGCGGGCCAGCAGGCGATCGCGAGCTTCGCCGTGCAAGAGGGCTTTTCGGGCGTCTTCAATTCCACGGCGGCGCTGCGGCCCGCCGATTTCGAACTCAATCTCGACAACAACACGATTACGGTCACAGGCAACGGCGCCGATCTGATCGTCGGCAATGACGCCTTCGTCATCATGCCGGGCGTCGGGACGATGAATACGAACTGGGCGACCGGCGTTTCGAGCGCGGCGCTCGCCTCGCTCAACACCCAGCTCAACGCCTTGGAGAATACCTTCGACGTCGCGCTGAAGACGCAGCTGGCCGCGGATCATCCGTTTACGGCCAGCGACAGCGCCACCGCGCAATTCCTGTTCAACGGGGGGGCCGGCATCGAGCTCGACATTGGCAATGAGACGATCAACGGCGGCGGAGGAAACAGCGTTCTCATCGGCGGCGACGCCCTCATTCTTGATCCGGTGATTGCGCCGGGGTCGAGCGGCGCCGCGAATGCGGCCGCCCTCCAGTCCGAAATGGTGACGGCTGTCGACCGGCTATTCCTTGGCGCCTATTCCGTGGCCGCCGCGACCGCGGAATCGTGGGGGGTCACGGCGAACCTCGCCGCAAGCAAGGCTGCCGATTGGTCGAGCGCCGGCGGCTACGTTTTCAACGGCGCCGCCAACAGCATCGAGATCGACAGCGACACCATCAATTCCGGCGCGGGCAGCGACCACATTTACGGCCAACTGGCGGTGTTGTTGCCGCAGCTCGGCTCGTCGTCCGGGCTGGTCACCTCGTTCTACGCCTACGCGTCGGGCGAGCCCGGCGGGACGTCCACAGCGAACTACAACTACGTCTACGGGTTCGGCCCGTTCGGATCGCTCCAGCCCTGGACCGCCAACGTCACCAGCAAGCCGAAATACGAGATCGACGCCGACACGATCGTCGCCGGATCTGGCGACAACGTGATTTTCGGGGAGATCGGCGACGACTCGATCACCATCAATGGCAATGGCTACGATCAGATTTCCGGCGGGTGGGGCTTCAACGCCATCACCGGCGGGCGCGGCGTCAATGTGGTCGCCTTCGACCGCGCCACCGACACCTTCATCTCGACCGGGGGGACCAATATCGCCGAACCCTCCCTTAACGCCGGCGCCGGCAGCGCGATGTTGTTGGTGAGCTGGCCGTCGTCTTCGACGCCCACGTTCGGGAGCTTCCTCGCGACCGGCATGATCGCGGCGCCGACAACCGACAACCAGAAGCCGACTCTCGTCGTCACGCCGCCTCCCATCCTGGAGAATACGACGCCGCCCGCGCCGAGCGCGACCGGTGGGGGCGTTTCGTATTTCGCTGCGACGTCGATCCCGCCGCTCGATCCCGACGCTCCGATCCTCGACTTGAGCGCCGCGTCGATGACGCTCGGCCTTGCGAGCGTGATTGCGACGCCGGCGACAACCGATGATGAGGAGTTGGCTGGGGTCGTCGCGTCGCCTTCGATCGTGGAGGGCGCGCCGTCGAGCGCGACGATGGCGACCGGCGGGGGCGTTTCGTCTTCCGCCGCGTCGACGACGCTCGGCGCCGCGAGCGTGATGGCGACGTCGGCGACCACCGACGATCAGAAGCCGGCTGTGGTCGTCGCGCCGGCTCCGATTGTGGAGAGCGCGCCGTCGAGCGCGACGATCGCGACCGGCGGGAGCGTTTCGTCTTCCGCCGCGTCGACGACGCTCAGCGCCGCGAGCGTGACTGCGACGCCGTCGGCCACCGACGATCAGGAGCCGGTTGTGGTCGTGACGTCGCCCCCGATTGTGGAGAGCGCGCCTTCGATCGTGGAGGGCGCGCCGTCGAGCGCGACGATCGCGACCGACGGAAGCGTTTCGTCTTCCGCCGCGTCGACGACGCTCGACGCCGCGAGCGTGACTGCGACGCCGTTGGCCACCGACGATCAGGAGCCGGTTGTGGTCGTGACGTCGCCTCCGATTGTGGAGAGCGCGCCGTCGAGCGCGACGATCGCGACCGGCGGGAGCGTTTCGTCTTCCGCCGCGTCGACGACGCTCGGCGCCGCGAGCGTGATGGCGACGTCGGCGACCACCGACGATCAGAAGCCGGCTGTGGTCGTCGCGCCGGCTCCGATTGTGGAGAGCGCGCCGTCGAGCGCGACGATCGCGACCGGCGGGAGCGTTTCGTCTTCCGCCGCGTCGACGACGCTCAGCGCCGTGAGCGTGATTGCGACGCCGTCGGCCACCGACGATCAGGAGCCGGTTGTGGTCGTCGCGTCGCCTCCGATTGTGGAGAGCGCGCCGTCGAGCGCGACGATCGCGACCGGCGGGAGCGT
>CAZKHF010000001.1:4627-23848 GCA_964552445.1 uncultured Bradyrhizobium sp. | reverse complement strand
CTCCGATTGTGGAGAGCGCGCCGTCGAGCGCGACGATCGCGACCGGCGGGAGCGTTTCGTCTTCCGCCGCGTCGACGACGCTCGGCGCCGCGAGCGTGATGGCGACGTCGGCGACCACCGACGATCAGAAGCCGGCTGTGGTCGTCGCGCCGGCTCCGATTGTGGAGAGCGCGCCGTCGAGCGCGACGATCGCGACCGGCGGGAGCGTTTCGTCTTCCGCCGCGCCGACGACGCTCGGCGCCGCGAGCGTGATCGCGGCGTCGGCGACAACCGACGATCAGAAGCCGGCTGCGGTCGTCGCGCCGGCTCCCGTCCTGAAGAATGCTGCGCCGCCCGCGCCGCCCGCGGCGGGCAGGAGCGTTTCGCATTTCGTCGCGGCGTCGATCCCGCCGCGCGATCCCGAGGCCTCGATCCTTGGCTCGAGCGCCGCGGCGACGACGTCGCTCGGCCCCGTGATTTCGGTAGATGCGCCGAGGCCCCTCATCAGGTTTGTGGCCGCTGCGGCCTATTCCTCTTCGGGAGAAGATGACGGGAAGGCGCTCGACCGGACGGAGCTGGCGGACGCCGGCGCCGACCTCATCGACCCGCCGTTCGACGCCGGCGCGATCATTCTCGCCTCGTGCGACGCGGTCGCGCCGGGCGCCGTCGAGCAGGTCGTTTGGTCAATCGCGCCAAACGGCGACGGGGATGGCGCCTCGGGGATCGCGGCCGCTCGCCCGTCCGGATCGTCGGACGACGTCATTCGCGCGATCCGCGCCAGCGAGATCGTCGTCAAGGTCGCGGATCTGTCGGGCGCGAGCGCGATGAACGGTCGAACCTGGCTGTTCGACGAAGCGCAAGGCGCATTTGTCGATCGCGATCCGGAGCATCTGACGATTGTCATCGACAACCGCGCCGCAGGCGCGACGCCTCAGCCTGTCGATCCTGTCGGGCTGGCGGCGAGCGCCGTCGCGACCTTGTCCGAATCGTCATGGCTGGCGGCGCTTCGTCAACTGGGGCGCGTGGCGGCGGCGAAGTGGTTCAGCTTATGACGCGGGATCGGAATCGGGCGGCGGCGAGCCTTTGCGCCGATCGACAGGGAAACGTCGGCGCAGGCCCCGGGACGGATTGAGATAACGGAGTCGCGAAGAATCCACCGAGGTCGGGGGAGCTGTGGAGCTCTGCGATCGCCAAGGTCGGTCGGGCCGATCGACGCCGATCGGTTCCGGCGAGCGAAATCGCCCGGCCCGATCGGCGCGACCGTGGCCCCGGCGCCGCCGAATGCGGGAAGCCGCCCCTCGCCGCATTCGGCGCGTCGCCGAGCGTCAGCTCAGCTCGGATGTCGAGCGAACTTCGCCTTCAGGGCGGCCAAGCCGGCGGCGAAGACGCCGTTGGCGACGGCGTCGACGTATCTTCCGGCGTCTTCCGGCCGTTCCTGGAACTGCGCCGACCACTCGACGAAGGCGCCGCCGCCGTCAGTGACCGGGCTGACGCGGATGTGCGACACGTAGTCGGTCACCGGAAACGCCGGCTTGACGAAAATATAGGACAACGTGCGCTGAAGGTCGTCGAGCGCCACCAACTGTTCGCGCACATGGGCGCCGTCGACGAGGAAGAAAGAGCGGATCGCGCCGACGGCGTCGCCGGTCTTGCCGTCCTCGATCTCGCTGCGCGTGATGGCCGGGTGCCAATCGGGCAGCCCGTTGAAATCGCGAATGATAGCCCAAACCCGGTCGACCGGGGCGGGGATCACCGCGCTGGCGTAAGCGCGAGCCATGGCTAGTCTCCTGCTGCTGCGAAATTGATGCTTAAGGATTTACATTATCGATCGTCCTCGCGGTCGGCGCCTTTTCGACCGGCTGGCGCGGCCGGGCGGAAAGGACGCCGATCCCGCAAGGCGATTCGCCATCAGGCGCGCTTGATCGTCTTGAAACGCTTGGTCTGATCGGTCAGCGCCCGTTCGGTCGGCAGGCGCTCCATGCTGGAGGCGCCATAGAAGCCGTGGCAGTCCGGGCAGGACTTCAGGATGTAGTTGGCGTCGTCGGGTTGGGAGATCGGCCCGCCGTGGCACAGCACGATCACGTCCTTGCGGACCTTCAGCGCCGCTTCCGTCCACTCGTTGATCAGCGCCGGGCATTCCTCCAGCTTGCGCGACGTCTTCGAGCCGATCGCGCCGCCGGTGGTGAGGCCCATGTGACAGACGATGATGTCGGCGCCGGCCTTGGCCATCGCCTTGGCCTGGTCGGGGTCGAAGACGTAGGGCGTGGTTAGCAGGTCCAGTTCATGGGCCTTGGCGATCATGTCGACCTCGAGGCCGTAGCCCATGCCGGTCTCTTCGAGGTTGGCGCGGAACACGCCGTCGATCAGGCCGACGGTCGGGAAGTTCTGCACGCCGGCGAATCCGAGATCGCCGAGCTTGCGCAGGAACGGCTCCAGCAGCATGAACGGATCGGTGCCGTTGACGCCAGCCAGCACAGGGGTGCGCTTGACCACCGGCAGCACCTCGGAGGCCATCTCGACGACGATGTCGTTGGCGTTGCCGTAGGCCATCAGGCCGGCGAGCGAGCCGCGCCCGGCCATCCGGTAGCGTCCCGAATTGTAGATGACGATCAGATCGATGCCCCCGGCCTCTTCGCATTTGGCCGACAGCCCGGTTCCGGCGCCGCCGCCGACGATCGGCACGCGGGCGGCGATCATTTTGCGAAACTTCTGCAGCAGCGCTTCACGGGTGAATTTCGGCATGACCAAGCCTCCTTGCTCAGGCGATTTCGAGGAAATTGGCGACCAGCGCCTGGATGAAGCCAGGCTCGTTGATGTGTTCCGGTCGTCGGACGAGGCGCCGGTTGGCCGTCTGGACGACGGTTCGCTCCAGCGCGTCGAACAGGGCGCGGTCGGCCTCCGGGTCGTAGAAAGGCTGGCCGGGCCGGTCGATCATCGAGACGCCGCCTTCCGGGACCAGCAGGCGGACCGGGCCTTCCATGCGGTTCAGCCGCTCGCCGATCCACACGCCCATCCGCTCGTTCTCCTCCGGCGTCGTGCGCATCAGCGTGACCTGGGGGTTGTGCGGATAGAAGCGGCGGCCGCGATAGCGCTCCGGCACGGTGTCCGGCGCGCCGAAGTTGACCATGTCGAGCGCGCCGCACGACACGACGTAGGGCAAGCGGGTGCGGATGATCGCGCCGAAGCGGTCGTCGGCGCAGGCAAGGACGCCGCCCATCAGGAAGTCGCATACCTCGGTGGTCGAGATGTCGATCACCCCGGCGAGCAGCTGTGAATCGGCGAGCTTCTCCATCGACTGGCCGCCGGTGCCGGTGGCGTGGAAAACGAGGCAGTCGTAACGGTCGGCCAAGGCGGCGGTCACGCCCTGGACGCAGGGCGTGGTGACGCCAAACATCGTCAGCCCGATCGCCGGCTTGCCGGCGGCGCTCGGCGGCCGATGATGGGCGACCATCCCGGCCAGCGCGTGGGCGGCGTTGGAAAGAACCTGCTCGGAGATGCGGTTGATGCCCGAGACGTCGGTGACCGAGTACATCATGCAGATGTCCGACGGCCCGACGTAGGGACGGACGTCGCCGGAAGCCATGGTCGAGACCATCACCTTGGGAACCCCGACCGACAAATCGCGCATCGCCGGCGTGGCCAGCGCGGTGCCGCCCGATCCGCCGGCCGAGATCAGCCCGGCGAGATCGGCGCGCGACCTGACGAAGTGGCGAAAGGCGACGGCCATCGCCGCGATCGCCGATCCGCGATCGCCGGTGAAGACGGCGGCGGCGCCGTCGGGATGATGGCCGGCGACCGTGGCCGCCGGAATGTCCGCCGAGCTCGCGGTCCCGGTCGTGCTGAGATCGACCGTGACGGCGCGGACTCCGGCTTGCCGCAGACAGTCGGCGATGAAGGAGAGCTCCCGCCCCTTGGTGTCGAAGGTCCCGGCGACGTAAGCTACGCCCGGGCCTGCGTCGGATGACGACGGCATCGTGGTTTCCTCCCGTCTCGAGACGGCGATTTCGCGCCGCCTTGGTCATCGTAACCGCAAATGCCGTGCCATGCGATAAAGCTTGTCGAATCCGCGAAACTGCCTTGTTCCCGCGGGCAAAAAGGGGAGGAATCGCCCAAATGTGCTCACTATTGCCGTTTCCTTCCCGATCGTGCGGCGGGTCCGGCGCGGCGGCGCCGACGTCGCTCGCGGCCGCCGCCGCATGACGGCGCGAGGGCGAATCGTCGATCGGATCGGCGCGCGCGACGGCGAGCTTCTGCTCGTCTGTCCCCACTTCGCCGGCTTGCGGGCGGGGGAGGCCGACCTTGTCGGCTGCCTGCCGATCGGCGACGCCAACGGCGCGACGCTGGCGCTGGCCTCGGCCTTTCCCGACGATCCCGAGGTTTACGCCGGCATCTTCGCCGCCGATCCGTTCCGGCCGGCGCCGTTCTTGCTCGCCGCGCTGCGGGAAGCCGGCGTGCGGTCGGTAGTCAACCTGCCGACGGTGGCGATGGCCGCCGACGGGCTGGCCCAGGCCTTGAGCCACGCCGGCGTCGACTACGCGGCGGAGCTGGCGACCCTGGCGAAGGCGACCGCGCTCGGACTGCGTGTGCTGGCGGTGGCGACGACGGTCGAGCAGGGACGACAGGCGACGGCCGCGGGGATCGGGCGATTGTTGTTCTATCCCGCCGCCGACGGCGATCCGACTGCGCGGCGCCGGCGCGCCGCCGCCGCCGTGGAGGCGGTCCGGACCATGCGGGCGACCGCGCCGAGCGCCGTGATCCTGGCGTTCCGTCATCCCGATTACGGCGACGAGCTGGAGCCGCTGATCGCCGCCGCCGACGGCGTCGTCGAGTGGGCGATCGCGCCGCGCGCGAAGACGACGGCCCCCTGAACCGCGCCCGGCGGTCACTCGATGCCGTGCTGGCGGATCTTGTTGTAGAGGGTCCTGCGCGACAGGCCGAGGTCGCGGGCCGCGGCGCCGCGCCGGAAGCGGTTGCGGCGGAGGGCATCGAGGATCCAGTCCCGCTCGGTCTCCGCGGCGCTGGCGGCCGGCTCGACCGTTCCGGTCTTGGCGAGCGGGCTGCCCGTCGGCGAGAGCTTCGCCGGCGCGCGGCCCTGCGCCCGCGCGTCGAGAAGCGGCGTCAGATCGGCGGCGCCGATCACCTCGCCGTCGGTGAGGATGGCCGCCTGCTGGACGACGTTGCGCAGCTCGCGGACGTTGCCGGGCCAAGGATGATTCATCAGCAGTTGACAGGCGGCGTTGTCGATGACTTTGGGGCGGCCGTTGTTGCGGGCGGCGAAGGTCGACAGAAAGCTGTGCGCCAGAAGCGGGATGTCCTCGATCCGCTCGGCCAGGCTGGGAACGCGGATTTCCAACTGGCTCAGGCGGAAGAACAGATCCTCGCGGAAGCGTCCGTCGCCGCTCAGCGTCCGAAGATCGCGATGGGTGGCGCACAGCACCCGGGCGTTGAGACGATGCGGCTGATTGCTGCCCAGCCGCTCGACGACGCCGCTTTCAAGGACGCGCAGGAGCTTGCCCTGGAGGGAAAGGTCGAGATCGCCGATCTCGTCGAGGAACAGCGTCCCGCCGTTGGCCTCCTCGAAACGGCCGAGCCGCGCCCGGCTGGCGCCGGTGAAGGCGCCGCGCTCGAAACCGAACAGCTCGCTTTCCAGAAGATCGCGCGGAATGGCGGCGCAATTGACGGCGACCAGCGGACGATCGCGGCGGTGGCTCCCCTGATGCAGCGCCTGCGCCACCAGCTCCTTGCCGGCGCCGCTGGGACCGTGGATCAGCACCGTGAGGTCGCTGTCGACCAGACGCTCGATCATCCGCACCAGTTGGGCCATCGCCGCCGAACGGCCGATCAGACCGAAGCGCCGCCCGTCGCCCAGCATCTCGTTCTTGAGCGCTTCGACCTTGCGGGTCAGGCCGGCGACCGCCTTGAACGCCGCGGCGGCGTCGAAGACGGCCGATTCCAGCGGTATGCGGTCGACCGTCGAACTGGCGACATAGCCGTCGGCGTTGCTGGCCTGACAGACCTCTGCGGCCGCCTGGGGCGTCGAGATCGGCCCGCCCTCGACGAAACAGAGGACCTTGGCGCGTCGCCGCCGCACCTGCTGAAACAACGCTCTGGCCTCGGCCGCGGCGCCGGCGATGTCCTGGGTCGCGGGCTCGCCGGCGAAGCCGCCGGCGGTCCAGCCGAAATTGACGCATATGAGATCGCCGCCGGCGTCCGCCATGTCGGCGGCCTGTTCGACGGTTCGCACATAGGCGGCGGCGAGAAGGCCGGCGCCGTGCGCCGCGGCGATCAGCTCAATCTCGCGCCGCCAGCCGAGCCCATATCTCGCCATGCCGGCGCCGGCTTCCGGATCGAGCAGGACGACGGTGGGAAAATTGATCACTCCGTCGAAGCCCCAGGCGCCGATTTGCCTGACCAGGGCCGGGATGTCGGCGCGCGGGTCGAAGGTCGACGCGCCGAACAGCACCGGAACGTCGACTCGTCCGAGGATCTCCCTGCGGGCGAATTCCGCCACGAAGGCGTTGCTGTCGTGAATGGGCAGCATGCAGACGGCCGACGGCGCCCCCATCACCCGTACCCGGCCGGCGTTGAGCGCGAGAATGAAATCGGCGCCGCCGCGCACTGCCGAGCGGGCCACCAGCCCGGCGCCGATCGCGGCGCCGATGCCGAACCGCCCAGCGGCGCCGATCAGGCGCCGGCGCCCCGGCGGTCGCCGCTCGGCGGAATCGCCGCCGTCGGCCGGCGCGCCGGCGGGATCGTTCGGACGTTTTGTCACGATCGGAGCCTTCCTTCGGCGTCGGCGACGGCGCCGATCGGCTGCGGCTGCGTCTGGAGGACGCGAAGATCGCCCTCGCCGACGACGTAGATGACGCGGGCCTCGACTGCTTCCGGGCTGGAGAGCGCGTCGATATTGATCATGATGCGACCGCCGCCCCTCCCGAACGGATGAAGTCTCGCGATCGCGGGAGGTTATCATGCCGCTTCAGGGATGGCCTAACCGCGGCGATGCCTGTCGACGCGGAGGCCGTGGAGATGATGGACGACGCCTTCGCGTCGCCCACATGCTGACAGCGCCAACGGCAGGCGCAGCCTCTGGCTACGTCATTGGAGGATGAGCGAGCGGCGGCCTTTCCGCCAAGAATTCGCTTTATTCGGCCCCGCTGTGCGCGTCTACTTCACCTTCTTGACGTAGGGGACGATCGCGTCGTTGATCTCCGGTCCGAAGAATTTGAAGGCGACCATCGGTTCCGAACCGGTATTGCGAATCGTCGTTCCCTTCGCCGCCTTGTCGTGAGCGATCAGGAATTCGTCGCGGGAATCGGTCAGCGAAACCCTCTGACCTTCGACCGGGAAAGCGTCGACTTGTCCCACGCCCTTCCAGACGAACAGACCATGCACGCCCAGGCCCCGGCTGACCATGCTGGCGCCGGGCTGAAGGGTGATGCGAGTTCCGCTGAAGCGCGTTGAGCTGTACCAGATCCATTCTTCGACCACGCCGTGCGGCTGCGGTTCGGCGACCGGCAGCGGATGCAGACGGTGGTTCTCGTAGAAATAGGGATCGGCGCAGGCTTCCCAATCGACCTGGTCGAGAACCGCTCGTTCCTTCTTGGTCGCCAGCTCGTTGGCCGGCACGTGCTTGGTGAGGAGCGCCTTGTCGATGCGGGTCCCCTCGATATCGGCTTGAAGCACGGCCATGATGTCCGAGGATTCCTGAAGTTCGAGCGTCAGCGCGGTTCCTGGAGCATGCAAGACGCCGGGAGGCAGATGGAACCCCTCGCCGATGACGTTGAGATAGGCCCGCGCGTGCTGGAGAATGTCCTCGCCGCCGTTCCAGTTCTGCAGGTACGGTAGGAAAATCTCCGCCTGACGCCCCTCCTTTACGATGTAGGGATGGACGCCGAAGAAGGTTTCAGGATGGGCGCCGAGGTCGGCATCGAGATAGTGATACGCCTCTTCCTTAGAGTTCATTCCGATCTTTGCGGCGTCCGCTTTCTGCTGGTGAATGTGATAGAAGAGACGCTTCTTGTAGTCGTAAATCTTCAGCAGCCGGTCGAGACCGGCGTGCTTTTTCGCGTACGCCTCGCCCAGCAACGCTTCGCGGCACGCCTTGAGGGCCTCGACCAGCGGGATCGGCGCCCCGGACGACATCTTGATGAACGACTGGCCTTCCTGGGGCGTGAAGATCGCGTTGTCGGCCTGGGTCTCCGAAACGATCCACCGCTCGCATATGTAACCGCGGTCGCCGGCGTCGTATTCCGCTTCCGTCAGCCCCAGCCGCTTTCCGGGAGGCAGGAAATCCCGGGTGACCCAGCAGGGTTTCATCGCCAGCAGACCGTCGTTTTTCGCGAGTTCTTGCAGAACCCGGTCCTTCGTATCGGTTAAGGTCATGTTTCAGCTCCATCATCGGACCACGGACGGACATCCGTTCTCGATTGCGCTCTCACCGTTGGTCGCGGGGCCTTCCCACTCTCCCGCCTTGGCCCCGGCGCGCCGGTCCAAATTCCACTCCGGAGAAAGCGCGGCTTGACAGTGAGTAAGCTCGCGGTATGTTATTTTCTGCGTCCCTATTCACAAAGCTCCAGAAGCAGGAAATATGGTGACTACTCTTAAGGATATTGCTCGCCTGGCAAACGTTTCGGTAATGACTGTTTCTCGTGTTGTGAAGAACTCGGGATATGTGAATTCTAATACCAGAAAGATAGTGGAGTCCGTTATTGCAGAACTCGATTACAGACCGAACGAGATCGCCAGAAGTCTTCATAAGAGTAGAACCAACAACATTCTGCTTGTCATTCCGGATATCGAAAATCCTTTCTTCTCAGAGATGATCAAGGGGACGGAAAACGTGCTCAGTCAGCACGGGTTTCGCTCGATTTTCGCCGACACAGACGGCCGAATCGACAACGAAAAGGAAATCGCTGAGCGCGCGCTGGGGCGAATCGCGGACGGCGTTATCCTCTACTGCCCGCGCGCCGAGACGGCGTACTTGGAATTTCTTAGCGCTCGGATACCGGTTCTGGTCGTCGATCGCCGCGTCACGTCCGATTCTGTCGATCACATCTATGTTGACAACAAAAACAGCGCCCAGAAGGCGGTCGAATACTTGATCGAGAACGGCCACCGGGACATCGGCTTGATCGGCGGGCCGCAGAACGTGATGGCTAACCTCCGGCGCAAGACCGGCTATCTGGCGGCGCTCAAGAAACACGGAATTCCGATCAACGACCGTTATCTGTTTTTCTGCGGCTTCTCGTTCGAGGATGGCGTCACCGCATTCGAGTACTTCTCCAAACTGGAGCGGCGCCCAACCGCCTATTTTTCCACCAACGACGTGATGGCTTTGGGCTTTATCCAGCAGGCGCTGGAAAACGGCCTTTCGATCCCTGGCGACGCGTCGATCGTCGGCTTTGATAACATTTCGTTTTCTCGGCTGATCAGCCCGCCGTTGACGACGGTCGACAATCCTCGGCGAAACATGGGGGCTCTCGCCGCTTACCGGATGCTGAACCGGCTCGGCAAGACGACCGAAATTCCCGCTTTCGACCTCACGTCGGACCTCATCGTCCGAGGTTCGGTGCGGCGGATAGCGTGATCCTGAGGGCGGCCGGTCCATCGCCTCAGGCGCTCCGGTTCGGCGTCAGCGAGAACGACAGGGAGAGATCGACCGCCTTGGTCGCGCCCGGCGCCAAGATTTCGACGTCGCCCCGCGCCAGCGCGTCTTCCCGTCCCGACGCGAAACAGGTTCCCGGCTCCAGCCCCAGCACGTATTCCCGTTCTCCCATCATCTTCCATTCCGTCAGATGGGAGAGGGCGGCGAGCGGAAAGGTCATCTCAACGGCGAGCCGCGCGTCGCCAACCTGGTTTTCCAGCCGGATCCGCGCCTCAGTCTCGTCGCCGCCGCAAAGCCGATGATGGAGAACGCGTTCCTCCGCGCCAAAGCGGGGCGCGTCGAGCCGGCGCCAGTCGGCGGCGGCTTCCGCGTAAGCCGGGTCCCTCGCCGTCACCGTTTCCCGGGGCGCGATGTCGAGAACGGCGGTTTCGGAAAGAAGCGGATAGCCGAAGTTGAAATGATAGAGCAGGAACAGCGGTTGCGGCCGCGGCCCCGGGTTGGCGACCTCGTCGTGCAGCCAGATACGGTTTTCACCCAGAACGACGCGATAAGTTCGCCGCGCTTCCAACGCCGGCCCCAGGACCGCATAGTCGAGAATCGTCCCGCTGACGGAGACGTGATGGCTGTCGCCGATCCAGCGGCGTTCGATGGCGACGTCGCGCGCGGCGGTGTGAGACATCCGTCCGTGCAGCCCCACCTCGATCCCGTCGACTCGACAGGCGGAGCCGACGTTGGTTAGCCCGCAAGAGGTCATCAAGCCGCCGCCGAAGGACTGGAGCCAGCCGCCGCCAACCGGATTGTAGTACCACGGCGCTACGGCGCCGGCGGCGGACACCCAGCACAGCGGAACGCCGCACAGACTTGCGAGCCCGAGTCCCATGCCGCGGTCGGGCAGGATCTGGAATGCGAGGCCGCCGCCGGAACGGACCTCGATCGCTTCCATCTGACGGGCCGGTCCTTCGGTGAAGGTCATGCGCGTGGCCCCGCCTAACTGGTCCAGGCTGCCCACCCGACGGGCGAGTTCGTCCCGGCCGAGGGACGGAAAGAGTGAAAAGCCCATGGCGCCTGCTCCCGACGGTCTTCTTTCGGCCGTCGTGAAAGACGGCGCGCGCGGCGAAGCTCCGCCTCGCGGCTTTCCCGGCGAAGAAAGCCTTTCGCGCGCGCCGAACAACAACCGATCGCGGAGAGGCGGGTCATACCTTCACGATGAAGACCCGCCTCCCGCTCGCCTACATTTACTTCGGAAGGTTATCCTTGGTCAGAAGCTTGACGGGAACGTAGGTTTGCTTTTCCGGATGCTTGCCGTCCTTGAGGAAAGCAATGGCCGCCGACACGCCCATCTTGCCCATCTCGTAAGGCTGCTGGGCCACCGTTCCGGCCATGCGGCCTTCCTTGATCGCCGCCAGCGCGTCCTTGGTCCCGTCGAAGCCGACGACCTTGACCTGATCGGACTTGCCGGCGGCGGCGATCGCCTCGATCGCGCCCAGGGCCATCTCGTCATTCTCGCTGAACACCGCGGCGAGGTTGGGATGGGCCTGGAGGATGTTCTGCATCACGTCCATGCCTTTCGCCCGCTGCGAATCCGCGGCCTGGGTGGCGACGATCTTGATGCCCTTCTTGTCCATGACTTCCTTGAAGCCCTGGCCGCGCAGAGCGGGGATCACGTAGCCCGGCTGACAGCGGATATGCGCCACTTCCGCGGTGGCGGGGATCAAGCTGGCGATGTAGTCGCCCGCCATGTGTCCGCCTTCCAGGTTGTCCGACACCACCAGGCTTTCGATGGCGCCGCTGGTGACGCCGATGTCGAGCACGAACACCGGAATCTTCGCCTTGTTGGCGGCGGCGACGGCGTTGGCGCCAGAGTCCGGATCCCACGGCGACAGCAGGATCGCGTCGACCTTCTTCTGGATCATGTCGTCGGTGTTCGACAGCTCGCGCGCCGCGTCGGTGCGGGCGTCCATGACGACGACCTGAACGCCGAGCGCCTTGGCCTGGTCCTTCACGCCCTGCGCGACGGACACCCAGTACTGATTGCCGAGGTCCTGGACTTCGTATCCGAGGAGAATATCCTTCGCCTCGCTGGGTCCAGACGCCAGAGCCAAGGGAACCGCCACCCCCAAGGCCGCCAGTAACATCTTCGATACCATGATTTCCTCCTTGCTCTCACTGGGATTGACGTTTCTCTTTCCCAGCGCATTCGTGCCACTAGTTTCCCGGTACGCCGATCATCGTGTGATTTTACTTTTGAGAATGCTGATCAATCATAACCGCCAAGATGATCACCGCGCCAAGAACGACGTTTTGGAAATAGGGGTCGATGTTCATGAGGTTCAGGCCATTGCTGATGACTCCCATGATGAGCGCGCCGATCATCGTCCCGACGATCGATCCCCGGCCGCCGCTGAGGCTGGTCCCGCCGATCACCACGGCCGCGATCGCGTTGAGCTCGTAACCGTTGCCGGAGCCCGGATGGCCGGAGTTGATGCGGGCGATGTAGAGCAGGGCGCCGATGCCGGTCAGAAGCCCGGCCAACGCGTAGACGATCAGCTTGTACTTCCGGGTGTTGATGCCGGTGAGCCTGGTCGCCTCCTCGTTGGAGCCGATCGCGTAGACGATCTTGCCGAACGGCGTGCTGCGCAGAACGAAATAGAGGATGACGTAAATGACGATGGGAATGATCACCATCATCGGCACGCCGGCGACGTAGCCCGCTCCGGGGAAACGAAACGCCGCCGGGAAGCCGCTGATCGGGATGCCGCCCGAATAGACGAAGGCGACGCCCCGGGCGATCGACATGGTGCCGAGCGTGCAAACGAACGGCGGGATCCGCCCATAGGCCACCAACGCGCCGGCCAGGAGCCCGAAACACAGCGACACGCCGAGGCAGGTCGCGATCGCCAAGGCGGAGCTGCCGGTTCCGTGCACCACGCTGGCCGCCAGCACCCCCGATAGCGCCAGCACGCCGCCCACCGACAAGTCGATGCCGCCGGTCAGGATGACGAACATCGAGCCGGAGGCGATGACCGCGATCACCGCGACCTGCACGATGATGTTCATCAGGTTGTTGATCTGAAGGAACGCCGACGAGCTGAGCGAAAACACCACCATGATCAGCAGCAAGGCGATCAGGGACCCGGTTCCGCGCAAACGGCCGAGCGAAACTCTGCCCGTTTTGACGGTAGACGCCTGGCCGATGTTTGACATCATGTTGGCAACCCTTTGAAGAAAGTCTGCTATTGCAAGGAGGTCGCCGTCGCGGCCAACATGATCCGCTCGGCGGCGAACTCGCTTCTCTTGAATTCGCCGGTCATCCGCCCCTTATTCAGGACCAGGATGCGGTCGCTGATCCCCATCAGCTCGGGCAGCTCAGACGAGACGATGATGACGCCGACGCTGGTCCGAACCAGTTCGCCGATCTTCCGGTAGATTTCCGCTTTCGCCCCGACATCGATCCCGCGGGTCGGCTCGTCGAAGATGATCACCTTCGGATGACGCGAGAACCAGCGACCAAGCACGACTTTCTGCTGGTTCCCTCCGCTCAGGTTCTTGACGAGCTGCTTCCCGGACGGTGCCTTGATGTCCATCGTCCGGATGGCGTCTGCGGTGATCTGCAGCTGCTCCTTTGCATTGACGATATAGTACCTGCTGAGATTCCATATATTGGTCAAACCGATATTGTCTTCGATGGAAAACTCGGTCAGCAGCCCCTCGTCGCGGCGATTTTCGGGAATGAAGGCGAGCCCGCAGCGGACCGCGTCCTCGGGACTGCGGATTTCAACCTTTCGGCCTTCGAGATAAATTTCGCCCGAGCATCCCGGGATCGCGCCGAACAGCGACTTGACCAGCTCCGTGCGCCCGGCGCCGACCAATCCGCCGATCCCCAGGATTTCTCCCCTGCGCACCGAAAGGGAGACGTCGTCGACCACGCCCGCGACGCTCATGTGTTCGGCCGCCAGCACCGTGTCGCCAATCGGAACGGCGGCCTTGGGGAACATGTCCGCCACTTCCCGGCCGACCATGTGATGGACCAGCGTCCGTTCGTCGAGCTCGCCGATCGGCCAACTGCCGACGCGGCGACCGTCGCGCAGCACGGTGACGGATTCGGCGACGGCGAAAATCTCGTCCATGTGGTGGCTGATGAAGATGATCGAAGCCCCGAGCCCTTTCAGACGGCGCATGTTGGCGAAGAGGTTGTCCGCCTCGGTGGCGCTCAGCGACGAGGTCGGCTCGTCGAGAATCAGGATGCCGATCTTGTTGGCGAGGACGCGGGCGATCGCGATCATCTGCTGATCGGCGACGGACAGGCGATCGACCATCGCGTCCGGCGCGATGGCGCAGTCCATCATTTCCAGGACCTTGCGGGATCCTTCCTCGATCGCGGCCCGGTCGATGAACGCGCCGCGTTTCGGGAAGCGGTTCATGTAGATGTTTTCGGCGACCGTCAGATCCTTGATCAGGTTGAGGTTCTGATAAACGGTGCCGATGCCGAGATTGATCGCCGCCTGCGAATTCGGGATCTCAACGGGCGCTCCGTCGAGACGGATTTCGCCCTCGTCCATCAGCGAAGCCCCCGACAGGATGCGCATCAGGGTCGATTTGCCCGCGCCGTTCTCGCCGACGATCGCGTGGATTTCCCCCTTGGCCACCGCCAGATCGACGCGGTCGAGCGCCACCACTCCGGGGAACCGCTTGGAGACTCCCCGCATTTCCAGCGCCACGGACATGTTTTGCGCCCTTGAGGCCACTTTTCTCGTTTCCGTCCCTATGTGTGAACGTTAACATACCCTCGCAACCCTGTAAAGACGTCGCCTGCAGGGCAGAGCGAAATCCCATGCCGGCCCGGATAAAACAGGGGGCTTGGATTGGGCGGATTGACGGACGCGTCGGCGGGGGGCGCGGAGCGCGCGCGAAGATGGCGATTGCAGGGTTCGAGGGTGGGGGCGGAGTCGCTTGGCGGCGCCGTCGCGCCTGCGTTCGACTTGACTTGCGTCGCGCGGAAGTTCGCCCGAGGGGCGCCGGCGACGTTTCTAACCTGTCGCTTTCAAAGCGCCTCGCGCCTTGATTGTCCAGCTCGCGGCGTTCTCATCTTCGGCTTCTGTAGCGCGCCCTAGCTCCACAGCCCGGCGAGGCCGGAATAGACGCCGAAGACCACCGTGACCAGGATCGCCGCGCCGCAGAACGCTCCGTAGGCGCCCTTGAGCCGGTAGGGGCCGGGCAGCCGCCGCGCCAGGAGGTAGAGGAAGCCGAGCACGATCGGCAGCAACAGCGAGTTCATCACCTGCACGCCGACGCTGAGCGACACCAGGTTGACGCCGGAGCCGACCACCACAGCGGCGATGATCAGCGCCGCGGCATAGAAGCCGTAGAACCAAGGCGCCTCGCGCGGCTCATCCTCCAGCTTGTGCTTGACTCCGAGCACTTCGGCGAGCGTGCGCGCCGCGGTCAAGGTGACGACGATGGTGGCGACCAGCGCCGAGCCGGTCATGCCCAGGCCGAGCAAGAGCTTGCCGCCGAACCCGCCGATGAACGGGGTGATCGCGCCGGAAATCTCTTCGATGGTGTTTAGCGCGTGGTCGCCGCCGCCCTTGCCGAGCGTCGCCGCGACGGCGATCAAGACCGCCGCCATGATGAGCTGCGTCACCACCGCGCCGATCGCCGTGTCGGCGCGCTCCTGGGGCAGATCCTCGACCGTCAGCCTCTTTTCGACCACCGACGACTGCTGGAAGAACACCATCCACGGCATGATCACCGCGCCGATGTTGGCCGAGGCGAGATAGAGGTAGCTCGCATCGCCGATCGGAATGGCGATCGCGCCCGAGGCGATCTCGCCGAGGCTCGGCCGCGCCAGCAAGGCGACGATCAGAAACACCAGCTCGAAGCCGCCGACGACGATGGCGATGCGCTCGACGGTGAGATAGCTGTTGGTGAAGGCGACGATCAGCAGCGCCGTCACCGCCAGCGCGAGGGTCACCGGCGCCGGAACGCCCATCAGATTGCCGACGCCCGCCAGGCCGGAAAGCTCGCTGAGCAGCGCGCCGACGCAGGCGACGACCAGCGTGCCGACCGACACCCAGGCCCAGCCGGCGCCGAAGTAGCGCTTGATCGCCTCGGCGTGGCCGAGGCCGGTCGCCGCGCCGAGCCGCACCGTCAGCTCCTGGACGATGTAGAGGATCGGGATGAGGATGAACTGCAAAAGCAGCAGGCTGTAGCCCCACTGGGCGCCGCTTTGCGCCGCGGTGATGACGCTGCCGGCGTCGGTGTCGGCGAGCATGACCACCAGCCCGGGGCCGAAGACGACGAGAAAGCGTCGCCAGTTGAAGCTGCGGGCGGCGACGGCGCTTGTCGACATCAAGAAATCCTCGGCTGGTCTCATTCACGGCGGCCGAGCAGTTACCCCGGACGACCAAGATTGCAAGCCCATCGACCAGAAATGAGAATTGTTTCAATTCCCATTCGTCGCTTCCCTGGACGAAAACCGCTCCGCGGCGAAACGTCGCAGCGGGCGCGAATTCTCGCCGCGTCGCCGCCGCGCCTGCGAGAAAACGTCGACGATCGCGCTTAACCTCAAAGCGCGGCGGCGCGAAAATCGCTACGCCGCCGCGCCTAAGGAGTCGTTGACGATGCTCAACCTCAACCCGAAGACCGCTGCGCTCGTGCTCATCGACCTGCAGAAAGGGATTCTGGCGCGGCCGCTCGCCCCGCACGGCGCGGCCGAGGTGGTCGACAAGGCGGTGCGGCTCGGCGTCAGCCTCAAGCGCGCGGGCGGCGTGGTCGCGCCGGTTCATGTCGCCTATTCCGCCGACGGCGCCGACCGGCTGCGCCAGCCGGTCGACGCGACGTTGAGCGCGACCGGCGCCGTCCCGCCCGACTGGGCGGATTTCGTTCCGGAGATCGCCGCGCTGCCGGCCGACTTCGTCATCGTCAAGCGCCAGTGGGGCGCCTTCCACGGCACCGAGCTCGACCTGCAGCTGCGCCGGCGCGGGATCGACGCCATCATCCTCGGCGGCGTCGCCACCAATTACGGCGTCGAGCAGACGGCGCGCGAAGCCTGGCAGCTCGGCTATGCCGTCATCGTCGCCGAGGACGCGTCGAGCAGCATGGGCGAGGACCTGCACAAATTCTCGATCGAGAAGATTCTTCCTCGTATTTCGCGCATCCGCTCGACCGCCGAAATCCTCGTTGCGATCGAGGCGTGAAGGGAGCGGCGCGCCGCTAGCCGCGGTCGAGCCCAACCAGTCGATCGAGCGCGATCCGGCCAGGCCCGAAGGTCATGATCGCCAGCGCCATCGCCGCCCAAGGCAGGTGGAAATTGGCCCAGCCGTCGGGGACGACGAGCTCGATCACCGCCGTCATGACGAGGAGGCCGAGCGCAGCCCAACGCGTCGCCAGGCCGACGACCAGCAGGACCGGCAGGACGGTTTCGCCGAGCGCCGACGTCAGCGCGACGACGTCGGGATAGGGGAACGGATATTCGGCGCCGAACCAGTGGAGCTTGAACGCGTCGACGAACAACTGTCGCGCTCCGAACGAGAGCGTGAGGAAGCCGTCCCACTTCGTCATCCCCGAATTCCAGAAGGGGACGGCGAGCGCGATTCTCAGCCCGAGCGCGCTCAGCGAGGCGGGCAGGACGCCGAACATGGCGCTGGTGAAGCGGGCGAGGGGATTGGCGCGCCGGAGCGGCGCGGCGGCGGTTTCGGCGGTCATCGCGGGGCCTCCTTCATGCGAGGGAACGGAACGCGCCGGCCTCGACCAGACCGACGAGATGGGCGCCGGGATCGAAGCTGTCGTCGGCGCGCGCTTCGGCCGCTTCGCCGAGGCTCGCGCCGGCGAGCAGCGCGCCGGCGAAGGCGAAGCCGCCCGGCGGCAGGACGCGCACGACCACCTCGGCCTCGGGCCGCGCAACGAGCGCATCCTCGCTTCGCCAGGCGTCCGGCGGGCGCGGCTCGCCGTCGCCCTGATGGGCGGCCCAGATCGACGCGGCGGGGGAGGCGAAGCGCAGTAGCCGCGCCGCTGGATGCGGCGCGAAACGCCGCCCGGCGAGATCCGACGCCGCGACGGCGGCGAGCGCGGCGAGATCGAGCGCCGGAGCGTCGGCCGCGTGGTAGGCCTCGACCCAGGCGTTCTCGAGCCGCGCGACGTCGGCGAGATAGGCGATCTCGCGCGCCGGCGGAAAGCGGGCGACGAAAGCGGGGAAACCGGCGCCGTAGCCGATCAAGAGCGGCGTCGACGGCTTCTCGACGGCGACGAAGGCGCCCGCCATGGCGCGAAAGAACGCGTCGCCGACCAGCTTTCGCGCGACCGGAAAGCGCGCCTCCAGCGCGCCGATCAGCGCGGCGGCGACATTGTTGCGGTAGACGGCGAAGCGGCGCGCGTCGGGCCGTCCATCCCGGCCGAATGTCTGCGCCGGGGCGGGCCGCGCCGGATCGCCGAGCGCCCGCGCAAAAGCCTCGATGGTCGCCTCAAACGGCATGGCGGAGCGCTCCCGTCTCGACGGCGCGCGCCATCGCCGCCTCGGCGCGGCGCGCCTCGGCCAACAGGACCGGCCAGGCGGGGACGTCGTTGTCCCACTCGACCAGCGTCGGCGCCGGCCCGAGGCGGCGGATCGCCTCGCGGTAGAGCGCCCAGACGGACGCGCGGACGGGCGAATCGTGGGCGTCGATCAACAGCGGCCGGCCGGCGTCGTCCTCGCCTTCGGCATAGCCGGCGAGGTGGATCTCGCCGACATGGCGCCAGGGGAAACGCGCGAGATAGGCGACGGGATCGAAGCCGTGGTTGGTCGCGCTGACGAACACGTTGTTGACGTCGAGCAAGAGGCCGCAGCCGGTCCGGCGCGCGACCTCGGCGAGGAAGTCGGTCTCCGGGATGTCGCTTTCGCCGAAGCGCAGGTAGGTCGATGGGTTCTCGAGCAGCATGCGGCGGCCGAGCGCCTCCTGGGTCTCGTCGATATGGTCGGCGACCGTCGCCAGCGTCTCGGCGGTCAAGGGCAGCGGCAGCAGGTCGGCGAGGAAGCCTTCGTCGTGGCTCGACCAGGCGAGGTGCTCGGAGAAGAGGCCGGGCTGGTAGCGCCGGATCAGCGTCGCGAGCCGCTTGAGGTGGGCCTTGTCGAGCGGCCGCGGCGCGCCGATCGACAGGCCGACGCCGTGCAGCGACAGCGGATAGCGGGCGCGGATCGCCTCAAGGCGGCGATGCGGCGGTCCGCCGTCGCCCATGTAGTTCTCGGCGTGGACCTCGAAGAAGCCAACGTCGGGCCGCTCGGCGAGGATTTGATCGAAATGCTCGGCCTTGAGGCCGACGCCGGCGCGGCTGGGAAGCGGCGCGGCGACGCGCGCCGAGGCGGGGGGCGGGTTCGACATGGGCGGTCTCCGAGAGGGGTTCGCCGCCGTCTTCGCGGCGGGCCCGCCCCGTGTTACAGCCGTCGCGACGCGCAGGGCGGTTTTGGCCAAATTCGCGCCGCCGGCGCGTAACGGGCGGGCGCGACGGGACGAAAGTCGAATGGACGTGAAAGCGGCCGACGGTCCCGGCGACGACAAATGGGCCGCGGCGATGCGCGCGGCGCTCGCCGGCGACGAGGCGGCCTACCGGCGGCTGCTCGAGGAGATCGGTCGCGCGGTGCGCGCGATGGCGCGCGGCGCGTT
>CAZKHF010000001.1:0-4527 GCA_964552445.1 uncultured Bradyrhizobium sp. | reverse complement strand
GGCGGCTGCTCGAGGAGATCGGTCGCGCGGTGCGCGCGATGGCGCGCGGCGCGTTCTGGCGCGCGCGCGCCGGCGACGCGGATATCGAGGATGTCGTGCAGGAAACTCTTTTGGCGATCCATCTGAAGCGTGGCACCTGGGACCGCGGGCCGCGGCTCGCCCCCTGGGTCAACGCCATCGCGCGCCACAAGATTGTCGACGCGCTGCGCCGGCGCGGCGTGCGCCGCGCCGAGCCGATCGAGGATTTCGAGGCGGTTCTCGCCGCTCCGGAAGGCGAGGACCCGCATCTGCGCTCCGACGTCGAGCGGCTGATGGTCAAGCTCACGCCGCGCCAGCGCGACATCGTCGCCTCGATCTCGCTCGACGGCCAGTCGATCGCCGACACCGCGACGCGGCTGTCGATGAGCGAGGTGGCGGTGCGGGTGGCGCTGCATCGGGCCCTGAAGGCCCTCGCCGCGGCCTGGCGGAGCGCGACGCAATGAAGACCGCCGAACTCATCAACGCGCTCGCCGCCGCGCCCGCCGCGCCGCCGGCGCGGCTCGGCGGCCGGGTGGCGCTGGCGCTTGTCGTCGGCGCGGCGATCAGCGCGACGCTGTTCATGACGGCGCTCGGGCCTCGCGCGGACTTCGCCGCGGCGGCGCGCACCATCCGTTTCGACCTCAAGTTCGTCGACGCGCTGGCGCTGCTCGCGCCGAGCGCGCTGCTCGCCTGGCGGCTGCTCAGCCCCGAGGCGCGGCCGCGCGCGCTGGTCGCGACGCTGCTCGCGCCGTTCGCGCTGCTCATCGGCGCGGTCGCGGTCGAGCTCGCGGTCACGCCGCCCGAGCTTTGGGGCGCGCGCCTCGTCGGCCACAACGCGCTGCACTGCCTGACGCTGATCCCGCTGATGTCGATCCCGCCTTTGGCCGGGCTGATCGCCGCCATGCGCGCGGGCGCGCCGCAATATCCGGCGCTGACCGGCGCGCTCGCCGGCGCCGCCGCGGCGGGGATCGCCGCGACCATTTACGCGACCAACTGCACCGACGACTCGCCGCTGTTCGTGGCGAGCTGGTATCCGCTGGCGACGCTGATCGTCGTCGCCGCGGGCACGCTCGCCGGGCGAAAGTGGCTGCAGTGGTGAGGGCGAGGGCGGCGCGGGCGCCGGCGCGGGTTACTTCGCCGGCGGCTGCAGGATCGCCTTGAGCTGATCCAGCGTCAGCTCGCCCTCATAGACCTTGCCGTTGATGACGAAGGTCGGGGTGCCGTTGATCTTGACCGTCGCCTCTGCGGTCTGGACGATCTTGCTCATCGCGTCGGCCTTCGCCTGGTCCTTGAGACAGGCGATCGCCCGGTCATGGGTCATGCCGGTCGGGCGGAGGGCGCCGATCAGCGCGTCGAGCGGATTGTTGACGAACGCCCACTTGTCCTGCTCGGCGAACAGCAGGTCGATCGTCGCCAACGCCTTGTCGTCGCCGACGCAGCGCGCGAGCACGAACGCGGCGGCGTCGAGCGGGTTGCGCGCAAACTCGCGGAAGATGAAGCGGACCTTGCCGGCGTCGACGTAGTCTTTGGTGAACTGCGGCAGCACCTGGACGGCGAAAGTCGCGCAATGCGAGCAAGTGAGCGAGCCGTACTCAACCACCGGGACGGCGCCGGCGTCGCCGATCGACAGCTCCGGCAGCGGCCCCGGCTGCAGCACCGCCGCCATGTCGACGGTCCGGTCGGGTTGCGGCGGGGTCTGCGCCTTGGCGGCGCCGGCCGCGCAAAAGGCCACGAACAGCGCCGCAACGGCGGCGCGGCGAACGAAAGACGACGAAGACGCGGCGGTCACGAGTGAACTCCCGAGCTCGGGCTGCGCGAACGGCGCGGACATTGGACTCTTTCGCCACCGGCGGCAAGAGCGGGCGCCGCCTCGACGCTCTCGCGACGTCGCCCCTGTAGTCGCGGCCACAGCGCTGGGGCGCGCGAGGCTCTCGGGTTCGTGATCTCTCCCGGCGTGACAACTGCGCGACTGGCATGTTAGCAATGAGCATTCACGCCCGGGGTTCGCCGAAAACCAGGTCCGTCGATCCTAGCGTGGTCTTGCTTTGCGGGCGACGAGCGGATGGGAGACGGCGGCGAGCCCGCTGCTCGACGGCCGGCCGCCTCGCGGACTCCGCGGCGATCGCCTCGACCTCATCCTAAGGAGGACAGCCATGGAATATCGACAGCTCGGCAATTCCGGCCTGAAGGTTTCGGCGCTGACGATGGGCACGATGACGGTCGGCGGGCAGGGCGGCTTCGCCAGGATCGGCGCCATCACGCTCGACGAGGTGCGCCGGCTGATCGATCTGGTCGCCGACGCGGGCGTCAATCTCATCGACACCGCCGACGTCTACTCCGGCGGGCTCGCCGAGGAGATCGTCGGCGAGGCGATGGCGGGCAAGCGCAAGCCTGGCATGCTGATCGCCACCAAGGCGCGCTTCGCCATGGGGCCGGGCCCCAACGATCGCGGGCTGTCGCGCTGGCATCTCATCCAGGCGTGCGAAGCGAGCTTGAAGCGCCTGCGCACCGACGTCATCGATCTCTACCAGGTCCACCAGTGGGACGGGCAGACGCCGCTCGAGGAGACGCTGGAGGCGCTCGACAGCCTCGTGCGCGCCGGCAAGGTGCGCTACGTCGGCTGCTCCAACTTCTCCGGCTGGCACGTGATGAAGGCGCTCGAGATCGCGCGCCGCGAAGGCCGCATCCCGTTCGTGTCGCAGCAGATCCACTACACGCTGCAGGCGCGCGAGGCCGAATACGAATTGATCCCGATCTCGATCGACCAGAAGCTCGGCGTGCTGGTGTGGAGCCCGCTCGCCGGCGGCTTGCTATCGGGCAAGCATCGCCGCAACAAAGCGGCGCCCGAAGGCACGCGGCTGAAGGCGGGGTGGAAGGAGCCGCCGATCGCCGACGAGGGGAAGCTGTGGGACATCGTCGACGTGCTGGTCGCGATCGCCGAGGCGCGCAACGTCTCGGCGGCGCAGGTCGCGCTCGCCTGGCTGCTCGGCCGCTCCGCCGTCACCACGGTGATCATCGGCGGCCGCACCGAAGCGCAGTTCCGCGACAACCTCGGCTGCGTCGAGGTGACGCTGACGCCGGAAGAGCGGTCGCGGCTCGACAAGGCGAGCCAGCCGACGCTCATTTACCCTTACTGGCACCAGGCGTGGACGGCGAGCGACCGCCTCGGCGCGGCCGATCTCGCGCTCATCCAGCCCTATCTGGCGTCGTAAGGCGGTCCATCGACGCAAGCCTCACCACTCGAACGGTTCGACGACGCGCCGCGAGCCGACCATGAAGGCGTCGGCGACGAGCTGGAACGGCGCGGGATCCGCTGCGCCGCGTCCGGCGTCGAGCAGGGCGGCGAAGTGCTCGTAGATCTGCTCGTATTCGCGCCTCTCGGCCTCGCAGGCGAGCACGCCGTCGATCGACAGCTCGGCGCCGCCGCGCCGCAACGCCAGCCGTTCGCCCGCCGCCGTTTCGACGTCGATGTTCCAGAGGTGCTCGCCCTCGTGGCGCCAGTCGAAGCGCGCGGACAGACGCGCGTGGTCGTCCGCGGCGGCCGGGCTGGCGAAGACCAGCGAGGCGGCGATCGGCGCGTCGCGGTTGGAGGGATAGAACAGCTCGGCGCTTTTGACGAAGATCGCTTCAGGAACGATCTTGGTCAGGATCGACAGCGCGTTGACGCCGGCGTCGAAGACGCCGAAATTGCCGGCGTCCCAAATCCATTGGTGGCGAGGGTGGAAGCGCCGCACGTTCTCTCGCCAGTCGACGGCGAGGCGGCGCAGCTTAGCCCCTGCGAGCCTCGCCTTGGCGATTTCGACAGCGGCGTTGTACTGCGAATGCCAGGCGGCGAAGACGACGCGGCCGCCCTCGGCGAAGCGCGTCGTCAGGTCGCGCAGCTCGGCCATCGTCGTCGCCGGCGGCTTCTCCAGCAGCACGTGCTTGCCGGCGGCGAGCGCCTCCAGCGCCAGCGCATGGCGCGCCGCCGGCGGCGTGCAAAGCACTACCGCGTCGATCTCAGGCAGCGCGGCGTAGGCTTCGGCCGGCGCGCCGAAATGGGGAACGCCGTAGGATCGCGGAGGCTGCGGGCCGACCAGGCAAGCAAGGCGAAAACGGCGGCTCTTCAGGATGACCGGCAGATGATGATCGCTGGCGACCTTGCCGACGCCAATCAGCGCGATCGAATACGCCCCCAACTCAGACCCCCCCGTGCGCCCCCCGGGGGAGATAGCCACGACTGGGCGCTCGATGGCAAGAGGCGCGCCGGCGGTCGCGTCGCACGTTTGCGTCAACGACCTCGACGCCCGTTTCGGCGCGCGCGCGGCTTGCCGCCGGGCGCGCGCCTTGGCGAGCCGCGCCGCGGCGAGCGCCGTCGCGCAATCGACGATCTCCGCCCACTCGCGGTCGAGCGCCGCGAGCGACAGCGCGTGGACGAGCTCCGCCGGCCAGCGGCGCCCGTCGCGGCCGTTTAGGTCGACCGCCCAGCAGGCGTCGGCGACGACGAAGACGCGATAGCCGAGGTCGCCG